>DATKXO010000453.1:0-72192 GCA_035528995.1 Phycisphaerae bacterium | reverse complement strand
TCCACGTCGCCGTCGCTGTCGCCGTCGCCGCACACGGCCAGGTCATCGCTGTGAAGCGTGACCAACTGGTAGTAGTCGTACCTTCCGCTGGTGTACTGCTCGAAGAGCCCGGCGACGGCGCAGAAGTGCCGGCCCGTCTCGACGTACGGGTGGTAATCCTCCCAGAGGACTTTGTCACCGTTCATGTAGTCGGCGGCCCAGACGCCGTGCGTCCCGGAGTCGGCCAGAACGTAGTTGTCCCGGGCCTTGCCCAGGTCCATCTCTGCGACGGTCACGTCCCGGACGACCAGACGCATGGACTCGTAGCACTCGGCGTCGTGGTTTTCGACGCACCACCGGTCCTCGGGGTACCCGATCGGGGCCGGGATGTCGTCCAGCGCAACCGGGATCACCGGAGGAAGCAAGTAACCGGGGAACCTGGTGAAACCGGGGCTGTTTTCCGGCTGCCACTGGAGAAACGTGACGCCGACGTACTCCTCGACGCGCACGTTGGTCAGCTCGACCCAGTCACCGATCTGAACGGCGTTGTAGAGTTGATAGGGCCAGGTCCAGTCCTTGACCTGGATGCCACCCCAACCGTCGGGGCAGTCCGGGTCGGCCAGTACCACGGGACAGTCGGGGTCCTGAAGGAAGATCCTGGGACGGTTGCCCAAGTACTTGCCGACCACAATCCCGCCGGCGCAGTCGATAACCTGGCCGTCGTAGACGCTGCTTCCGTCGGCGTTCGTGGTGTACTGGATGTCGCAGATGGTCGGGGCCTGCCCCAAAGCGCCCGGGGTCGGCACTGCCAGCAGAACGACACCCAGCACAACAGCGACTTTGCACGAATCATACATGCCGCGTTCTTCCCTGGCGGCCGACGACGGTTCCCGACCCACCGCTACCGGCGAACGGCCCATCGAATCTTCGTTTGCCTGGGCACGATGGTGACGCAGTCGTGGGCCTCGAACGCGGTCCCGTCGAGCAGAGTGCCGGTCACGACCAGTTCGACCGTGTCACCGGCCGGCACGTCGTTCAGCAGCAGTGCGGTCACCACCTGGCGGGTTCTGAACTTCATGGCCAGATCGACGATCCCGTCGCCCTCCAGGTTGTGGCAGCCGCACGGATCGCCGTCGAACGGCGTGGCCACGTCTTGGAAGACGGAGTGCGGTCCCGGCGGGCCCTCGTGCGGAGCGACGCTGCCGCCGATGCCGTCGGCACGAGCCAGTAGGACGCTAGAGACGTCGATGGTCGCGACGTCGAAATCATCGGTGCCGAGAAGCGCGGCCGGCAGCACGCCGCGGCCAATGCGATTGAGCGGATTCGGGCAGGCGCCGGGCTTGACGTCGAGGGAGAGCGAGATGACCAGGGGCACGATGTCATCGGTCGAGCGGGTGAACAACTGGTAGTAGTCCCACTGCGTTCCCGCGTCGTCGGTACCGACGTATTGCTCGACGACGCCGGTGATGCCGGCCAGGCGGGCGCCGGCGTAGATGTTTGGATGGTAGGGCCCGCCGGCGTCCCAGTTCATGAAATCGGCGGCCCAGGCCGCGTCGCCGCCCTGGAGCAACTCGTAGTTGTCTTCGGCTTTGCCCAGACCGAGCGTCCCGACGTCAACACCCGGCAGAGTCGCCAGCATTCCTTCGTACGGCTCGCTGTCGTAGTTGGCGACAAACCAGGTGTCGTTGATGGGGTCGTAGACAGGCGCGGCCAGGTCGGCCGAGGTGAGCACCAGCGCGTCGGGCACGGGCGCGGTGCCCATGACCGTGAAGGTGGCGTTCGGGGCGAGGAACCCGCCGAACTGGAGGGTCGTGGTCCCGCTGGCCTCCTCGACGAGGACCTCGCTCAGGTCGATGCGATCCCCCACGGCGACGTTCTGGGCCAGACCGCCGGCGGTCCAGTCCTTGACCAGGATGCCACCCCAGGCCGGGGCGAGCGGATCCTGGATGTAGACCCGCGGTTTGCTCCCCCAGGGCTTGACGTGGGTCACGATGCCGCCCAGCACGTTGTGCGTCTGACCGTTGTACGGCGAGACGCCGCCGGGGTCCGCGGTGAACTGAACGTCGTGGATGGACAGATCGAGGGACTGTGCCGAGGCGGCGCCGCCCCACGCTGCGGTGATCAAACCGATAATGGCAACCCCCAGCCAAGACCTCTTCATGCTTCTGCCTCCTCCAAAGGACCAAGAACCGAAAAACGAACGAATCGCGTCGAACGCCGACGCGTTACCTGCTCTCCATGCAAAGGGCGGCGCTACTTCGCGCCGTCGCGTGCCGGCGGATACGGGTACCAGTCCGGGTCGTCGCGCGGAGGCCCCTGCTGCCGGCCGATCTGCCAGTCCTCCCAAGTCGGCTTCCACACCGTCCGCTGCCACCCGGCGTGTCCGTCGCAGAACAGGATGTTTCCACCCAGGGTGCTGCGGCCGCGCGGGTGTCGGGCGGAGAAGGCGATGGGATAGCCACCGCAGTGCTTTCCGGCATCGCGATAACGCACTGCACCGCCGTAGCCCTTCCTGGGGTCCAGCAACTGGTCAAAGAGCAGAACGACGCGCTGCGGGCAGGCGATCCTGGCGGTGTTCAGGAACGAGGGCATCGGCCAGTCGAGCCCGTCGGGAGGGCGCCAGGCGTTGCGGTCCAGTTCGAGGCAGGCGTTCATGGCATAGCTGAACCAGCCGTCGATCCGGGGCCAGTAACCGTAGAGATTCTCGGGCTCCGCCAGGCGGGCGGTCGGACACTGGTAGAACGTGCCGCGGTCGGGGTGCTGCCGGATGGGGTAGTCCCGCCAGGGCTTGTAGCCGATGGTCTGCGGGAGCAGGTCGATCCACCCGTGCCAGTCGGCCAGGTCCTCTTTGCTGATGCCGGGGTCGGTGATGGGGCTTGGTCCGCGGTCGAGGCCGTCGCAGTGCGGCAAGGCGCCGCGGTTCTCACCGGCGTAACAATGGAAGGCGACGCCCCACTGTTTGAGCCGGGCGGCGCAGACGACTTCGTTGGCCTGCTGGCGGGCCCGCTTGAGCGAAGGCAGCAGGATGGCCATCAGCAACGCGATGATGGATAGGACAACAAGCAGCTCCACCAGGGTGAAGCTGCGGACGAGGCAGAGGCGTCCGCCCAGGCGATGTGCTCTGCGAAGCATATCGCGCCCCAAAAAAAAAGACGCATGTACACCAGCCATTCGGCTTCGCGTCCGAACAGGCAGCAATTCGCATTCCAATTGGAGTGCTGATTCAGTGTGGCTTTACCGCAAAAGCAATAAGGACGCGCGCCGGCGTTTGTGCTATAAGATCCGTTGCGCGCCGTGCGGCAGGACTGTCCTCCAAGGATCGCTGCTGCAATGGGCGCAGTTGGCGGGGCGGTTGGCAGCGGCACGGGCCGCCCTCACGCTCATGAGATGTCCGCAATGAGTGTGGAGATTCTCTCAGCAGGCCGGGGCGAGGGAAAAACGACGTTCCTCTGTCAATACCTGGATCGCCTGGTTGAGCGCGGACGCTCGGTCGGCGGTATTGTCTCGCTGGCGGTGTTCGAGGACGGCCAGCGCATCGGCTACGACCTGCTGGACCTGCGGAGCGGCCGGCGGCGGGCGCTGGCCCGGATAGCCAAGGCGCCCGTGTCCCCCCCCACCGTAGGGGTTTACCAGTTTATCGAAGCTGCGATAAACGAGGGGAACACGGCCGTCATCGCGGCGGTGCGTGACGACCTGGACGTTGTGGCCATCGACGAGGTCGGGCCGCTGGAGTTTCGCGGCCAGGGATGGGCTCCCGCTCTGGAGACGGCCCTGCAGGAGTGCCGAGCCGAACAGGAGCTGATCATCGTCGTGCGTCCGGCACTCGTAGCCGAGCTGCCGAAACGGTTTCCGTCGCCACTGTGGGCCGGCGCCAGGCGCACGTCGCCTCCGTGGCCCGCGCCGCAGGACTGAGCCCCGGCTATCCGACGCCGAAGGCGGAAGAGGGTGTGCCTGATCGGGCGGCGCAGGGGAGATTCAGGCCAGCCGATCAGGTCGTGGAGACGGCAGATGCCACGCATTCAGCGCGGTCCGCGCAAAGGCCGAGAGAAAGCTCAGAGCGACGCACCGCCGGGAACCTGGGAAGGGCGCTTGCGCCTGTGGGTCGACGTCAAGGGGCACAATGCACTGGGGCCCGGAAAGGTCCGCCTGCTCGAGGCGATAGCCGCGACGAGGTCGCTGTCCGCGGCGGCGAAGCAGCTCCAGATGAGCTATCGGCTGGCGTGGAAGCACCTGCGACTCATCGAGCAGCGGACGGGCCTGACCGTGGTGGAGCCGCAGCGCGGTGGTCGCGACGGCGGCGGCACCAACCTGACGGCCGAGGGCCGGGCCCTGCTGAAAGCCTATCACGATTTCCATTGCGAGGTGGAAGAAGGCCTCGCCTCCGCCTGCCAGCGTCACTTCGCCCGCTGGTCCAAGCCTGGAGTGGACGGACCGCAGGACAGCGACGGGTAGAGCATCCGGGCAGAAGCGCGGCGGCGGCGAGGTGAGTACGGTGCCCGGGCGACCCCTACATTGAACGAGTCAGAAGACCGACCCGCCGCCACCGCGCGGCCTGTTTACGTCATTGCCCGGTCTTCATCGCACACGCCGCGGGCAAGCCAACAGGATCCCGCAGCCCAGCAGTAGCAGCGTCGTCGGCTCCGGGACATCGATGAAGGCGAAACAGTGGACCGACGGGAACGTGGCGCCATAGGCCGTCGTGATGAGCGGCGGTCCGATGGCCGGGTTGTTCGAACCCACGACCAGAGCGTCCGACGAGGTAAAGAACCAGTGGCCTCCGATCGTCGTCGAGTAAGCACCACCGCCGGTGAGCGTCGTGTTCGTCACGATCCGGTACAGGGCCGAGTGCGGAATCTTGAACGGCGGCCAGCCCGTATTGATCGTCCAAATCCAGTTCCCGGGCGTGCCAAGGAGCACGCCGAAGGTCGTCAGAAGGTTCATGCTCGTCGGATCGTAGAACTCGAACCACATCACCGCAGCAGAGCCACCGAGCCCGGTGACGCGCGTCAGCCCGCCGACGAACTTTATCGCCGAGAGCCTTGTGGGGCTGATGGTCTTGTAGTCATCGTAGCCCAGCGCGCCCAGCGTCGGGCCGTTGGTCCAATAGCCAGCCACGCCGGCATACAGGCTGTCATAGCAACCAGTGTAGGCCCGCAGATCTGTGTCGGGAATCCCGGCGCGCTCGGCGGTGAAGATCGGGCCGGTGCGGTTCCCGTGGGTCAGCTCGGCGGCGGCCGGCGCCGCCATCAGGGCAAGCAAAAGCATGGTTTGTGCAGTGGTTTTCATGATATCCGTCTCCCGAAATGGCGGCCGTGCCGCACGAATCTTATCCATACGTCTGTCGTCAAAGCCGAGTGCGTGGACAAAAAGAACAGGCCAGAGGATCGCTCCCCCGGCCCGTTCGCGTAGCCGATACGTCTTCAGATCAGGCGGTTATCTCCTTCTTCTGGAACAGGCCAACGCCGCTCCGCCCACGAGCAGGGCGAGGGTCGTCGGCTCGGGAACCTCGAAGCGGAAGGCGTGGACCAGCGGACCCAGGCCGGTCTGGTACCCGCCTCCCCAGGTCGTCAGATTGGACCCGACTACAACGGCATCCGGCGTGGTGAGGGCCCAGCGGGCGGAAATGTCGGTCGCGAACGTGCCGCCGCCGCCGGTAAAGGTGGTATTGGCAACGACTTCCAGCGAGTAAGGGTGGTATACGGGCGGCAGCCAGAAGGACGGTACCCACGGGATCGTAATCTGCCAGATGAAGTTCCCAGCGGTCGGGAGCACCACACCGAAGCTGGTGGCGAAGTTCCGGCTGGCGGTTGCATCCGTGTAGAACTTGAACCACAAGAGCCCGTCGGCCGCCGTGACGCCGCCAGCGAAAGTGACCTGGGTAACGCCGCACCATGGGCTACTGGTCGGCCAGGGCGACCAGTCGTCTTCACCGATCACGCCCAGGCCCGGCGGCTCGTAGATGTATCCGCCGGTGCCGGGCCCCAGGCTGTCGTAGATCGGGGTGCCGCCGCGCAGGCCCGAGCCCTCACCGAGGGGTATCGGGTTAGCCGCCGTGACGATTTGAGCCTGCGACCTGTCGCGGTAGGTCAGATCGCCCCACGCCGGCGAGCAGATGAACAGTCCCACGAGCACACTTAGAACAGCTTTCTTCATGGCAGAACCTCCTCCACAGACTCATCGATTGGGCGCGCCCGACGGGGCTGTGGTTAGTGACCATCCGGTCAGGCGGCCCGCCTCCAATCAGCAGACCTCCCTACGCCCTACGAGGCGACAAAACGAGAACACTGCCCGGGGCAGACCCTACGATATCCCCAACCGCAAACCGGACTGTCCGCCGCTCGCCTATCGTGGCCGACGGCGCAGAGCTACCGGTCTGGGCAGAGGACGAACTCGAATATTGCCTCGGCGATCCCTACAGAAAAGGGGCGCCGCGGTGGCGTCCCTCTCTCGCCCCGACCGCCCGGACCGCGCCGGACTCGGCCGCGTTGGGTGTATCTTCAGTCTCTAAGTGCGTCTCACATCTGACCGGTGCAATGGAACTGCTAGGGTCATTATACAGCGCATTTCGTGGCTTGCCTTCAGGTTTTTCGGTCCACTCATCGGGCCAGAGCACTAAGTGCTTTGGGCGAAAACGGTTGTCGCACGGCTTTTCTATGTGAGCTTTGTCCGCCAGAGGCCGTCGGGGCATCGAAGCGAACGCAGAGAGTACATGGTGGCTGAAGTCGGCGGTGGGAACGTGCTCCAACTCGTCGCGGCGGCGACTCCTGAGACCGCGTGATTGTGACACCGCACTACCGTGGCGTGAGCAGGGTCCGCAAGCGGGCCAGTAGGCGCTGGGGCGGTGGTTCGCGGATCAGGTCGGCTGACCAGGTGAATCGGGGTTTCAGGGAGGGGAAATCTCGCTGCAGGCATTGGGACGCGGTGAGCGCAAAGCTGGGGTCACTGGAGTTGATCAACAAGTCGGTCACCTGCGGTAAGATGGCTTCCGTGGTCGGCTTCATTTCACGGATCGGTGGACGGACCACCAGGACGACGGCTGCCGGATGAAGCAGGCGCACGGCGCGGGAGCTCTCGACCACGATGGGCGTGCTCTCCGGGTACAGGGCAAGGGCTGCGTGCAGCCCCGTTGCCAACCCGTCACGCCGGTGCCGCAATCGGTGTACCACAGCGGCCCCGGCCGTCAGGTACAACGCGGTGTCTGTACCGGAGCGTTCGAGGCGCTGGGAATCCTCCAGATCGTAGTCCGGCCGGATCGCTTTGCCGCGTCCGGGCCGCTGCTGGAGCCGATCGCCGCCCGGGCTGATCTTGAGGCAGCCCAGGCCGGGGATGTGCCGCACCAGGTGGATCACAAACGAGGTTTTCCCGCAGCCGGAATGGGGACCGACGACCGAGAGGATGGTCCGGGCGTGGTCCATCAGGCCCCGGCCTCCGGCGATCGGCCACCGGCCGTCGGTGGCTCGCCGCCGACCTCCGCCGCGCCCGGTTCGGAGTCGCCCGTCACGCGTTGATAGCCGGTATAGACGTTCATGCGTCCACCGCGCAGGAATCCGACGAGTGTCATACCGAAGCGGCGGGCCCATTGGACGCCCATGGCCGTCGGCGCCGACGATGAGGCCAACAGGGGCACTCCATGGGCGACGGCCTTGCCCACGATCTCCGCTGAGAGCCGGCCGGTGGTCAGGGCGATCTTGTTGGACAGATCCATGCGGGCCAGCAGGGCCATTCCTGCGACCTTGTCGAAGGCGTTGTGGCGACCGACGTCCTCCGCGAAGAGCAAGACCCGGTCGGCGTCGGCGATGCCGCAAGCGTGCACGCCACCGGTCAAGCGGTACAGGGCGCCCTGGCGGCTGAACTCGCGCCCCCGGGCCGCCAAGCGGGCGGCCGGAACGGTGACCCGACTGGCGAGCGGGCGACACTCGGCCAATACCGAGGGGTCGCGAGCGGTTCCTCCCCCGCCGCAACCGGTACCGAAGGTCCACCGGCGATGAATGCTCTCGGCCGCGTCCTCATCAAACGGTCCGGTACAATCGACGCGTCCGGCCGAAGGGTCGAAACACACCTCGGGCAGGCGTTGGCAGTCGCGCCAGAGGCCCTCGGAGACGAGGAACCCCAGAGCCAGGGCTTCCACGTCTCGGGGCAGGGCGAGCATGGCCAGCAGGGGAACACCGTTGAGCAACAGCTCGACGCGCTGCTCGCGAACCACCCGGTCCTGAAGGGCGGTCTGCCGCCCCGAGCGGTGATATCGGCGAATAGGCCACTCGATGGTCTGGTCTCGAGCTGCCCGTTCGTGCTCCGTTTTTTCGGGGTCCGTTTCGTCGGTCGGATGATCTGGTCGGATTGATTCCACGGGGCCTGGATCCACGAACGGGCGGCGGCGGTCGCGTACGTCGTCTGCTGCGGGCCGCCCGACACGATGGTCAGTATAGAGAGAGAGGCGCATGTTGCCAAGGCAGCGAGGGTTACGTTGGCGTTCCGCTCTGGTTCGAAACTCGAGGCTCGACCTTCGGCTTGATCGCGACTGCCGAGCGCTGGGGCGATCGTTTGTGGGACAGGTGGACCCCGGGGTTCAGTCACACGTTAAGACGCTTAAACAAGAAAGCGAGAATGTACCCGTAGGAGGGCGATGGCCACTGCCCGTGGAAAGCAGACCACACCGCACCCGCCGGTCGACCCGCCGCGCACCCCCGCCCCTGAGCCGGGCGTACACCTCCGTTGTGAACCTGAGGTTGAGAAAAACCGGCTGCTCCGGACGTGGCCCGACCGGTTGGCCCCGGCATGATGGAAGCGCGGGTTTCAGCAAGGGATGTGTTGCCCCGCTCAGTGGGCGAGGGATCGTCGCCCCCGCGGCGCACAGTAGCACTGACCGCGCGGCGGCGGGCCAGATGCGCGGCGACCCGCCGGCGAGGGGGGCGTTATGCTTGGCAGAACATAACGAAACTCCTTGTATTGCAGTGACTTAAGAGCCTCTTCCCGCTTGACTGGGCGGTGCCGTTTGGCCATACTGGGGGTGGCTGGTGAGGGGCGCGTGCACAGTGATGTGCAGGAGCGCTCCGCAATGACTGGACGGACAGGGCTTCCGGGCCGCGGGCAGAGTCCATACTTTCGGAACTGGTCGAGCACCCCGATTCTCGATGGGTCGGCTCGATCGGCGACGCGGGGATTGCGCTGGCTGGTCGCGTCCCCGGCGATGGACGCCGCGGCCGGGTGGTCCTGTGCTCCAGGTTCGGTCGGGTTGTTGACCGGCATCCACCGCGCCTCTCCCCACCTCTATTCCAGATCAAGACATCGTTATAGGCATTATTGCAGCTGCCCAATTCCTCTGAGTCGTCAGGGTCCTTTCCAGCACAGGAGGTACGGATGCTAGTCACACGCAGAGAGTTTTTAAAAACCTCCGCGGTAACCGCGGGGGTGGCCGTCGCCGGGATGGGGTTTGCCCTCCACCCGGTGAAGGCTCACGCCGTGGAGCTCCGCAAGAACCTTGCGGAGGCCACCCGCACCACGACCGTGTGCCCATACTGCGCGGTGGGGTGCGGGTTCGTTGTGGACGCGTCCGGCGGTGCGGTCATCAACATCGAAGGCGACCCGGAGCACCCGATCAACGAAGGGACGGCCTGCTCCAAAGGGTCCTCGCTGTACCAGATGGCCAACAACGAGAACCGCCTGAAGACGGTGCGGTACCGCGCCGCGGGGGCCGACGAGTGGACGGAGATATCCTGGTCCGCAGCGGTCACGGCGATCGCCCAGCGGATCAAGGCGACTCGGGACGCGACGTTCGAGGCAACCAACGCCGCGGGCAGCACGGTCAACCGCACACTGGGGATCGCGTCGCTGGGCAGCGCGGCGATGGACAACGAGGAGTGCTGGCTCTATCAGAAGATGCTCCGGGCCTTGGGCCTGGTGTACATCGAACACCAGGCGAGGAACTGACACTCCGCCACGGTCGCCAGTCTGGCGGCTTCATTCGGGCGGGGTGCGATGACCAACCACTGGATCGACCTGCAGAACAGCGATGTCATCCTGATCATGGGCTCGAACGCGGCGGAGAACCATCCCATCTCCTTCCGCTGGGTGGCCGAGGCCCGGGCGCGGGGGGCGAAGCTGATCAACGTGGACCCACGCTTTACCCGTACCTCCAGCAAGGCAGACGTCTACGCGCCGCTTCGCAGCGGGACGGACATCGCGTTCCTGGGCGGCATGATCAACTACCTGTTGGCGAACCACCTCATCCAGGAGGAGTACGTCGCCAACTACACCAACGCCGGGTACGTGGTGGCCGAGGGCTACGCCTTCGACCCCTCGACCGGCCTGTTCAGCGGCTACAACGCGGAGAAGCGCAGTTACGACGGTTCCAGTTGGGTCTTCGAGACCGACGAGGACGGCGTGATCGTCAAGGACCGCAGCCTGCAACATCCGCGCTGCGTGTTCCAGATTCTCAAGGACCATTACTCGCGGTACGACCTGGCGACGGTGTCGGGCATCACGGGCACGCCCACCGAGCTTCTGCAGAAGGTGTACGAGACGTACGTGCTCAACTGCTATCTGCCCGACCGCTCCGGCACGATCATGTACGCGATGGGCTGGACGCAGCACACCGTCGGCGCCCAGAACATCCGGACCATGTCGCTGATCCAGCTTCTGCTGGGCAACATCGGGGTGGCCGGCGGCGGCGTCAACGCCTTGCGCGGCGAGTCCAACGTGCAGGGTTCGACGGACCACTGCCTGCTGTTCCACATCTGGCCGGGCTACCTCAAGAGTCCGCAGGAGTCGGACACGACGTTGAGCGTGTACAACGGACGATGGACGCCAGCGACGGTGGAACCGCGAAGCCTCAGTTGGTGGGGCAACTATCCCAAGTACACGGTCAGCTTCCTGAAGAGCATGTTCGGCAGTGCGGCCACTTCGGACAACGACTTCGGCTACGACTGGCTACCCAAGCGTGACAACGGGGTCGACTACGCCTGGCAGACCCTGTTCGACGCGATGTACGACGGGACCATCAAGGGCCTCTTCGCCTGGGGGCAGAACCCGGCCAACAGCAGCGCCAACGCCAACAAGGTGCGGCAGGCTTTGGCCAAGCTCGACTGGCTGGTCAACGTCAACATCTACGACTCGGAGACGGCCGAGTTCTGGCGCGGGCCGGGCATGAATCCCGCGGACATCCAGACCGAAGTGTGGCAACTGCCGTGCGCCGCCTCTGTGGAGAAGGAGGGCAGCATCACCAACTCCGGCCGGTGGGCCCAGTGGCGCTACAAGGCCGTGGATCCGCCGGGCGAGGCCATGCCCGACGCGGAGATCATGAACGAGATCTTCACCGAGGTGCGGCGTCTGTACGAGGCCGACGGCAGCGTGTTCGCCGATCCGATTCTGAACCTGAAGTGGGACTACTTCGGCGGGTCGGAGGTGCCCACGCATCTTCTGGCCAAGGAGATCAACGGGTACTTCCTGGTCGATACCGTCGTCGGCGAGACGCAATACAGTGCGGGCGATCTGGTTCCCAGCTTCTCGGCGTTGCAGGCCGACGGGACGACCTCCTCGGGTAACTGGCTGTATTGTAACTCCTGGACCAAGGAGGCCGGCAACAAGATGGCCAAGCGCGAGCGGGAGACCGAGGGCATCGGACTGAACGCCAACTGGTCGTGGTGCTGGCCGGTCAACCGCCGCATCATCTACAATCGGGCCAGCGTGAACCTGCTGGGCAATCCGTTCAAGCCTCAGACGCCGGTGATCGCCTGGAACGCTGCTGAAGGGAAATGGGTCGGCGACGTACCCGACGGCGGCGCCCCGCCGCTCAACAATCCGGACGGGACGCTCAACGAAAGTTCCTATCTACCCTTCATCATGCAGCCCGAGGGCGTCGGGCGCATTTTCAGCAACGTTTACCCGGCCAGTGCCAGCATGAAGGACGGGCCGGTGCCCGAGCACTACGAGCCGGTGGAGTCCCCACTGGCCACCAACCCGATGGGCCACCCGAACCGGAGCAACCCGGTGGCCCACATACCCCCCGTGGGGGGCATGGACCTGCTGGCCGATCCGGGCGATCCGCAATACCCCATCGTGTGCTCGACGTATCGGGTGGTCGAGCACTGGCAGACCGGCGTGATGACTCGCTGGGTCCCCTGGCTCAACGAGCTGCAGCCGGAGATGTGGGTGGAGATGTCCGAGGAACTGGCCGCGGAAAAGGGCATCGCCAACGGCGAGCGGGTGCGGGTCAGGAGCATCCGGGGCGAGGTCCAGGCGGTGGCCATCGTCACCAAGCGGTTCAAGCCGTTCACCATCCAGGGTGAGACCGTCCATCAGGTGGGCGTCCCCTGGTGCTTCGGGTGGGCCGCGCCAACGATGGACAAGACGCGGCTGAGCAGCGGCAACCTGTTGACCCCCAACGTGGGCGATCCCAACACGCGGATTCCCGAAAGCAAGGCCTTCATGGTTGACGTGGTAAAGGAGTCATAAGCCATGGCAGATGAACCGGTCATTTCACCCGGTCCCTCAGGGAACGGTAAGTCATTCTTGATGGACACAACCAAGTGTTTCGCATGCCGGTCCTGCCAGGTGGCCTGCAAGCAGTGGAACGGACTGGCAGCGGAAGAGGAGGTGCCCGTCAATCGGGGCAGCTACGAGAATCCGCCGGACCTGTCGGCGACCCAGCGGCTGCTGATCCTCTTCAACGAGGCCGAGCGGCCGGACGGGACGCTGGTCTGGAACTTCATGCGCAGCTCCTGCCGCCATTGCCTGGACGCACCGTGTCGTCAGGCGGCCGAGAACAAGGACGCCATCACCATCGACGAGGAGACCGGCGCCGTGCTGTACAACGAGCTGACGGCCGCGGAGGACTATGAGCGCATCCGCCGGGCCTGCCCGTTCGACCTACCGCGTCAGGACCCGGCGACGGGCCAGATGCACAAGTGCCTCATGTGCGTGGACCGGGTCCACGCCGGGCTCCTGCCGGCCTGCGTGACGGCCTGCCCCAGCGGCGGGCTCATATTCGGCGACCGCGAGGATATGCTGGCGGCGGCCGATGCACGCCTGGAGGCCATCCGGGACGACTTCCCCGATGCGGCCGTCCTGGACAAGCGTGACGTTCGTTTGCTGATTCTGTTGGGCGACCGGGCCAGTCTGTACAAGATGCAGGCCGAGCCGGCTGAAGCAGGATAGGTCTCGCGATGAACGGTTCGGTTTCGTCAGACAGGCGGATTGATCAGGACCTCAAGGCACTGGATCGTCGGGCCGATGCGATTCTGAAGGCCCGGCCGGCCTACCGGGAAATGGTCAACTTCTATCTGACCGTGTTCCGCCGTCAGATCGAGTGGCGAGACAAGCTGGTCGTGCACCCGCAGGTCATGGACGATGACCAGCGGCGGCAGTGCCTGAAGGCGGGCAGACCGCTTGTCGAGCAGTTCGATCCGGGGATCGAGTCGGACTCGCTGCTGCGTCTGTGGGCGGAGATGAGGGCCGTGTTCCGTCGCGGCAACGACGTCCTGCGTCGGGCCGTCGATCAGATCGACGAAGCCGAGCGGGGCCATGAGTTCGTGCCCGCGACCTGGCTGGCCGAGTTGCGACCCGACCGGGACGAACTGGTCACGGACGCGGCCGGGCGGATCGGCCTTGACGAGCCGATCCTGGCCGTTCTGGCCCGGGCGGTGACGCTACCGCACTGGCAGTTGGTGGCCCGAACCTGGCTGCCCGAGGGATGCCCTGCTAGCTGGCAGCGCTCCCGCTGCCCGATGTGCGGAGGTTTGCCGGCCCTGGCGGAGATGCGGACCCAGCCGGGTGGGGCGGACAAGCTCAAGACCCCGCCGCGTCGGTTCCTGCACTGCCCGTTCTGCGGGACGTGCTGGGCGGCGCCGGGGATCAAGTGCCCGGCCTGCGATTCGACGAAACCGGGCGACGCCAAATACTACTTCACGCCCGAGGAGCCGGACCTGCGAGTCGATTTCTGCAAAAGCTGTAACCACTACGTCAAGGTGGTGGACGCCGACAAGATCACCGGTCGGCTTCACCTGGGGCTGGAACTGTTGACCACAGCCCACCTGGACACGATCGCCCAGGAGAAGCACCTGAGCCCGTTAGAAGTCTGCGCATGACTCTATAGCTGGAGATGAAACGATGAGAGCCAAATACCTCACGGCCAAGCCGGCCTTACCCCTGGTAGCGGGCTGCCTGCTTGGCGTTGTGATGCTCTTCGCCGGCGTGGCCTGTCAGGGGCCGAGCGGCGGCGGCGAGGGGGAACCCGAAGCGAACGAGAACGCGCCCAATGAGAACGCCGAGCCCAACGAGAACGCCGAGCCGAACGAAAACGCCGCGGGCAGCGTGGAGACCGGCCAAGCCCTGTACATCGACGAGTGCCGAAGTTGCCACGGCGATCCGGGCGAGAGCAACGGTGAGTTCGCCGGCGACATCGCCGGCGCCGATGCATCGCTGATCGAAGGCGTGCTGACCGGCACCGACCACCCGGAGGTGGACGGTTTCAGCGACCAGGACTACGCCGATCTGGCCGCCTACCTGGCGGAGGGCGTCGAGGACAACGAGAACGCGGCGGGCAGCGTCGAGCAACCGTACGCGACGGCCACGTTCGACCATGCCTCGCACATGACGTTGGACTGCACGACCTGCCACCATCCCGAGCCGGTGAACGCCAAGCTGGCGGCGTGCGACGTCTGTCACGTGGAGGAGTGGGTCGGAGGCGTGCCTCCGCTGAAAGAGGCCATGCACACGCCGGCCGGTGAAGGCGTGTCCGGGAATTCCGGCTGCCGCGGCTGTCACAGCGCGACGACCGAGGACGGAAGCTGGGATTGCAGCTTCTGCCACCAGCTCCTGAACGAGCTGTAGCGCCTGCCGGTCGATCCGGCGCAGTGAACAGGCGCCGAGTCGTGACGGAGAACAGACGGGGCGTCGGGGCGCGCATTGGCTCCGACGCCCTTTGCATCGTTGTGGGGGCGGCAGTGGGCACCTCGAGGAAGGCGAACCGTCGACCCTGCCGCGGGCCACCGGCAATATCGAGCAACATCGTCTGGGACAACGCACTTTCATCTGGGCTTGTTGACAGGTGTGCAGCAGCTGAGCCGGTACGGTCGCCGACCCAATCGGCTGGCCTGATTCCATGACAAGTGTTGGCATCGCCATGCAGACGTTCGGAAAGCGTACGCGGTTCACCCACGCCTCATCCGGGCGTTTCACCCGGCACCAGCACGGATGCCGGGTGGCCGACTGGGGGCGCTGCGATCCCAGGGCGCTTGGATCGTCGTTTTTTTGGCGGTGGGGTTGACCCGAGTGCGGGCGTACGCTAGGTTGTGCTTAAAAGGGCTAAATAGTTACCGGGTTAAGGGATGCCCTCAGCCAATCGAAATCCGACCCCGACGACAAGCCCCGGTCATCAGACCGGGAACGGCTCCGGGGACAGTTCTTACCACTTCCTGCGCTACAGCCACATCTTCGCCTCCACGGTCCGCGAGGTCCTGGAGGAGAAACTGCTGCGCAAGGTCAGCACCGACTCGCTGACCCTCTCGCAGTTCCACGTGGTCAAGCTCATGGCCCTGGACGGGCACCGCCAGGTCGGAGAGGTGGCCGAGTTCCTGGGAGTCAGTGCGCCCGCGGCCAGCAAGAACATCGACAAACTGGAGCGGTTGGGGTTGGTGGTCCGCTCGCCGTCCAAGGGGGACCGGCGGGCAACGCTGCTGTCGGTCAGCCGCAAGGGGCGCCGCCTGGTACGCAGATACGAGGAGTTGAGGGTGGCCCGCCTTTCGCCCGCCCTGCAGACGTTCGAGCCGGAGGAGATCGAGCAGCTCACCCGCCTGTTGGAGCGGTTCTCCGTGTCGCTGCTTCAGGTGGAGCCGACCGAGGACACGTTCTGTCTGCGCTGCGGCTGTTACATCGAGGAGGGGTGTTCGGTGGGACGAATCCGGGGCGGCTGTCCCTACTACAAAGTCCTGCCGCTGCGCCGCAGCGAGAGCAGCAAGAAGGAGGTGTCCTGACCGGCCGGCGGCAGGCTGCCGGCGCTCCGCCGTCAGCGCGGGGCCGGGTTTACATCGCAGCAGACAGATGGCCGACAGCGGAAGCTGAAGGCCGACGGCAGAAGCTGATCGCTCACAAGGGAGTGTCAGATGAAGTACTGGCGAAAACCATTGGACCTGGACGAGGTGAAGATCCCTCACGGTGAGGTGCACATCATCGCGGAGCGCTGCAAGGGTTGCGGCTTCTGCGTGGAGTACTGCCCCAAGGACGTCCTGGTGATGTCCGAGGAGTTCAACCGCAAGGGCTACCACCCGCCGAAGGTGGTCAAGTTCGGGCAGTGCGTGAACTGCAACCTCTGCGAGATGATCTGTCCGGATTTCGCGATCTACAGCGTGGCCATCGAGGACAAGTCCGCGACGGAAGCGCAGGAGGCGACCGCAGAGGGCAAGAAGACCTGAGATCGCCGATTGCGCCCGAGGGGGCTTCCTCCCCGGGACGTGGCGACGGAGTAGGTTTGGGTTGGGGGCTGGGCAGCGAAGGAGGTGGATCCTTGAAGACCGACCCCGCGGGCGTCCTGACCGGCGCCCACTATCTGGACGGCGACTTTGCCTGTGGCGAGGGGGCCATGGCCGCCGGCTGTCGCTTCGTCGCGGGCTACCCCATCACCCCCTCGACGGAGGTGGTGGAGCGTATGGCCCGCCGATTCCCCTTCATGGGCGGCACCTTCATTCAGATGGAGGACGAGCTGGCCAGCATGGCCGCCGTGGTGGGGGCGTCCTGGACGGGCAGCAAATCGATGACCGTGACCAGCGGGCCGGGTTTCAGCCTGATGATGGAGAACATCGGTCTGGCGGCCATGATGGAGACGCCTTGCGTGGTGGTCAACGTACAGCGGGGCGGTCCGTCCACCGGTCTGCCCACCATGACCGGGCAGGCGGACATGATGCAGGCCCGCTGGGGCTCGCACGGCGACTACGAAATCATCGCCATGAGCCCGCAATCACCGCAGGAGGCCTTCGATCTGACCATCGACGCCTTCAACCTGTCGGAGATCTACCGGGTGCCGGTGATGTTCATGATGGATGAATGCGTGGGGCACATGACCGAGAAGGTGGTCATCCCACCGGCCGAGCAGATCGAGGTCGTGCCCCGCAGACTGACCAAGAAGCCGCCCGGGGAGTACTGGCCCTACCAGTTGAACGGGAACTGCGTTCCGGAGTTCGCCCGGGCCGGCGACGGGTATCGGTTCCACACCACCGGCCTGACCCACGATGAGCGCGGCTACCCGGACATGAGCGTCGCGTGCCAGGAGATCTGCGTCCGCCGTCTGCTGGACAAGATCAACAAGAACGCCGACCAGATCGTGCGTTTCGACGAGGAGCAGACGGACGGGGCCGACGTTGTGGTGGTCAGCTACGGCATCACCGCCCGGGTGGCCCGCATGGGCATCGACCTGGCCCGGGCCAAGGGCGTGAAGGTCGGCGTCCTGCGGCTGATTGTGGTCTGGCCGTTTCCCGAAAAACGCATCCGCGAGCTGGCCGGCAAGGTCAAGGCCTTCGTGGTGCCGGAGATCAACTACGGCCAGATGGTTCTGGAGGTGGAGCGCTGCGCCGGCGGCAAAGCGGCCACGATCCCGGTATCCCACGGCGGCGGCAGCGTGCATGACCCGCAAGATATCTGCGAGGCCATACTGAGGGCAGCGAAATGAGCACGGTTACGGCAGAAACTCGCGTGGCGGCTGACCAGCATCCGATTGCCCCGTATCTGCGCATGGATCGGATGCCGCACATCTGGTGCCCGACCTGCGGGATCGGAACCGTGGTCAAGTGCTACGCCACGGCACTGGAAGAGACCGGCGTGGACCTGGACAAGGCCACGATCGTCTCGGGCATCGGCTGCACCGGACGGGCGGCGGGCTACATGAAGCTGGACGCCTTTCACTCGACGCACGGCCGGGCCATCCCCTTCGCGACCGGGTTGAAGCTGGGGCGGCCGGAACTGATGGTGACCGTCTTCTCGGGCGACGGGGACCTGTGCGGGATCGGCGGCAACCACTTCATCCATGCGGCCCGGCGGAACATGGACCTGCTGGTCATCCTGGTCAACAACTTCATCTACGGCATGACGGGGGGGCAGAACGCGCCCACGACACCGCTGACCGCCCGATCGTCCACCATGCCGTACGGCAACTTCGAACAGCCCTTCAACCTGCCGCACCTGGCCGCCAGTTGCGGGGCGCCGTACGTGGCCCGCTGGACCAGCCTGCACATCCGCCGGTTGACCATGTCGTTCAAGGAGGCCATTCAACGCAAGGGTTTCCGTTTCATCGAGGTCATCGCCCCCTGCTCGACGCTGTACGCCCGGCTGAACAAGCTGGGCACGGGCTTCAACCTGATGCAGTTCTACCACGACAACGCGGAAATCCGGCACGGTGCCGACACGCGGGAGCTGGACATCGACTTCCAGAACAAGCTCATCTGCGGGAAGTTCGTCGACCGGGACAGGCCCACCTTCCTGGACATGATGCGCAACCACTACACCAAGGTCCTCGGCGACAAGTACGTTCCCATGCCGCCGGAGGGAGGAATGATCCATGAGCCCCAGTAGGACGGAGATTCGCATCACCGGCTACGGCGGCCAGGGCGTGGTGCTTTCGGGCTACATCATCGGGCGGGCCTGCGCCATCAACGCCGGCCAACACGCGACGATGATCCAGAGCTTCGGCCCCGAAGCCCGCGGCTCGGCCTGCAGCGCCACACTGACCGTCTCGAACAGTGAGGTGCTGTACCCTTACATCCATCGCCCGGACGTCTTCGTGGTGATGTCGGGCGAGGGCTACGACAAGTTCGGTGATGAACTCAAGGACGAGGGCATCCTGGTCTACGAGAAGGACCTGGTGCACCCGACGCCCAAGGAAGGACAGGCCCAATACGGCGTGCCCTCGACGCGGATCGCCGAGTCGCTGGGCCGGCCCATCGTCCAGAACATCGCCATGCTGGGGTTCTTCACGGCGGTGACCGGGATCATCCCGCGTGAGGCTATGCGTCAGGCCGTGCAGGATTCGGTCCCGCCCGGGACGGAGAAGCTGAATCTGGCCGCCTTCGACCGCGGCATGGAATACGCAGACGAGCACGTGCTCGCGGCCAGCGGCCAGGAGGTGCAGACATGACCGTCGTTGCAACGGCCCCCGAGACGCGGACGCTGGAGCTGGACGGAGCCGGGCTCCTGGCCCCCACGCTGCAGTCCGAACCGTTTCCGATCCGGAAGATCGAGACCGCTCCCTGCACACAGGCTTGTCCGGCCGGTATCAACGTCAAGGCCTACGTCTCGCTGATCGCCGAAGAGCGTTTCGCCGAGGCGCTGGAGGTCATCCGCCGGCGCTGCCCGCTGCCCGGCATCTGCGGGCGGGTGTGCGACCATCCCTGTGAGAAGGTCTGTCGTCGCGGAAACCACGACGACCCCATCGCGATTCGGGCGCTGAAGCGTTTCGCGGCCGACCTGGAAGAAAAGCTTCCCAATCCGGCCCCTCCGCCCCCCCCGGACAAGGAGTCCAAGGTGGCCGTCATCGGCTCGGGCCCGGCCGGTCTGGCGGCCGCCTATGACCTGAGACTGGCGGGCTACCCGGTGACGATCTTCGAATCCGAATCCGAGCCCGGAGGGATGCTGCGCTACGGCATCACCGCCTACCGATTGCCGCGTGACATTCTGGATTTCGAGATCAACGTGCTGCTCCAGGCCGGCATCGAGATGCGAACCGGTTGTTGCCTGGGAGCCGACGTCGAGATCGAGAAGCTGCTCAAGGAGGGGTACGGCGCGGTGCTGCTGGCGGTCGGCGCCCAGATCGGGCGCAAGCTGCGGGCCCCCGGCGAGGACGACTGCCCCGAGGTGGAGGACGCCCTGGCGTTCCTGCGGCGGGTCAACGACGGCGACCGATCCCCGGTCAAAGGCAAGGTGCTGGTCATCGGTGGCGGCTCCACCGCGGTGGAGGCCGCCCGCACGGCCCTGCGCCTGGGGGCCGAGTCCGTGCAAATCCTGTACCGCCGCTACCGCGAGGAACTGCTGGCCGGTGTCCTGGAGATCGAGGCCGCCGAAGCGGAGGGCATCGCCTTCAAGTTCCTGGTGACGCCTTCGCGGGTGGTCGCCAAGAACGGACGGCTCAAGGGCCTGGAGTGCGTCAAGATCGGGCTCGGTGAACCGGACGCCAGCGGGCGACGCGGACCGATTCAGATTCCCGGCAGCGAATTCGTGATCGAGGCCGATCGCGTTCTGGCCGCCGTCGGCCAGGAGGCCGACCTCAGCTTCGTGCCGGACAAGCTCAAAGACAAACTGCTCGAAGGACGCTGGCTGAGCGTCGATCCCAAAACCACCATGACCCGAATGGCTGGTGTGTTCGCAGCGGGCGACGTGGTTGCCGGACCGGCCACGGTCATCGAAGCGATTGCCGACGGCCACCGGGCGGCCGAGTCCATCCGGCACTACCTGGAAGAGGGTCGTCCGGCAATCCGCGAGGACCACCCCGAGGGCAGGGCGGCCGCCGAATACCAGTTGCCCGAGGCGCCCCCCATCAAGGCCATGCGGGTGCAACCGACCATGACCTGGCCCAAGAAGGGACAGGAATTCGAGGAGGTGGAACAGGCCTACACCGCCGCGGATGCGGTGGCCGAAGCGCGACGCTGCATGCGTTGCGGACCATGCGGCGAGTGCCACATCTGCGCTCCCACCTGTCAGCGCCGCCACCTGATGATCCGTACGGGCAGTGGCGACGGCTCCGCCGGGGCGACGGCCATTGTCCGGGCGCCCGGCAACGTGACCATGGCCCTGAGCGTCGCCAAGCCGACCTCCGGTTGGCTGCTGCCGGACATCCAGCCCGGCACCCTCCCGGAGATCGACAAGTCGAAGGGGACGCAGGTCGAGCTGCTCCCGGTGCGGGCCCGCATCGACCAGGTGCGGTGCCGCAGTTGCGGGCGATGCGTGGACATCTGCCCGTTCGGAGCGGCCGACTTCTACACCGCGGAGGGTCCCGCCACCCGCGTTCGCATCGAGCCGGCCCTGTGCCGGGGCTGCAACCTGTGCACCGCGGTCTGCCCCAGCAAAGCGGCGGAGGCCAGCGCCCTGTCGCCCATGTGGTGGGGCTCGCGTCTGGAAGATGCGTTTGACACGACCGCGGCCCGCAGGCTTCCCGGACCACCGTACGTGGTACTGGCCTGCCAGCGGCGGGCCGGCGCGTTGGAGGCCTCGTTGGATCAGCAAGGCGTCCACGCCGAGATCGTACGATTCCGATGCGTGGGGCAGGTCGATGCCGGCATGCTGCTGGAACTCTACCGCCTGGGCGCCCGGGGCATCCTCGTGGCCGGATGCGCGACCGATCGGTGCCGGTTCGGCTCGGGCGCCGAGCTGGCCAGAGAGCAGGTGGATCACGCCCGCGCCATGCTTCGTCTGCTGGGCGGTGACGTGGCTCGTATTGCCTGCGACTGGTCGGGCAGTCGTGCCCAGGACCCCTTGGACGCACCGGTGCAACGCCTCATCGAGGAGGGGTCGCGCCGCGGCAAGGGCCGGGCGAAGAAGTCAGCCTCAAGGAGATGAATGATGGAAGAGCAGCTGGCCCACTTACGGCGGCGCACCAGAGTGGCCCGATGCCTGGAATGCGGCAAATGCACCGCCATGTGCCCCCTGGCTATCTCGGGGGACTTCTCGGCCCGCATGATTCCCCGCGAGGACCTGAAGGAAGTGCTGGAGACCCACGCCATCGGCGTGCAGCGCTGCCTGACCTGTGCTTCCTGTGAGGCGGTCTGTCCCCAGAACATCCACTTCACCCAATTGGTCCAGGGGCTGCGTGAGCTGTCCGCGGACGAGGGTGCCGAGATCACCTGCCCACACGGCGGGGCCCTGCAGTCCGTCATGCGCCTGATGGCCCGCGGTGAAACCCAGCAGAACCGGCTGGAGTGGCTCACCGACGACCTGAAGACCGAGCCGAAAAAGGGCGAGGTGTTCTACTGGACCGGCTGCACCATGTACTACGACGCCTTCTTCCCGGATCCCGAGGTCCAGACGCTCAACGGAAGCAAGGCGGCCATCAAGCTGCTCAACAGGATGGGCGTGACGCCGGTGGTCTCGCCGGACGAGCGCTGCTGCGGACACGACCTGCTGTGGAACGGAGACCGCAAGAATTTCGAGCTGCTGGCCAGGCACAACATCAAGCTGGTGGCCGACAGCGGCGCGGAGACCCTGGTCATCTCCTGCGCCGAGGGCCTGCGAACCTGGAAGGTCGATTACGAGCCCTACTTCGAGGGCAAGCGTCCGCGGATCATGCACCTGACCGAGTTCGTGGGCGAGACGCTGCAGAACGGGTCGTCGCTGAGATTCAAGAGCAACGGCCAGCAGCAACGCGTCACCTTCCAGGACCCCTGCCGCATGGGGCGTCATCTGGGGATCTACGACCCGCCGCGGCAGGTGCTGCAGGCCGTGCCCGGCGTCGAGCTGGTCGAGATGCGTCGCTCCAGGCGGGCGGCGGTGTGTTGTGCGGGTGGTCCCTGGTCGTATTGCGACCACACGGTCAAGCAGCTTCAGGCCGACCGGCTGCGCGAAGCGCAGGCCACCGGGGCGGAGGTGTTGGCCACGGCGTGTCCCAAGTGCCAGCTCCACTTCCGCTGTGCGATGAAGGACCCCGATCTCAAGGGTGAGATCGGATTGAAGATGCGCGACGTGGCCGAACTACTGGCCGACGCGCTGGAGTAGACGGAGCGGTGAGCAATCAGCCTGCTGCTTGCAGCAGGGGCCAGGAATGACGAGTCCAGGGGAACAGACGGCCCGAGGACCTGGGAGATCGACGCCCCGGGTTCCCAGCAGGATCGAAAGTTGAAAGCTGACGGCCGAAAGCTGACGGCTTTCCAAGACAGGAAGGGCACATATGGTTAGTCCCAGCGCACCGAAGGAGGACCTCCGCGTGGGTGTGTTCGTCTGCGATTGCGGGCTGAACATCGCCGGGGCGGTGGACTGCGAGGCGGTGGCCCAGTGGGCCAAGAACCTGCCGGACGTGGTCTGCGTCGTTCGCAACAAGTACACCTGTGCGGACCCGGGGCAGAACGAGATCAAAAACGCCATCAAGGAGCACCGGCTCAACCGGGTGGTGGTGGCCTCCTGCACGCCGCGGCAGCATGAGCCGACCTTCCGGCAGTGCGTCAAGGACGGTGGCCTGAATCCCTACCTGATGGAGATGGCCAACCTCCGCGAGCAGTGCTCCTGGGTGCACCCGGGTGACCGGGACGGGGCGACGCTGAAGGCCAAGGATCTGGTGGCCAGCGCCGTGGCCCGGGCCCGCCTGCTGCAACCGCAGGAGGAGCTGACCGTTCCGGTGACCAAGCGAGCCCTGGTGATCGGCGGCGGCGTGTCGGGCATCGAAGCCGCTATCGAGCTGGCCGACGCCGGGCATCAGGTGACTCTGGTCGAGAAGGAGGCGACCATCGGTGGGATCATGGCCCAGTTGGACAAGACCTACCCCACCATGGACTGTTCGATATGAATTCTGGGCCCCAAGGCCATTGATGCCGGTCGGCATCCGAACATCGAACTACTCACCTTCAGCGAGGTCGAAGAGGTCTCCGGCTACATCGGGAACTTCACGGCCAAGATCCGCAAGAAGGCCCGTTACGTCGATCCCACGCTGTGCAACTCCTGCGGGGAGTGCGCCAAGGTCTGCCCGGTGGCCAAGCCCGACGAGTACCAGGTGGGGCTCTCCTCCCGCAAGGCCATCTACATCCCCTTCCCCCAGGCCGTGCCCTGCTCCTACATCCTCAACATGGACGACTGCCTGGGCAACAACCCCATCGCCTGCGGAAAGTGCGCCGAGGTCTGCGAGAAGAAGGCCATCAACTACGACGATCGGGACGAGGTCGTCACCCGGGAGGTGGGGGTCATCATCGTGGCCATCGGTCTGGACGTGTACGACCCGACGGAGATGGACGAGTACGGCTACAGCCGCTTTGAGAACGTCATCACCTCGCTGGAGTTCGAGCGGCTGATCTGCGCCGGCGGACCGACGGCCGGCCACTTCATCCGGCCCAGCGACAAGAAGCAGCCCAAGCGGATCGGCTTCATCCAGTGCGTCGGCTCGCGGAACGCCAAGATCGGGCGGCCCTACTGCTCCAACATCTGCTGCATGAACACCATCAAGGACACCCTGCTGCTGGCCGACCACTACCCCGACGTGCGGAACTTCGTCTTCTATCAGGACATCCGGGCCTTCGGCAAATCCTTCGAGGACATGTACCAGCGCTCCAAGGAGACCGGCACGCGCTACATCCGCGGGCTGCCCGGCGACGTCGAGGAAGACCCCGAGACGGGCAACCTGATCCTCACGGTGGAGAACACCACGACCGGCCACCTGGAGACATTCGAACTGGACATGCTGGTGCTGTCGGTGGGCGTCCAGCCGCCCAAGGATCTGGCCAAGATCTCCGGGATGCTGACGCTGTCGAAGACGTCGGACGGCTTTTTCATGGAGTCGCACCCCAAGCTCAAGCCGGTGGACGCGCCGACCCGCGGCGTTCACTTCGCCGGCTTCTGCGAGTCGCCCAAGGACATCAAGGACTCGGTCTGCCAGGCCGGTGCGGCCGCCTCGCGGGCGGGCGCGTTGCTCAACCGGGGGCAGATCCAGATCGAGGCCATCACCAGCCGGATCGACGAGGCCGCCTGCATGAAGTGCGGGCTGTGTGCCAAGGTCTGTCCCTACGGGGCCATCATCTGGGAGAAGGGCCAGGCGGCGGTGGTGGTCGAGGCGGCCTGCGCCGGATGCGGGTCCTGCGGGGCCACCTGCCAGTTCGGGGCCATCACCATGCGGCACTTCACCGACGATCAGCTCGTCGCTCAGGTGCAGGCCGTCCTGGCCGAGGACCCGCAGGAGAAGGTCTTCGCCTTCGCCTGCAACTGGTGCTCGTACGCCGGCGGCGACATGGCCGGCATCTCGCGCATAAAGTACCCGTCCAGCAACCGGGTGGTGCGGACCATGTGCTCGGCGCGTGTCTCGGAGGAGATGGTGCTGGAGGCCTTCCGCTGGGGCGCGCCGGTCGTGCTGGTTTCGGGCTGCCATTACGCCGACTGCCACTACATCAACGCCAACCGGCAGACGGTCGCCCGGGTGCAGCGGCTGTGGGACAAGCTGGAGAAGGCCGGCGTCCGCCCGGAGCGGCTGCAACTTGAGTGGATCAGCGCCGCCGAAGGACAGAAGTTCGCCAAGGTGATGTACCAGATGGAGGAGCTGCGCCAGACGGTCACCGCGGAAGAGATCGAGCACGCGCGCGAAGCCCTCAAGCCCAAGCCGAAGAAGGCCGCCAAGAAGGAGGAGGAGGCCGCCGTAGCCACGTAGGAGTTGAACGGCGCCCGGGGCCCAACCCAGCGGGGCGGGCCCGTGAGGAAGGCGGCGCGAGACGCCGGGACCGCGACAGCAAGTGTGAATCGGAGGTCAGAATGGCCACCGCGACGCAAGAGAACTTCAAGTGCATGATGTGCGGGCACGAGTACACCGAGCCGGTGGAGAAGGGCGAGGACAAGGAACGTTCCTGCCCCAAGTGCCGCTCGAACAGCATCCGGCACCTGAAGCACAAGAAGGCGGCCGCCTCGTAGCCGAGGGCGGGCGGCCGAGCGCGTTACACGCGGCGTACCGCGTCGGGGAGCGGGCTGCGAAGGGGACCCTGCACGGAGTGAGCGCCATGGCCAAATACAAGATCGAGATCAATCAGGAAACGTGCGTCGGCGACAAGGCCTGCTGCGAGGAGGCCCCCGAGACGTTCCGGGTGACCGACGGCAGCAGCACCGTGGTCAATCCCGACGGCGATCCGCCCGAGGACATCCTGGCTGCGGCCCGGAACTGCATCCACGAGGCCATCACCCTGCACGACTCCGAAACCGGGGAAAAAGTCTGGCCGATGGGCTGAACGCGCACGGCGATTGCCGGAGATCGCCCAAGAGGACAGTTCCCCTCGCCAGGGTGGGCCGGCGCCCGCCCGGGTAGTCGCACGTCCGATCCCGCAACTCGCGAGTTCCGAACAACTCACAGGCGGTCGTGCCGGAGACGGGATTCGGGCGCGGCCCGAAGTTTGACGCAAGCGTCGGACACAATACGATCTGGGCATCAGGCGCGCAGAGAAGGGCCCGCGCCCGGGACGTAGCCCGCGGTGCGGGCGGCGGCAGGGGCCAGGTTGACGCAGCCGGGGACGGAGGTCGGAGGGTTCATGTCCGAGGGCCAGTTCGTACACCTGCATCTGCACAGCTACTACAGCCTGCTGGACGGGGCTACGCGCGTCGGCGATCTCGTCCGGCGCTGTCGCGAACTGGACATGCCGGCCGTGGCCGTCACCGATCACGGCAACCTCTTCGGGGCGATCGAGTTCTACCGGGCGGCCGTCAAGGCGGGCGTCAAGCCGATCATAGGGTGCGAGGTCTACATGGCCCCGGGCGATCGACGCGAGAAGGACGCCCGTGGCATGAAGGAGGCCAGCCACCACTTGCTGTTGCTGGCCATGAACCGGGCGGGCTATCAAAACCTGCTCAAGCTGGCGTCGATCGCGTATTGCCAAGGGTTCTACTACCGCCCGCGGATCGACAAGGAGGTGCTGGCCGAGTTCTCCGAAGGGCTGCTGTGCACCAGCGCGTGCCTGGGCGGCGAGATTCCGCAGGCGCTCATCAACCGCAACCGTGCGGCGGCCGAGGAGATCGCCAAAGCGTATCTCAAGATCTTCGGCCCGGATCGCTTCTTCATCGAGCTTCAGGACCATGGCATGGAGGAGCAGACCATCATCAACCCGGAGCTGGCCGACCTGGCCGACCGGCTGGGCGTGGCCACGGTCGCGACCAACGACGTGCACTACCTGGACGCGGCCGACGTGGAGGCGCACGACGTGCTGTGCTGCATCAGCACGGGCAAGCTGATCTCCGATCCGGACCGGTTCAAGTTCCCCAACGGGGAGTTCTATCTCAAGACCCCGGAGCAGATGCAGAAGCTCTTCGCCGACTATCCCGACGCGGTGGCCAACACGCTGCGCGTGGCCGACATGTGCGACCTGGAGCTGGACTTCTCCAAGCGGCACGCGCCGGTCTACCAGGTATCGGCCGAGACGACACCTGACGACGAGCTTCGCCGGCTGGTGTACGAGGGCGCCGAGCGCCGGTACGGCGAGATCACCGACGAGGTCCGCCGCCGCATCGATTACGAACTGGGCGTGATCGCCGACAAGGGTTTCAGCAGCTACTTTTTGATCGTCTGGGATTTCGTGCAGTTCGCGCGGACGAACGGGATTCCCTGCGGGGCTCGCGGGAGCGGGTGCAGCTCGGTGGTCAGCTATTGCCTGGGGATATCGGCCCCGGAACCGCTGCGCTACGGGCTGTACTTCGAGCGGTTCATGGACCCGGACCGGGACGAGATGCCGGACATCGACGTGGACATCTGCCAGAACGGGCGGGGGCGGGTGATCGAGTACGTCCGGCAGAAATACGGCTACGTGGCCCAGATCATCACCTTCAACACGCTCAAGGCCCGTGCGGCGGTCAAGGACGTGGCCCGGGTCATGGGCATGGGTTTCGAGGAGGCCAACCGGCTGACGCAGCTCATCCCCTTCGAGTTGAAGATGACCATCGACAAGGCCCTGTCGCAGGAGCCGGAACTCAAGAACCGGTACAACCACGACGATCGCGTGCGTCGGGTCATCGACATCGCCCGCAGGCTCGAAGGTCTGGCCCGCAACGCCGGCATCCATGCGGCCGGCGTGGTGGTGGCCGATCAGCCGCTGGAGAACCTGGTCCCGCTCTACAAGCCGGCCAACGAGGACGTGATCTGCACGCAGTACGAGGGCAACACGGTCGAGAAGGTCGGCCTGCTGAAGATGGATTTTCTGGGCCTGCGGACGCTGACCACGCTGGAACGGGCCCGGCAACTGGTCAAGCGGACCAAGGGGATCGAGGTCGATCTGGAGAAGCTCGACCTGGAGGACCAGAAGGTCTACGCGTTGTTCTGCCGCGGGGAGACGAAGGGAATCTTCCAGTTCGAATCGGGCGGGATGCGCGACGTGATCATGAAGATGCGTCCCAACCGGATCGAGGACCTGATCGCGGCCAACGCGCTGTACCGCCCCGGCCCGATGGAGTACATCGGCCCGTACATCGCCCGCAAGCACGGCGAAAGCTGGACCACGCCGCACCCCATCATGACCGAGGTGCTGGCCGAGACCTTCGGCATCATGGTCTATCAGGAGCAGGTCTCGCGTCTGGTGAACCGTCTGGGCGGGATCGAGCTGAAGCGGGCGTTCCGTCTGGCCAAGGCGATCAGCAAGAAGAAGACCTCGATGATCGAGGCGGAGCGCGAACCGTTCCTGGCGGGTTGCGACGCCAACGGCGTGGACCGTCAGACGGCCAACCAGGTGTTCGACGACATCCTCAAGTTCGGCGGCTACGCGTTCAACAAGGCTCATTCCACGGGCTACGCCTTGGTCGCCTTCCAGACGGCGCACATGAAGGTCTTTCACCCCATCGAGTTCATGGCTGCCGTGATGACCTTCGAAATGTCCAACACGGACAAGATTAACGAGTATTTCGAGGAGTGCCGCCGGATGGGCATCACGGTGCTGCCTCCGGACGTGAACTCCTCGGACAACGACTTCACGGTGGACCTGAGGGCCGCCGGCGCCAAAGGCGCCATCCGGTTCGGGCTGGGGGCGGTCAAGGGCGTCGGCGAGAAGGCGGTCGAGGCGATCGCTGCGGAACGCGAGAACGGCGGGGCCTACAAGAACATCTTCGACTTCTGCGAGCGGGTGGACGTCAGCGCCGTGAACAGCCGGGTGATCGAGGCCCTGATCAGTTGCGGTGCCTTCGACACGACCGGGGCCATGCGCAAGGCGGCACTCGACGTGATGGAGGCGGCCATCGACGCCGGGGCCCGCACGCAGAAGGACCGCCGCGAGGGGCAGATGGCGCTGTTCGACAACTCGGCCGGCGGTGCGGGCGGAGCGGGTGCCGGGCTCAAGCTGTCCACCGAGGAGTGGAACGAGGCGGAGATGCTGGCCCGCGAGAAAGCGGCCCTGGGTTTCTACGTGACGGCCCATCCGCTGACCAATAGTCACGACCTGATCGAGGCGTGCAGAACGGCCGCGACCACAAGTCTGCAATCGTTGCCCGACGGCGACGGCGTGATCCTGGGCGGGATGGTCTCGCATCTCCGCACGGTGACGGCCAGAGCAGGACGGCGGCCGGGATCGCGGTTGGGAATCGTCACGCTCGAAGATCTGGAGGGCTCCGTCGAAGCGATCGTCTTCCCGGACGATCTGGACAAGTACCGACCACTGCTCAAACCCGACTCTCTGGTCTTTCTGCTGGGCGAGGTGGACAAGCGCCGACAGGAACCCTCGCTGCGGGTTCGCGAAGTGATCCCGGCCGACGAGGCGTGGAAGCGGTTCGCGGAATACGTTGTGCTCTCATTAGCCGGTGTCGATGCGGATGACGACTTGCTGCAGCGCGTGCGCGATGCGTGCAAGGAGCACACCGGGGCACGACGGGTGTACGTCGAGGTTCCGACCGACGGCGGTTTCGTCGCGACGATCGAATGCGGCCCGGACCTGAGGGTGGAGATCGACCGCCCGTTCGTCGAGGCGGCCCGCGCGATCCTCGGCCCCGACGGGGTCACCGTGCGGACCGGCCAGCGCCGGGCGATCCCGTTGCCACTCTGGGAGACGAGCGCGCCGGCGCGGAAGCCGACCCCTCGCGAGCCGGATTCGTCGCCGCAAACGCAGCCCGAAGCCCTGCTGCCCGCGGCTCCATAACCTGCAGACATCCCGGGACGGAACCCTGGCAGATGACGGTACGGGCTGCGCGAAGCTCCACCGGTCAGATGAACCGCAGTGGCACGAGCACGCGGGCGATGAGGCTCGTGGAGGCCGGTTTGTCCGGGTGTTGGCAGGGCCGTAGAATGCGATGTGTCGTAGCGTCGGTTCAGCGAGGCGGTGGATGATCCACAGGGAGCGGACCAGGCGGGTGATGGTGGGTGACGTGGCGGTTGGGGGCGGGGCGCCGGTGGCGGTCCAGTCCATGACCAGCACGTACACGCACGATGTGGACGCCACGGTGGCGCAGATTCGCAAGCTCGCCGCGGCGGGGTGCGACCTGGTGCGGGTGACCGTCCCCGACAAGCGCGACACCGAGGCCCTGCCGGCCATCCTGGATCAGTCGCCGGTGCCGATCATCGCGGACGTACACTATCACTTCCAGCGGGCGCTCGAGGCCGTTGAGGCGGGCGTACACAAGATCCGGCTCAACCCGGGGAACATCGGCGATCGGCAGCAGGTGGATCGGGTGATCGCGGCCTGCCGGGAGCGCGGGCTGCCCATCCGGGTCGGGGTGAACGAAGGCAGCGTGGTCGAGCGGATCGACAAGCAGCGGCGGGCCGAGCAGAAAGCGGCCCTGGCGGTGAACCCGCAGCAAGAGCTGGTCCGGTTGATGGTCGAGAAGCTGGCCGACTACCTGCACATCTTCGAGGAGAACAACTTTCACGACGTGGTGCTCAGCGCGAAGAGCATCGACGCGACGATCGTGATCGAGGCGTATCGGGCGATTGCGGAGCGGTTCGACCTGCCGCTGCACCTGGGGCTGACCCATGCCGGGCCGCCGGAGACGGGGCGGATTCGGTCGATCGCGGCGCTGGGCACGCTCTTGGCCGAGGGCATCGGCGACACGATCCGTATCTCGTACGCGGCCGACCCGGTTCACGAGGTCGAAGACGCGAAGGAGCTGCTGCACAGCCTTAAGCTGCGCGAGCGGACCGAGCCGGAGCTGATCGCCTGCCCGACCTGCGGTCGGATCGAGGTCGATCTGATCAGGCTGGTGGCGGACGTGCGGCAGAAGCTGGCGGACGAGGTGAAGCTGCCGATCAAAGTCGCGGTGATGGGCTGCGTGGTGAACGGCCCGGGCGAGTGCGAGGGCGCGGACGTGGCCATCTTCGCCGGGCGGGGGAAGGGGATCATCTACGTCCAGGGCGTTCAGAAGCAGACGGTGAGCGAGGACCGAATGCTGGAGGCCCTGCTGCAGGAATGTCGGGAACTGGCGGGCCGGGTCGAACGCGGCGAGGCGAAACTGGGCGCGACGGACGTGGCCATCGCCCCATCGAACCCGCTACCGCGGGCGGACGGCTCGTTGCCAGTCCCTGCAGGGCCGAAATCGAACTTGCATGGAAGGCAGACGTAGCATATCGTGGGTAAGTGCCCAGAGGGAACCTCAGCATCTGGGAAGTGCAACTCGGGGCGTCTCAGGACGCGGGTGACTCGATGAACACGGAAGGTGCGCAGGCGGTGCGGCTCGATTTTGGCAATCTTCCTCTTGTCGAGACTGCCGTCCGGGTGAGTCTCGAGAGGCCGGTGAAGCTAACGTACGTAATCATCAACCGGGTGGCCGACCAACTCCGAGACAGATTCCCGGATCTGCAGGAGCCCGGAGCGCTTGAACGTCCGCCCGGGATTGAGCAGCCGTCCTTGCCTCTTGCCCCGGGGCAACTCCTTGGGGCGGTCTACACTGGCAATAAGGATGGGATCGTCCTCACACTGCAGGGGCAAGTGATCGTGGCGCGGTGGCTGAAGCAGATTCGAGAGGATGCCGCAGAGTATCCGCGCTTCGCTGTGCTTCGGGACGCCGTTTGGCAGGCAGTGGATGCCTTCAGGGACGCGTGTGGTGGGCAGCTCTCGGGAATCGTCGTGGTGAACATGTCATACGTCAACTTCTTGGGAGTCGGGCACTCAGAACCTGTGCTGGCACGCTATTTCTCAGACCTCGCACAGATCAAGGCGGCCAAAGACGCCCGGCAAATCCATAAGGTCGAGGTTTCGTGGCGCGAGTCTGAATCCGTTGATTTACGATACAACCTGGAGCAGGTGACCGCGCAAGTGGGTGATGAAACAGTGGAGGGGTATCGAATCACGACGGCCGCTGGCAGCAGGCTTGCCGAAGGCACGGAACCGAAACAAGCCCTAGTGCAGGTCCACCAGAGATTGCAGGTCTTCTTCCGGTCCCTGATTTCGGACTACGCAAAGGAAGAGTGGCAGCTGAAGGAGGTCACTCTTGGCTGAATCCACTGCATCCATATGGCCGGAGATCGAGCTGCCAAGGCACCTGCGCTATTGGCTTTTTCTCCCTGTCTATCCCAGCAACGCGGTCGGTGCCGAAGAGGACCCGGCGTTGGCAGGCTGCGCGAGCCCGTCCGGCGAATTGTGTGCGTATGTCGGCGGCGGCATGGTGCGGGAACGGGTGCCAACAGAAGACTTGCGCGAGATGGTCGACTTCCAGAAGCTCGTTGACCAAAGATCCTGCAAACTCGTCGAACGAATCGAGTTGAAATTGGCTGAGGATCGAGAGGAGGCCGATTTTGGCGATGACGTTGCCCCGACGCAGAGGGCTGCTGAGGCGTGCTTGCGCCTGGCCCAGCGGCTTGCGCCGCACATCGCGCTCGCTCCGCGACTGAAATCTGGCGCGTTCACTGATGATGATGGTGGGGTGTCGCTGGTCCTGCAGTCGTTGGTCACCGATCGCCGGGTGAGTTGCCGCGTGCCGCCCGGCGGAACCGACATTACGGTAATCCGCGTCGATGAGAGCATGCAGGCAGACACCATTCCCATAACGCTGGACGACCCGAGCGCACCTAGGGAGCTCGCCGCGTGGGTGACCAAACGAGTCTAGGGCCCTTCGTTGCTGAGGATTCGTTCCTGCGGCACATCGACCGGAAACGGTATATCGCGGATGACGACACTCTAAGCCGGGAAATCTTCAAGCCGAGGGCGCACGAACCTTCCTTGTCGTTCACGTATCAGGATGCAGGCCTGAAGACAAGCGGCGGTCTGGATGAATACCAGCGGCGGAAAGCTCTGCCCTCCAAAGACCTGCCAGGGATCTGCAGGTTGACCTTTTACGATCTTACCGTAGCGCTCGAACCACCCTTACCTCCGCGGGGCGAGCGGAACCCGGATGACACGGAATACGGGCACCTGCACTGCAGCACAGATCCTCCCAGAGGTGACGTGCATATGGAGAAGATGGCCAAGCTTGCGACGCGAAACGGAGTGGCGCGACGGTTCGTTCGCGCTCCGAAGAAGCGTGGCTTAGCACGCGGGGAGGACTAGGTACCTTCGCCGGGCGGGGCAAGGGGATCATCTACGTTCCGGGCGTTCAGAAGCAGACGGTGAGCGAGGACCGGATGCTCGAGGCCCTGCTGCAGGAATGTCGCGACCTGGCGGGCCGGGTCGAGCACGGCGAGGCGAAGCTGGCCGCGACGGACGTAGCCATCGCCCCACCGACCCCGCTACCGCGACCGGACGGAAGTCTACCTTTGAACATCTCTCGTTCGTGAGTCGTACCGCGCGGGTCCACACAGTGCGACCGGGCGACGGGCACGCGCGCAGCGCACCGGGCACCGGGATCAAGCGGGATCAGTTTGCGGCATCTGAGGAGGGAAGGCCGGTGATCACGCGGCGTAGATGCCCCCGGCGCCGGCGAACAGCCAGATAATCGCGCTCCCGATGCAGCTTGTGTGCAGGGTCCCAATCGCCGTGAGCGCGACGAAGAGCAGTTTCTTTTTCATCGGTGCAGCACCTCAAAAAGGGCCACCATCGGCCGGGTGGCGCGTTCCAGGCGTCAGGGTCATCGCAGCACGCGTCGTCTCGATCCGGAGCGTCCGGACGGTTCCAGGGTCGCCGAATCTCGACGACGCGATCTTAGCCGATCCTTGGGATTGTCGAAAGTCGGGGTGTACCCGGGTGGCGAGACGCGTCCGGGCGGCGTGCCGTCGTGGACCGGTCCGCGCGGGTCGGGGCCGGGTGTGCGTCGGAGTGGCGAGTCTGGTATCCTGGGCCAGGCGATGGGGAAGTCGGGCCGGCGATTGACCGGAAAATGACGATAGACGAGTTCCAACAACTGATCGACAGGATGTACAGCGACAAGGACCGCCGGCGCGGCGCGCCCGGGACCTTCCTGTGGCTGAACGAGGAGATCGGCGAGCTGGCGGCGGCGATCGCCGAAGGCACGCGCGAGGAGCAGGCCGAGGAGTTCGCCGACGTGCTGGCCTGGCTGGCGACGTTGGCGAACGTGTTGGGGGTGAACCTGGATAAAGCGATCCGGGCGAAATACGGTTCGGGCTGCCCGGGCTGCGGCCGGTTCGTCTGCAGGTGCAACGAGAAACCTTAGGTGGGAGCCATGCCCGAGTTGGCCATCACCACGTCGGACGGCATGACGCGCCGGCGGACGTTGACAGGCCCGGTGGTGCTGGGGCGGGACCCGAGCTGCGAAGTTTCGTTCGACGATCCCGGGACGTCGCGGCGGCACGCCTGTATCCGGCCGGAAGGGAAGGGGTACGTCGTCGAGGACCTGGGCAGCAAGAACGGGACGCTGGTCAACGACGTGACCTGCACGACGGTTCGGCTGCGCGACGGCGACGAGATCATGCTGGGCTCGGTGCGGGTCCTGTTCCGCGACGAGAGCCGGGCCGACGACACGTCCACGTCGGTGATCCTGTCGGACGACTCGCCTCCACGTGAGAGCACGACGTACTCTCGGCAGGACTCGAAGCTGCTGCTGCCGCAGCAGCGTTTGCAGATGTTGTACGATCTGTCGGAGCGGCTTACGCGGCTGCGGGACCGAGAGGGACTGCTGGAGGACGCTCTGAACATCGGGTTCGAAACGCTGCAGTTCGAGCGCGGGGCGGTGGCGATTCGGAAGCCGGGCGGGCGCGGGGTGGAGTGGCCGGTGGTGCGGAACCTGCAAAGCGCCGGCGGCGAACTGAAGATCTCCAACTCCGTACTTGGGCGGGCGCTGAACCACGGCGAGCGGGCGGTGATCAACGACACGGCCTTCGGCGACGCGGACCCGACGATCAGCATGGTGCAGCACGGGATTCGGTCGGCGCTGTGCGTGCCGCTGCAACACCGCGACGAGATTCTGGGCGTGATCTACGGGGACCGGGTGACGACGGGGACGGTGTACTCGACGGCGGACGTGGACTTCCTGGCGGGGCTGGCCAAGCTGGTCAGCATCGGGCTGATCAACGCGCGGCTGGTGTCGGAGCAGGAGGCGAAGGTCGCCCTGGAGCACGAGATCTCGCTGGCCCGGGACATCCAACAGCGGCTGTTCCCCGAGAAGCTGCCCGACCGGGCCGACGTGAAGGTGGCCGTTCTGAACGAGCCGGGGCGTCGGGTGAGCGGCGACTACTACGACGTTTTCGAACTCGACGAAGGGCGGATCGCGTTCGTGGTGGCCGACGTTACCGGGGAGGGGGTGGCGGCATCTCTGCTGATGGCGAACCTGCAGGCGGCGGTGCGGGTGACGCTTTCGGGGCGTGAAGAGCCGGGTGCGTTGCTGGGCGTGTGGAACCGGCTGATCTATCGGAACACGGAGCCGTCCAAGTTCGTGACCTGTCTGCTGGCGATCGTCGATCCGGTAACGCACCGGGTGACGCTGGCCAACGCGGGGCATCATCAGCCGTACGTGATCCGCCGAGGCGGGGAGTGCGGTGAGCTTCAAGCCGAGGCCGGGTACCCGCTGGGGGTGGTGGACCACGTTGAGTACGCGACGGGATCGATCGAGCTGGGACCGGCGCCGTGTACGTTGTTCTGCTACACCGACGGGGTCATCGAGGCGATGAACGACGCCGGTGAGATATTCACGTTCGAGCGGATGGTGGAAGTGCTGCACGGGTTGGAGGATTCCGATCCGGGCAAGACGATCTCGCGGGTGCGGGAAGCGGTGCACGCGTTCTGCGGCGGGGCCGCCCAAAGCGACGACATCACCATGCTGGCGGTCGAAATGAGGTGACGGGCGTCGCGCCCGGGCCCGACGTATCGACGTTCACTCGGCCCCGTGGCGGGTGCGGATGCCTGGAGGCAACCTATGGATAGAGGATTCAGAATGCGCTTGGCGATGTTCACGGCGGTCGCGGTGTGCTCGGTGACCGCCGTTGCGTACGCACAGACAGACGAGCCGGCCACGGTCGGTCAGGCCGCGGTTCTGGAGCAGCCGGTCAGCCTGGCGGTGCTGGACTTCTCGGTGATCGGCCAGGGCGTCGAGGCGTCGGCCGGGGAAGCCCTGGCGGACGTGATCCGCTCGGCGCTGGCCCGGGAAGGCTCGGGGCCGCGACGCGTTCGCATGATCGAACGGGCGGAGCTGGCGGCGATTCTCAAGGAGCAGGACCTTCAGCTCACCGACATGGTGGATCCCACCACGGCCGTTGAAGTCGGGCGGATCGCCGGCGTCGATCGGCTGGTGATGGGCAGCATCGCCAGGGTGGGGCAGACGTACACGGTGACGTCGCGGGTGGTGGAAGTGGAGACGGGTGAAGCGGCCGACGCGGACGAGTTCGCGGTCAGCACGCTGGACGCCTATCCGCAACTGGCCCGGCTTCTGGCGGCGCTGATCGGCGAGCAGCCCATCGGGCAGGACAGCGTGGCGGGTGACGTCTACCTGTCGGAGACGTTCGATGGGAAGACGTGCAAGCTGCAGGTGGGCTTGCTGGACAAGCCCGGCAACGGCACCGCGCTGCACCAGGGCCGATACGTGATGAGCAAGACCTCGAGGGGCAACCACTACTGGTGGGTTCCCGACGTGAAGGAGGACTTCTATCTGCAGGTTGACCTGGCGCAGGTGGAGGGACCGCCGTCGGGCTGCTGCGGTGTGGTCTGGGGTGCGAGCGGCGTTGGGGACTACCTGAGCGTGCGAATCAGCGGTGGGCGTGACGTGCGGATCGAGCGGCGGCAGGGTGGCACCACCAGCACGAACCTGACGGAACTGCAGGACTGGGCGGTGGTCAACCGGCCGCCCAAGAGCAACCGGGTGAGGGTCGAATCGTGGGAGGACCGGCACCGCGTGTTCGTGAACGGGGCGTGCGTCGATGATTTTTACGAGCCGGGCTACCGTGGGGGGCAGGTGGGGCTGCGAACGATGCTGACCAGCGCGGACGCCCCGGCCATGTTCGCCGCGGACAACCTTGTGGTGGGCGCGCTCCAGCCGGCGAAAGCGGGGATCGCGAGCGAAGCGGGTGTGGCCGAGGAGCCTGGTGTTGCCGAGGAGCCGAGCGTCGCCACCGGGCCGGTCGGGCAGCGCACGGGCAGAACGCCGATTCGGATACCGCGCAGAAAGCCGGTGGCCCGGAGCCAGAGCTCGTGGGCCAAGGTCGAGAAGGTCTGGTTGACGCGCGAGGCGGAGACGAAGGGACGCGGTCTGACCATCCACGTGAATGCGGAGGTCGGCAACTACAGGGGTCGGAAAGTACGGGCGACGGCGTACTTCCGCGATGCGTCGACGAACCAGCCGCTGATGGACCGGGACGGGAAGTTCCGCACAGACGAGGGCTGGGCGGCCGCCATCCGCGAGTTCTCGCCGCGGCATCGGGTTTCGTCGTTCAGCGATCTGACCCTGTTCATGCCGACGGATCAACTGCACCTGCCGCCGGGACGAAAGAACCTGGAGTGCTACGTGGTTCTGTGGGACGCGTCACAGAAGCAGCGTGTGAAACTGGCCCGGTCGGAGCCGGTGAGCTTCAGCGTGGGGCGGTAGGGGCGCCTCTGCGATCGGCCGGTTTCCGGCCCGGCAGGTCTGCGAAGCTACGGAATCCGTTGCGGGACGCGTAGCCGGCGACGGATGAGGAAGGCGGACACAGCGAGGGGGAGGCAGGGCAGCCGGACGGCGCGGGAGGGCCATCGCGCGCCTGTGAGTTTCTCGGCGCGGCCGGACGGTCATTTCTTGTCGCTCGGGTTGCAACCTTTGTGGCGTCGTTTATGCTGGTGGGTCCATGGCGCGGTCGGCGGTCTAGTCCCTTCCGATCACGCGACGCCAGGCACCTATCACCATCCGGCAAGGAGGCGAATGCCGTGGCAAGACGCCGCAGAAACCGCTCGGGCCGCTGGCTGGGAATCTTGGTCATCCTGATTGGGGGCGGTACGGCCTACTGGTGGTTCGGGGGCGATTCCTCGTCCACCGAATCGGCGACGGACGGGCGATCGGCGATTCCATTGACGTCCGATCGGCCGGACACGGCCCCGCCGGACGGTGGCCCCAACGGGGACGTTCCGGAGCGTGGGAGCGATCCGTCGGATCCCGACGGCAGCCTGCGTGGCGATCCGCAGAAGGGGCGGGCCCTGGCGACGGCGGCCCGCAAGGCCCTGCAGAACGGGGAGTTCGTGGCGGCCCGGGCCCAGCTCGGCGAGGCCCTGCAGTATGAGCTGCCGCTGAACGAGCTTGTCCAGGCCCGGGCGGACGCGGCCCGTGTGGCGAGCGAGACTATTTTTTCCAGCCGCATCCTGCCGGACGATCCGTACGTGGTGAGCCACACGATCCAGCCGGGGGAGACGCTGGGTAAGATCGCCAAGGAGTACGCGGTCACGTCCGACTTCCTGGCCCGGATCAACGGTATCGCGGACAAGAACCGCATCCGTGCGGGACAGCGGATCAAGGTCGTCCGCGGCCCGTTCACGGTGGTGGTGACCAAGGCCGAGTACTCGCTCGATCTGTACCTGCACGGGACGTTCGTGAAGCACTACACGGTGGGGCTGGGGGCGGAGGACGGCACGCCGACCGGTCGGTGGCGGGTGCAGGACAAGCTGAAGAACCCGCAGTACTACCCTCCTCGCGGCGGCCAGATCATCCTGGCGGATGACCCGGACAACCCCTTGGGCGAGCGGTGGATCGGGCTGGAGGGGATCGAGGGGGAAGCGGCCGGGCAGAAGCGGTACGGCATCCACGGCACGGTAGTACCGGACAGCATCGGCAAGAGCGTCTCGATGGGCTGCATCCGGATGTACAACCCGGACGTCGAGGAGCTTTTCGACGTGCTGGTGGAGCAGAAATCCGAGGTCACCGTGCGGTAGGCCCGGGTCGAGGGGCGGACCGAGCGGAGATCGCCGGGATCGAGGCCGGGATGTCGGCCACCACCCGTTCCGGGGCGGTGGTTTTCCACTTGACCAATCAAGGTCTGCTTGACCCGTCAAGGTCTGATGGTATATTGACGTGCGAACGTCGATGGTGGTCCGCCGACGCGGACCGAACAGGGAATCCGGTGTGAATCCGGAGCGGCCCCGCCGCTGTAACCGGGAGCGAAAGCCGCACCAGGCCATTGGTCGAACAGTGACCGAGAAGGCGCGGCAAGTAGAGGCGACGTCGATCACCAACATCGTCGCGGGCCCGGAAGCCAGAAGACCTACCAATCGACACTCCAGGTGACTGACGCTCTCGCGGGAGGAGTGGCAGGCCATGCTCCCACCAACCGGGCAACATCCTGGCCCGAACGGCTACCTTCAAATGCCCAGTGGGTCGGTCTGGGACCGTGACTTGGTCCTCGTTCTGGCGGTGCGTCACGCCGTTGAGTAGCAGCCGGTGACCACGAGGATGCGGTCCCGGACGGACGTTGCCGGTGCGCTTCCCCCGGGCCAGGAGGCCCACGCCGGGCATCCGTCTGCGGCGACCCTCCCTTGCAGTCCGGGCTGCCGGGATTGGTCCCGAGGGGGACTTTCTCTGGCGGAGGATTCATGATGAACAGGATCATTGTTGTCGCAGGGCTGTTGGCTTTGTTGGTGGCACCGGTCGCAGCCCGGGCCGACACGATTCAGGTGGGTGAGGGTGTGAACCAGGCTGAGGTCTGGATCGAGTTCAAGGACGGGGCGATGTACACCTTCGAGGTCGCCTTCGGCACTGGACCGGAGAGTACCGTCACCGGCCTGGAGCTCTTCGACATCATCGAGGCGGACACCACACTTTACACCGTGCGGCAAGACTACGGGTTCGGCGTCTTCATCGACGGCATCTACTACTACGACGACGGCAACGAGGGCTACCTCGGAGGGGAAGACTGGTGGCACTACTGGACCATGGAGACCGATGACTCGACGTGGGTTGCCCCGCCCTACGGAGCGGTCGATCGCATCGTCGAGGACGGCGACTCGGACGGCTGGGTTTACGGCAAGGCCTATCCGCCGGGTGAGGTGCCCGAACCGGCGTCCCTGGCCTTGCTCTTGACCGGCGTGGCGTTTGTGGTGCGCCGCACCCGGGCCACAGCACGCTGAGGCAGCATGTCGCAACAGACGATTCATGACGGCATCGGTGTCGTGCCGCCCGGCCGGCCCAGGTCATCGCCGAGGCGCCCTGCTCCCGTCTTCGTCGGGCCACGCGCCGCGTTTACCTTGGTCGAGCTGTTGGTGGTTATATCTGTCATTGCCCTCCTGCTGGCCATGCTGCTTCCCTCGCTCAAGCGGGCCCGCGAGCAGGCCCGGGGCGTCGTCTGTTTGAGCAACCTCCGGCAGATGACCGTGGCTGCTCACAGCTACGCCCATTCCCACCGCGACCGCTATCCGATCGCCTATTACATGCAGCTCACGCCGGTCTTCGTCTCCTATGCCTGGGATTTTACCACGTCAAAGGATTGGAGCACCGACCCCCCGACCAACAAAGTGGTCCCGGGGCTGCTGTGGGAAGGTGAGGGGATGGAGAAGGTTCATCAATGTCCGTCGTTCCATGGCGGTCACAACTGGCTGGCCGACCCCTATACCGGGTACAATTACAACACCAGCTACATCGGGCACGGATCAGCCGAAGCTATTAAACAACCAGCCAAGATGGCCGAGGTGAGAAACCCGGGCCGTACGGCCCTGTTCGGGGACGGTCAATACAGCGCCGGTGCCAACAAGTTCATGCGGGCCCCGTGGGCGAACCCAGGCGACGCCCAGTTCTGGGGGCGCTTCGCGGGCACGCAGGGTTACCGCCATCTGAACCGGACCAATGTCGCGTTCTGTGATGGGCACGCCGAACCATGGGGCCAGCGCTGCACCGAGACATATCCGCACGAGAAGGTCAGGATCGCTCCAGGAACCGGGTTCTTGTCGCCGGACAACAGCCTGTACGACCTGGAGTAGCTCGCGTGCGGGCACGTGTGTCTGCACGGGAAGGAAGAGGCACAAGGTGTTAAGAAAGAGACATTCTTCTGTGGATTCGGCCGTCACGATCGAGGGAGTCAAGTTCATGTCGCATTGCTGCTTTTTTTGCCGGTCGGCGGTTGGCGGGTTGCTTGTCATGTTGCTCCCCGTCGGACAGCATGTAGCCCGGGCACAATATCAGTATGATCCGGGTGACTTCGCCGTCACCATAGGCGAGTACGTCGAAGGAACCGGCGTGGGGAGTGATTATATATCCGGCGACCCGTTCGACGACCCGTACGCGGCGCTCGGGCGCCCGACCGTCGATACGACCGGGGACCGCTGGAATATTCCGTTGGACGGCCCTGTTCCGGTGGTTCCTGTCTATCCGGCCTTTCGCAGTTACGAAGTGGTGAGTATCGGCTTGGACGGGCAGATCATCCTGGTGTTCGATCACCCGGTCGTGAACGAGCCCAGGAACCCCTACGGCATCGACTTTGTCGTTTTCGGCAACGCCTCCCAGGCCATTGCCGGCGGCGCTCCCTGGACGAACGGCGATCCGAATGACATGATCGCCGGGCCCAGCGGCCTGATCGAACCCGGAGCCGTCTCCGTCAGCCAGGACGGGCAGAGCTGGTACACGTTCACCGACAGTCCCATCCCCGGAACCGATGCTCCGTCTTGCGACGTCTTCGCCCCGACCCTTGGGCGCGTGTATGACCCCGACAACCCCGACATGTCCATCGGCCAGTGGAACGAGTGGTGGGGGGTGCCGACCGACCCCACTTGGCCGCTCGACCCTCGGCTGACCTGGTCCGACTTCGGTGGTCAGACGGTGGCCGACATCGCCCAGACCTACGAGGAGTCGGCCGGTGGGACCGGCTTCGATCTCGAGTGGCTCCCCGAGCCCGGTTTGGACTGGATTCAATACGTGCGTATCGTGGGCCCGTCCGCCGGCGGAACGCCAGAGCTCGATGCCGTGTCGGACGTGTTCCCCCGCCTGGGGGATTTCGATCGTGACGATGATCTGGACTTGGCGGATTTTGCCCGGTTCCAGGCATGTTTCACCGGACCGGGCAACGTCCGCACCCTGGGCGGGTGCTTCCCAGCCGACTTCGACGGCAACCTGGTCAGCGGTGACATGGACGTGGATCTGGACGATTACGAGCAGTTCGCTCAGTATTTCACGGGGCCGGGCACGGACGAATAGCGAATAGCGAATTGTCAATGGGGAAAGAGCCGGCTCGGGGGGGACCGGTGATGGGTCGCCGTCTGGCGCTGACCGGCGCTGGCCCCGTGTTTGTGCCGTCGGTTGGCGCCGCTATACTGCGACAATGGTGGGCTGACCAACTCGGTCGGCCCCACGCCCGAGCTCGAACGCCGTTGCCCAGTCGCTGTGCATGAAGTCGTCGCTTCCTAAACACGCCCTCATCCTGAGCTTCTGCCTGGCAGCCAGCGGGTGCGCCAAGGACGATGAAGCGGGCCGGAGATCCGGCTCCGGTCCCGGACCCCAGAAGGGCGCCGCTACGACCGCCCGGGCGACGTTCCTGGACGTCACGGCGGAGGTCGGGATCGAGTTCCACCACTTCATCGGGAACGCCAGATACTACTTCCCGGAGATCATGGGTTCGGGCTGCGCGGTGCTGGACTACGACAACGACGGGGACCTGGACGTGTACGCCGTGCAGGGCGCGTTGCTCAATCCGGACCAGCCGGTCAACGAGGCCATCTGCACCTATCGGGGTGAAGGGGTTCCGCGGAACCGGCTGTTCCGCAACGATCTGGAGCGGGGGCGGCTGCATTTCACCGACGTGACGGACGAGGCCGGCGTCGGCGACGCGGGATACGGCATGGGCTGCGCCACCGGGGACTACGACAACGACGGCTTCGTGGACCTCTACGTGACCAACTGCGGCCCCAACGTGCTGTATCACAACAACGGGGACGGCAGCTTCACGGACGTGACGGTCGGCGCAGGCGTGAGCAACTCGCGCTGGGGTGCCAGCGCCTCGTTCGCGGACCTGAACAGGGACGGTCTGCTCGATCTGTACCTGAGCAACTACGTGGACTGGCGGCTGGAGAACGACCGGGCGTGTTACTCGTCCACCGGCGTTCGGGACTACTGCGCACCGATCACGTACAAACCGGCGCCGGACGCCCTGTTTCTGCAGCGCGGCGGCGGAGTGTTCGAGGACGTGTCCGCGGCGTCGGGCATCGACCGCGGGCAAGGCAACGGTCTGGGCGTGGTCTGCGCCGACTTCAACGGCGACGGCCGAACCGACATCTACGTGGCCAACGACGGGACGCCGAACTTCCTGTGGATCAGCCAGGGCGACATCGCGGCACCGACGTTTGAAGACCAGGCCCTGTTCGGTGGTGCCGCGGTCAACGACAGCGGCATGAGCGAGGCGGGCATGGGCGTCACGGCGGACGACTTCGACGCGGACGGCGATCCCGATTTGTTCGTGGCCCATCTGACCCGGGAGACGAGCACGCTGTACGTGAACGACGGCAAAGGCCTGTTCCGGGACGCGACGACGGAATACGGTCTGGCGGCCATCACGCAGAAGTCCACGAGTTTCGGGGCCCGCTGGTTCGACTACGACAACGACGGATGGCTCGATCTGTTCAGCCCCAACGGCGAGGTCTACTGGCAGGAGTGGGCGGCCGACAGTCCGTACCCCTACCAGCAGGTGAACCAGCTTTTCCATCGGGACGGGGTCGGGCGCTTCGAGGAGGTGTCGGCGTCGGCCGGGCCGCACTTCGCCGTGGCGGAGGTCAGTCGCGGCGCCGCCTACGGGGACCTGGACAACGACGGCGACGTGGACATCGTGCTGGTGAACAACAACGGCCCGCTGCGCGTGCTGCGCAACGAGGTCGGATCCGAGAGCGGGCACTGGCTTTCGATTCATCTGGAGGGTGTTCGCAGTAATCGATCCGCAATCGGGGCACGGATCGCACTGGGGCTTCCGGACGGGCGGACGCTGTGGCGACGCGTATGCAGCGACGGCAGCTACCTCAGCGCCAGCGATATGGGTGCACACTTCGGGCTGGGCGAGTTGACCGTCTGTGGCGATACTGTCGTCTATTGGCCCAGCGGTCTGGTCGAGAGGTACGGCGGCCTGGCCGCGGACACGGAGGTGCGCCTCCGCGAGGGGCAGGGCGAGGAACAGCCGTGAGCGAGACGCCGACAGGATCAGGCCGCCGATTTGTGATCCTTCTGGTGCTGCTGGTTGCGTTGATTGTCGCCCGCGTGGTGATGAGCTTCCTCGAGGGTGGTGGTGCCTCGGTCGCCGCCCTGGAGCCACTACCGTCGCCCGACGTGTCCCGCCTGGAGCCGATGATCCAGGAGCAGATCGCCGCAGCCCGGGCAAACGCGACGGGCAACCCACTGGATGCGGCGGCCGCCGCGCGGCTGGGAATGACGTATCACGCCCACGGTCTGCTGGACGCGGCCCGGACCGCGTACCGGCGGGCCATCGCGCTGACGCCGAACGATCACGAAGCTCATTACTTCCTGGCTTTGGCCTGCGAGCAGGCCGGTGACCTGGATGCCGCGCTGGAGGTGTGTCGCCGCGTGACGGAGATTCAGCCGGCGGCCCAACCGGCATGGATGATGATGGGCCGACTGTACTGGTCGAAAGGAGACCTGGCCCAGGCGGAGGCCGTCTTCAGGCGGGTCTACGAATCCGACGAGCGGTGTGCAGCGGCCCTGCTGTGGCTGGGGCGCGTGCAGGCCCGGAAGGGTCAGATGGAAGCGGCTGTCGGGAGCCTGGAGTCGGCCCTGGCCCTGGCGCCTGACAACCGCGACGTGCTCTACACCCTGGGTATGGTCTTGCGCGACCGGGGCGATGGTGAGCGGGCGGGCGAGTTGCTTCGCCGATCGCAGGCTGCGTCGCGGGCCGCACTTTATCCCGACCCGTACGCGGCGCAGCTCGACCGGCTGCGGACCGGGTCCGAGCGGGCCTTTCAGACCGCGTACCACCTGGCCGAGGCGGGACGGCTCGAAGAGGCCGTCCAGGAATACCGTGAGGCCCTGCGCATCGACCCCAACCTGGCCGAGGCCCGACAGAACCTGGGGGTCGTTCTGCTGGGGCTGGGGCGCGTCGAGGAAGCGGTCGAACAGCTTCGGTTGGCCGTCCAGGCCGACCCGGGCTTGGTGCAGGCGCACACGAATCTGGGGAACGCGCTGGCCCTACTGGGTCAGACGGAGGAGGCGGCCGGGCACTACGCCGACGCGGTGGGCATCGATCCGCAGAACCCGGCGGCGCAAAACGACTACGCGAACTTCCTGCTGGCCATGGGCGATTTCGAGGGTGCGGTGGCGCGTTATCGCGAGGCCATCCGGGCGGCTCCGGGCGATCTGCCGCCGCGGGTCAACCTGGGCATTGCCCTGCAGAATCTGGGCCGAGCGGATGAGGCCGTCGAAGCGTACGGTCAGGCGCTGGCCCTGCGCTCGGACGATCCGCGGCTACTCAACTACCTGGGCCGGGCATTGATTGACGCCGGGCGCGTTGAGGAGGCGATCGCTTACCTGCAGGAGGCGATGGCCCGCACTTCGGGGCATCCCGACCTCCGGGCCACTCTGGGCGAAGCGTTCGCTCGCTCCGACCGGTTGGAAGAGGCGCTGGCCCAGTACCGACAGGCGCTGGCGGTCGCCCCGACGGCGACGGACATCGCCAGGGATTTCTACGACCTGCTGGTGAGTCGCGGGATGTACGCCGAGGCGGTCGGGGCGCTGCATCAGGTGTTGCAGGCGGTCCCGGGTCACGCGGGCGCATCGGAGCGGCTGGCCTGGCTGCTGGCCACCGCCCCCGACGCAGGGTTGCGTAACGGTCCGGAGGCGGTCTCCCTGGCCACGACGGCCTGCAGCATCCTGGAACCGCCACCCGCTCGAGCATTGCTGACCCTGGCCGCCGCTTACGCCGAGGCGGGGCGCTTCGACGAAGCGCTGGCCACGCTGGAGCGAGCGCGGAAGCAAGCCAAGGCCGAGGGCGACGACGCGGCACTTACCGGCATCGAAGAGGCGGGCGCGCTGTATGCAAAGGGAAAGCCGTATCGGCTCGGACAATAGGCCATCGAAGACATTCCGGCGGGGTGGCTACGGATGGAGGCTGTACCGGGGCGAGGACGGCGGGAAACGCGGTGTCGCGGATCAGGCAGGCCACGGATGGTCCTGGGCGTGGTTCAGGGTTGGGCGGGGACGGCCGATGACTCGGCAGCGGCGGCGGCTCGAAGCTCGTCGAGCAACTCGAGGGCCCTGGCATCGGCGCCGTCGACGGCCAGCACCTCTTCCAACAGCTCAATGGCCGGTTCGTGTTGCTCGGTGATCAGGGCGAGTTGGGCGAGCTTGTAGACCAGCTTGGGCGGCGGCCCCGACTTGTCTTGCTTGATGGCCCTTTCGAGCAGGTCGGTCAACTGACGCATGGCCAAAACCCGGGCTACCTCGGTTCTGGCCTGCACGGTCTCGACGAACTCGAGCGTGCGTTCGGCGAGCATATTCGGGTCGCTGCCGGGTGCGGAAGCCTGGAGCCTGAGCGAGTCCAGGTTTTTCTGGAGCGTTCCGAAGCGGGTGTATAGCTTGGTGAGCAGGGCGACATCATCGGGGCGCTCCCGCATGGCGGTCTGAGTCAGAGCGATCGCGGCCCGGATGGCCTGTCTGGCTTCTTCGAGGTTTCCCTGGGCCGACTGTGCGGCGGCGTAAGCGTCGTAGGCTTCGGCCGACGTGTTGTCCAACCGCAGGGCCCTGGTGGCATACTCGATGGCCTCGGCTCGTTTCGCTCGGGCGTTGGCGCACTGGGCCAGGCCAATCAAGACCGAGACGTTGGTGGGATTCAACTCCAGGGCCTGCTTGTACTTGGCTTCGGCAAGGACATAGTACTTGCCCTGCAGATGGAGGTCGCCGAGGACCTTGAAGGCCTCCCAGTCGGCACTACCGTCGGAGGCGGCGTAGTTGCTGATCTGGGTGTAGGCGTCGCGTGATCGGCCGATGAGGATGTTCATCCGCCCGTTGAGGAACTCGGCCCGCGGGTTGGCGGGTTCCATGCTGAGGGCGGTCTGGACGTAGAACTCGGCCTCCTGGAGCTTGTCCCCCGCGTCGGGACCGCGCTCCTCGGCCGCTCGAACGGCGGCGGTGGCCCGGTCCAGGGCATCCTTGAGATCGGCGGGGGCGGGAAAGGCGCCTTCGGCCGCGTCAGGAGGACGCTCGGCGGGTTGCTCTTCCGTAGAGACGGGGATCTCGATCTGCTGGGCAGGGGCGGGCCGGGGCCCGGCCCAGGCCAGCACGACCAACGGAAGAATGAGGTGTCGGCGACGCATGCTCCTATACCTCCTAATCCAATGTACGCGTCGCTCCATGGGTCGGTTCGCGCCGGCGGCCAGCAGCGCAACCGGCCGGAGCGCCTGCAACAACCCGCCGGTGGCGCTTGAGGCAGCCCACGGCACACAGAGACGATCGCCGCGAAGGTGGGAATATTGGAACACGCTGGCCGAACGGTCAAGACACCGGCGAGAAGCGGCCCAAAGGCGGTGCTCCGAGAGGGGGATTTTTGGGGGAGAGACCGATATCCCGGTCCCGCCGGTCAACCCTCCACGCAGAGCGAACAGTGCTCCGAGGTTTGCTGCGGGTCGGCAGTGCCGGCCTGGGCCCGGGCGGTGTTGATCTTGTCGAGCAGCAGTACCCAGGTCTCACGTTCCATCCGCAGCACCTTCAGGGCGTCGTCGATAGCGGCCGTATCCTTGTTCACGCTGGCCTCGACCAGTTTGCGATACAGGAAGCCGTAGATGGCCGCCATTCGTTCGCAGAGGTCGGCGTTGACGTCTCGCCTCAGCCCGGACTCCATTTCGATCATGATGGCCTGGGCCCTGGAGAGCTTCTCGTAGGAGGTCTCATAATCGCCGGCGACGATGGCATCGCGAGCCTGGGAGGCGAAGCGGATGGCGCCGTCGTAGAGCATGAGCTGCAATTGCTCGGGCGTGGCGGTCATGACCGCGTCGCGCAGGTACGAATTGGGCGCAGTAGTGGCCATACTAGCGGGTCTATCGGCCCCCGGCGGGGCGGAGATTACCTAAAAGGCGGTCCGGGCCGGGGTGTTGCACCGGTCTAGGTGCCCGAGCCGAACTGCATTTGCAGCACTGTCAAGGCCGATTGCTGCCCCTGGAGCATGGCCAGGGCCAACTCCAGGCTCTGGAACTGGCGTTCGAGCCGGGCCTGCTTGAGGTCCAGCAGCTCCTCCAGGGCCGCGATGCGGTCGTTGAGCAGGTCCTCCTGGCCCTGCAGCGTGGCGTCCTTCTTGGCCAACAATCCGTCGAAGCTGCGGGTCAAGTCGTCGAGTGCGGACTCGATGGTGTCGCCGAAGCCGGTTTCGTCGGCGGTGAAGAGCTGTTCGACGGCCTCGGGATCGTCTGCGTAGACTTGGCGGAACTTGCTCTCGTCGAAGCTGAGCTTGCCGCCGCTGACCGTGGTGACGCCGATGGCGGAGAGCCGGGACACGCTCGACGAAACCCCCTCGAACTTCCCGGTGGTCAAGCCGCGCAATCGATTACGGACCAGATCGACGGTCGAGTCGCCGAAGAGGACTCCGCGGGTCAGGCTCTCGGCGTCGAAGCGGGTCAAGTTGTCGGTCCGGTCGATGACGTCGTTGTAGGCATCCACGAAGCCCTGCAGGTCACCGGCGATGGCGTCCACGTCCTGGGTCACCGAGAGTTCCACGACCTCGTCGCTGGTGCCGACCAGGTCGATGGTCACACCTTCGAGGACATCGTTGAGCGTGTTGCTGGCGGAGCGCAGCACGACCGGATTGTCGGCGTCGGCCGCACCAAAGAAGACCACGGCGTCGCGGGCCTCGACCAGGGTCCGCATGGCCAGACCCGTGTCACCGGCATCGAACAGGAGTTGTCCGCGGAGGCCGGAGATCAGGGAGCTGACACTCAGGCGGTATGGAGCGGTGCTCGAACCGTCGTTGATGACGGCCGCCGAGAAGTCGCGGCCCGCGTCGGTGATTTTCCGGGCCACGTCGGTGAGCGTGTCGTCGGCATCGATCTCGACGCGCACCTCGAAGGAGCCGTCGATGAAGTCCTGGCCGTCGTCCGCCTGGCCGGCGATGCCGAGGCCGGCCGCGGTGAAGCCGCCGTTGAGGTCCTCGATCTGAAGCGGCTCGGTGCCGCCGGAGGTGTCGGTGATCAGGATGCCGTCGCCGGTCGCGTTGATCGAAGCCGTGACCCGCCCACCCCCGGCCGAGTTGATCAGGTAAACGATGTCGCCGACGGTCTTCTGGTTGTCGGTGACGTTGACCAGGTGTTTTCCCCCCGCGGCATCGGTGATGCGAAACTCACCGGTCCGGACCCCGCGTCCGCCGTTCAGATCGGCCAGGTGGGTCTGGTTGGAGATGTACTGCAGTTGGAGGCTCCCGCTGTTGACCTGGCTGAGGTTGTGCGTGCCGGCGATGCCCAAGTCGGCCGCCGCCGTGCCGGAGACGTCGGCGATGACGACGGGATTGGCCAGCGACCCGGACTCATCGCGGATGATGATGCCGTTGCCCGCGGAGTTGACGGTGGCGGTGAGCTGAGCCTGCGTCTGAGCGTTGATCAGATCGACCACGTCCTGGACGGTCTGGGCGGCGGAGAGATCGACGGTGACCGACGCACCGGCCCGATCGGTGAACCGGACCTGGCCGCGGTCCACCCCCGCCCCACCGTTGAGCGAACTCAGCAGGACGGTGTTGAGCCCGGCGATCAGGTCACGTGGTGCACCGGGCGGCGGGTCGCCGTTGTCATAGCGTCCCAGGATTCCCAGATCCACCGCGGCGGCCGAGTTGGCGCCGGCAATGACCTCGAAACCGCGCGGTATCCCGGCCGAACCCAGGAACAGGCCGTTCCCGTTTGCCGAGATGTCGACCAGGGTTCGGCTCATGTTGTACTGGTCGGCGCCGGCATCGTATGCGTAGCGGACGGCCCGCATGACGTCGCCGATGGTGGTGATCCTGTGGATGCCGTTGCCGATGATGGTGTTCTGCTCGGCCTGGGCGGCGATTCCCAGGTCGCGGGCGGCGAACCCGGACACGTCCTCGATCATGAAGGTTCCGTCGCCCTCGGAGTTGTCGGCGAGTTGCAGGGCGTGCTGGCTGCTGGAGTTGAAGTAGGTCAGGGCGATGTCCAGGCCGGCAGCGTCGATCGCGTTCACCACGTCTCCCAGATTGGTGGCCCCGGTCAGGTCGAGGTCGGCGGAGTCGCCGCTGCGGGTGGTGATGCGGATGACGCCCAGCCGAACGCCGTTTCCGTTGTTGAGCACGTTCAGGTGGGTGTGCTCGTCAATGTTTCCATTGAGAGAGATTTCAAAGCGAAGCCCGTCGTCACGCTGGATGATGAAGTCGCCGCCGGTGCGAGCCCGGTCGACGCCACGGCCGTCATTCAAGGTCGAGAGCAGGGTCGAGTCGCCCAGGTTGAGGATGTCGGCGCCCTCGATGGTGAGGACCTCGCCGGCGGCCACGCTGACGCTGACGGCGATGCCGAGGTCCTCGGCCGCGTGCCCGGTGGCCAGATCGCGCACCATCAGGCTGCCGGCGGCGGTGGTGTCGTTGAAGTCCTCGAGAATGACCCGGTCGCCGGAGGCCCTGGCCCGCACGTTGATGGCGGTTTGCGAGTTGATGGCCTCGAGCACGTCGTCCACGTCGAGCACGGCCGTCAGATCGATTTCGGCCGAGTTGCCGGCCCGGTCGGTGATCTCGATTCTGCCGCGGCGGATTCCTTGACCACCATTGAGGACGTCGAGGTCGGTGGCCCGGTTGAGCCGCCCGTTGCCGATCTCGAGCGTGATGGTGCCCGCCCCCACGGGGGTGGCATCGGCGTCGGCGAACCCCTGGCCGATCAGGCCGTGGTTGGAGACCAGCGAATGAACCTGGAAGCCGAAGGAACCCGGGACGGCGTTTTTGTCTGCCACCGCGGTGAGCACGTCGGCGTCGCTGCTGTTGGCCTGAAAGGCTCGGAAGAACGCCGGCTCGTTGAACCGGAGGGTGGTGTTCTTGAGGCTCAGCAGCCGGGCCGAAACATCGGCGAAGGCCGTGCGGACGGCCTGCAGCTCGCCGACCCGCGCTTGCAGCAGGTTCAGCGGTCTGGCTTCGATGGCCATCAACTGGGCGATGATGTCGGCGGTGGGCAGTCCGGACATGAGTCCGGTGGTGGCGCTGATGCCGCTCATGGCGGTCTCCCTGGCGCAGTGTGGCTGTGCCGCGCGGACGTCGTGCGCGCAGCCCTACTTCCCTATGGATATCGGCTGTTGGGCGAGGGTTTCTGAAGACCGCAGGCCAGGCGCGGGTGGCGGCTAGCCGGTCAGAAGGGCCAGCACCGACTGGGGCAGACTGTTGGCGATTTGCAGTGTCGCCTGAGTGCTCTGCACCAGGATCTGGGCCCGAGTGAGTGCTGAGACCTCAACGGCGATGTCGGCGTCGCGGATGACCGACTCAGAGGCCCGGACGTTCTCCAGGGCGATCTGCTGGCTGTTGATGTTGGTTTCGAGCTGGTTCTTCTGGACGCTTCCCAGTCGTCCGCGGAGGGTGGCCATCTGCTCGATTGCTGCGGAGACGATGTTCTCGGCGGCGATGAAGTTGCCGGCCGCCACCTCGTTGGTGTTCCCGCTGCGGATGGAGTTGAGGTACCCGGTGACGGCGTTGCCGAGGTTTCCGGTGGAGATGGAGGGCACGCCGACGTGCACCTGTCCGTTGATGCTGACCTCCGGTCCGATCTGATAGATCGACCCGCCCCCGGTGACGCTGAAGGTCGTGGAAGTGGCCGACTGCCCGAAAGCCTCGGTCAGGTAGAAACGGGCATCCATGCTGTTGCTTCGGGCATCGACGCGCAGGCCCTTGACCTGGGCGGTCTGCCCGTTGACCAGGACACCGGCATCGACGCCGTGGTCCTCGATAGTGGTCCCGGCGTTGGCCTCGATGAAGTTTCCATCCAGCGGCTTGACGCTGACCATCACGTCGGACCCATACTCCGTGCTGTTGAGGCGGATTCCGCCGCCGGACAGGATGGCTGACACGCCGGTCACCGCGGCCAGGTTGTTGACCGCGGTCTGAATCTCGGACAACGAAGCGCCGGAGGCGAAGCTGAGAATCTCGCTGCCGAGATTGCCCCGCAGCTCGATGCTGACGGCGCTGGTGGTCGTCCCGACGAAGGAGAGCTGTGCGGTCTCGGCGGAGTTGGTGACTTGAACGACGACGTTGCGGGCCGTGTTCTCGGCCAGACGCACGGCGAACAACTGGACGGCGGCCAGTGAGTTGGTGTCCACGGCGGACACGCTGTAGCCCAGATCGCCGTTGAGCAGTTTCTCGCCGGCGAACTGGGTGGTGTTGGAGATGCGGTCGATGCTGGAGAGGATCGCGTCGATCTCCTGCTGGTTGGCCTGCATCTCGTCTTGCGAGAGGGCCCCCACGTTGGCCGTGGACTGGATCAGGGTGCGCAGATCGAGCAGCAGGCGGGAGGCTTCGTTGAGAGCGCCCTCGGCCGTCGAGATGAAGTTGATGGCCCGGGCGGAGTTCGAGATGGCCTGCTCGATGGAGCGGTACTCCTTGCGCAGCGTCTCGGACACGATCAACCCGGCGGGGTCATCCTGGCCACGGTTAATGCGCAGACCTGTGGCCAGGCGCTCCAGGCGGGTGGTCATGTCGAGCTGATTCTGACGCAATCGGCCGGTAGCGACCAAGGCGGGAATGTTCGTGTTGATGCGACTCATGGCATCCTCCCTGACGAGCCGAACCCGAACGACTCTGTGGGGTTGCGTCGGGCTCGGGGCAACCGTGCAGTCACAGGCGTCTTATCGTGCGGTGGTGAGCGTTGTTTGAAAGCAACCGCCGCAAGAGCGCCGGGGCGGTCATCCTTCAGGAGACAGGGATGTTATCGCCCCGAAAACTCCAGCGCACATTTCGACCGCCCCGGGGATGTCCTTGAGGGAATTCCTTTTTTTCGGACGCGTGGTCGCGGTTATCGGACGCCTGCCGGCGCCGCTGCTGGCAGAAAGCAGAAGGAGACGGCCCGACGAGCGGCGAAGCGCCCGTCGGGCCGGTGTGTGTTGTCGGATCTGTCGGCCGAACGTCAGCCGATCAGGGCCAGGACGTTCTGCGGCGCGGCGTTGGCCAGTTGCAGAGCGGCCGTGGCCGCCTGCACCAGGATTTGCGCCCGGGTCAGGTTGCTGGTCTCGACCGCGAAGTCCGCGTCACGGATGGCGCTTTCGGCGGCCGCCGTGTTCTCGAAGGTCACCTGCAAGGAGTTGACGGTGGTGGCCAGCACATCCTTCTGGAACGCGCCCAGGCGGCCCCGCAAGGAGGAGACCTGGTCGATGGCCTTGCGGACGACGCGCTGGGCGGCGGCGAAGTTCTGGCTGTCGAGGTCGTTGGTCTGTCCGCGTCCGATGCTGGCCAAAAATCCGACCACACCGTTACCCAGCGAGCCGGTGGACACGGCGTCCAGCCCGAGCGACTCCTGCCCGACCAAGCCCACGGTGGGCGCGATGGCGAAGACCGCTCCGCCACCGGTGATGTCGAAGGTGGCGGACGTGGGGGCTCCGCCGGTCATGCGGGCGAAGTTCTCGGCCAGGACCAGGTCCACGGAGAGACCTCCGGACCGGGCCGAGACGTTGAGCCCGTTCACGGTGGCCTGGCTGCCGTTGACGATCACGGTCCCGTCGACGCCGTAGTCCTCGCTGGTGTTGGCGTTGAAGGTGCCGTCCAGGACCTCGACCGAGGCCAGGGCCTTGCTGCCGAACTCGGCACTGGTGAACTGGATCATGGTGCCATTGACGACGGCGGACACGCCGGTGAGCTGGGTGGAGCCGTTCACGGCGGTGGCCATCTGGGTCATGGTGGTCCCGGAGGCGAAGCTGAGCACCTCGGTGCCATAGTTGCCGCGGACCTGGAGGGTAGCGGCCCCGTCAAGGGCCCCGCCGGTTCCGGTTCCGGTGGCGCTGATGAGGGCAAACTCCGAGGCTGTGGCCACCTGCACGGTGACGGTCCGGGTCGCGCCGGCCGGGATCTTGGCTGCGTTGATCTGGATGGCGCTGATGTTCTGATCGGACGCGGTGGTGCCCGAGACGGTGAAGGCGAAGTTGCCATTGAGCAGCTTGCGTCCGGTGAACTCGGTGGTGTCTGCAATGCGGTTGATGGACTGTAGGATGGTGTCGATCTGGAGCTGGTTGGCCTCGGCCTCGTCGGGGCTGAGGCCGGCCTCGTTGGCGCTTCGGTCCACCAAGTCTTCGAGTTCGAGCAAGAGCCGGTTGACTTCCTGCAGACCGCCCTCGGCGATGGAGACGATGTTGTTGGCCCGGTTTGCGTTGTCGATGGCGGCGGTGATGGCCACCTTCGAGGTGCGCAGCGCTTCGGACGCGATGAGGCCCGCAGGGTCATCTTTCCCGGTGTTGATGCGCAGACCGGTGCTGATGCGCTCCAACGCGGTGTTCAGCTTCAGGTTGTTTGCGTTGAGAACCCGCGTGGCCAGAAGGGACTGGACGTTGGTGTTGATCCTGCTCATGGTAACTCGTGCCTCCAAACGCGTTGCGAAACGGCTCCGGCCATCCTCTTCGATGATCTGAGGGACGCGATGGCGTTTCGCACGGTGTCGCCGGACCCCAGTGACCCGACGACGGGCTCGTTAGTCTTCGGTTGTCCACTCGTCCCGGCGTCTCCGGGCGGCGTCGGAATTCGACCCACCAGACAGGAGCCGCCGGTACGAACCTGCCCCCGGCGAGCGGCGGCCGAAGCGGACGGTCTGGCCAGAACCATTCGTGCTTCGACGCGGCGGAAAGGGGAAGGTCAACTCCGAATTCCGCAACGGACGCATCGACACTCCGATATGTCTCCTTTAAGAGTTTCGGACCACGCCCGGCTCAGCGCCGGAGGCGGCCTTGGCTATCGGAACTGCGCTCAAACCCTATAAGTTTTGGCGACCGCAACTGACGATGAGAGCCGCGGCTTTTACTGGAACCACGCACCGCGGTAGTCTGCATAAGAGTTTCGATTTTTTTCTGACCAAACCCGTTCAGCCGCTTCCCGGCCCGGGCGTCAGACAGCGCCGGCGGGTCGCAGATGACCGCGATGATGCCGGCAACGGCACCCTCCGGTCGGTTTCCGCGCCGCAATCCAAACAGGGTTTATCCTCGCGAGACGGTACGCGACGGGCCGAAGTCGGCCGCCCGGTCGGCGAGATGGCAGGCGATCAGGTGGGCCGCCGCCAGGCCCGGTTTTGCCACCAGCGCCGGTTTGCGTTGGCGGCACTCCTCGGCGGCCAGAGGGCATCTCGGATGGAAGGAGCAGCCGGCAGGCGGATCGATCGGACTGGGCGGCTCTCCACCAAGCAGGGCGGGCCGTTTGCGGCACGGTACCGGCTCGGGAACGGCCGCCAGCAGCGACTGCGTGTAAGGGTGTCGGGGGCGGGCGTACAGCTCCTCCCGGGCGGCGATCTCGACGATGCGCCCCAGGTACATGACGGCCACCTGGTCGGCAAACTGCTCCACGACGGCCAGGTTATGGGCTATGAAGAGATAGCTGAGTCCGCGCTCGGCCTGCAGGTCGGCCAGCAGGTTGAGGATCTGAGCCTGCACGGAGACGTCCAGGGCGCTCACCGGCTCGTCGCAGACGATGAACGCGGGCTCCAGGGCCAGGGCTCGGGCGATGCCGATGCGTTGTCGCTGACCGCCGGAGAACTCATGCGGGTAGCGGTCGAGGTGGTCGGCGGCGAGGCCGACGCGCTCGAGCAAGGTGGCAACTCGCTCCCGGCGTCGGCGCCCGCGGGCCAGCCCGTGTACGGTCAGCCCCTCTCCGATGATGCCCTCGATCGTCATGCGCGGATTCAGGCTGCCGGCCGAGTCCTGAAAGACGACCTGCATGCGACGCCGGAGCCGACGCAGTCCGCGGGCATTCAGGGCCAGCACGTCCGCACCGTCGAAGCGAACGCGGCCTTCGTGGACCGGGACCAGGCGCAGGATGGCACGGGCCAGCGTGGTCTTGCCGCATCCGCTTTCACCGACCAGGCCGAGCGTCCGCCGCTGATGCACGTCGAAGCTCACTCCGTCCACCGCTCGCACGCATCGGCCGGCGAGTCGCCCGGGCAAGCCGAAACGCACGTGCAGGTCGCGCACCTCGAGCAGGGCTGTGCCGTTGCCCGATAATCGTGCAGCGTTGCCCATACCGCCCTCGTTATGACGGCGCTCCGGCAAGCCGGACAGAAAGGCGCGTCGCCGGAATGTTATCCCGCCCGGCAGGCGGTGAGAAGAAGAGAGGGGTCGGGGAACGCGGGCGGCGGACGGGCGTGGGTCAACGCCCGCCCGCCGGGTTTGCGAGCGGCAATGTCGATTTCCGATTTTGTACAGCGGAGGTAGGCAGCGCCGGCAACCGGCGGCGATTACAGACCGTCAACCAGATCCGCCAGGTAGTCGCCCAGATCCAGGTCGTCGTCCTGGCCGTCGAGTTCGCCGGCCCGGTCGTCGAGATCCTTGGCCACGTCGCGCATCACGTCGGCCTGGCAGCTCGCCAGGTTGTACAAGCCCAGCATGGGGATGAGGGCGAGGATTTTCCACACACACTTCGTGCGCCATCTCATCGGGTGGATCCTCCACATAGGAATGGGGTGACAACGTCAGGTCACAGTCCGCCCGCAAGCCTCGGGTGGACAGCCGTTTTATCGGCCGGGAAGGCGAAAGTCGGAGAGGCAAATTGTGCGCCGTGCTTATCGGACCCGACCGGCGACGCTCCGCGATGCAAGGGGCGCTGGACGCGGAGAAGCCGCTGCATTCAGTCTCGTATGGACTACAAGCCGAATTGTACGGCCAGCCCGCAGGCCGTCACGGCCAGGCCGGCGATGGCATGGGCGTACCGACCCAGCCAGGCAAAGGACACCCGGCTCAAGCCCAGGTAGCCCGCCACGACGAGGGTGGTCATTGTGGCCAGGGTGCAGCAACCGAACACCAGGCAGACCAGGCCGACGCCCCAGAAACTGAGCTTGGCCGCGGGGAACATCAGAAGGGGAATGAGCGGCTCGCACGGTCCGAACACGAAAATGGTGAACAGGATCCAGGGGGTCATGCTCTGAGTGGCCTTGTCTGCGCCGTGGGGGTGGGCGTGGTTGCCGGCGTGGCCATGCAGATGGCCGTGGACGCTGCCGTTGGCGTGACCGTGGACGTGGGTGTGCGGTTGGGCGCGGAGCGCCCGCTTGACGCCCCAGGCCAGGTAAGCCAGTCCGAAGCCCAGCAACAGCCAGCCGGCCATGCTCCCGCGGACGCCCTCGAACCACTCGAGCCTGCCCAACGCAACGCCGAACCCGATGCCGACCGTGCCCAGCACGATCGAGCTGCCCACGTGACCGACACCGCAGGCCAGCGTGATCGCGATCGTCTTGGGCAAAGACCATCGCCCGATGCGCGCCATGGCCACAAAGGGGATGTAATGGTCGGGGCCGGTCAGCGTGTGCAGGAAGCCGATGAAAGCTGCCGTCCCGAGCAGAACGAGGAGGGATGTTTGTTCCATCGACCGGACTCCGTACCCGAAACTCTCCCCGTGTAGCGCCGGAGCGTCGGTCCGGGCCACAGGTCACCGCACTCTTCAACGGGGAAGGCAGTGTAGCACGTTTGTGAAATTCATGCTACCCCGCAGGGTCGCGGGCGACTCCGTCGCGGATGTTCGACGCGGCGCCCGTCGTTGCCATGCCCCACTGGGCACGGTTGACACGGACCCGACACCAACTACGCTGGCGATCGCAGATGCGGGCTGCGACCGGTCTACGGCCGATTCGGCGGTCCCGCCTCGCAGGGCCGCAAATCACGATCGGAGTGACCCGATGATCCATCGACACGCCCTGGGCAAAGTGCCCGCCAAGCCGCACACCACTTCTTACGAAGACGGCAAACTCCTCATGGAGCAGTGCCACACCCGCGAGGGATTCGAGGGGCCGTTCTCGATCCTGTACTACCGCGTCCCGCCGACGGACGAGCACGCGGTCGAGCCGCTGGCGATTCCGGGGTTCTCCCCGTTCGAGCCGTTGGCCGAGCAGCCGCTCCACCGCCGCCACATCAGGACGCAGGACCTGCAGCTGTCGGGCGATTTTCTAGACGCCCGCCGGGTGCTGCTGTTCAACAGCGACGTCCAGGTCAGCATGGTCAAGCCGACAGCGACGTCCGCGCGGTTCCTGACCAACGGGGACGGGGACGAGCTCTACTTTGCGTACCGGGGCGGCGGTCGGTTCGAGACGCTCTTCGGCGTGCTGCCGTTCCAGGAGCACGACTACGTCCACATTCCGCGGGGCACGCCCTACCGCGTCCACTGGGACGGGCCCAATCCGGAGTTTGTGGTCTTTGAAGGGCGCGGCTTCATCGACATCCCCAAGGAGTTCCGCAACCGGTCCGGTCAGATCACGATGTACGCCCCCTATACGCACCGGGATTTCCGCCTGCCGCAGTCGCTGCTGGCGTACGACGAGGCGTCGCACGGACGGGCGCCGTTCGAGCTGGTGGTCAAGCGCGCGGACGAGCTGACCGTCCGCCTGCACGAGCACTTTCCGTACGACCTGGCCGGGTGGGACGGGTTCGTCTATCCGTTCGCGTTCAACATTCACGACTACCAGCCCAAGACGGGGTCGATCCACCTGCCGCCCACGATGCACATCACTTTCGCGGGCAACCAGTTCGTGATCTGCTCGTTCGTGCCGCGGAAGGTGGACTACGCCCAGGGGGCCATCCCCTGCCCCTACGGGCACGCCTCGGTGCACATGGACGAGATCCTGTTCTACGTGGCCGGCAACTTCACCAGCCGCCGGGGGATGGGCAACGGCTCGATCAGCCTGCACCCGGCCGGCATCCCGCACGGTCCCCACCCGGGCACGTACGAGAAGAGCATCGGCACCGAGCGCACCGACGAGCTGGCCGTCATGTGCGACACGTACAAACAGCTTCGCCTGACCATGGCCGCGCGCGAGGTCGAGGACAAGGGTTACCACCTGACGTGGGTGAAGAAGGAAAAGGGGTAGCAGGACGCTCTCTGATGCGCAAGGGGCGGTTGGGGCCGACAGTACCGATCCGGCGCTGTGCCGGGTGAGCTATTGGGCGTTCACGGCCAGGAGTTCGACGTCGAAGATCAGCGTGGCGTTTCCCGGAATGCTCGGCGGACGGCCGGCCTCGCCGTAGCCCAGGTCCGGCGGGATGATCAGCCGGCGCCGGCCGCCGACGTTCATCGTGGCGAATCCCTCATGCCAGCCCTGGATGACGGAACTCTCATTCAGCCGGAAGGGGAACGGTTCGCCGCGATCGAGTGAGCTGTCGAACTTGGTTCCATCCTCCTGAAGCCAGCCGGTGTAGTGGGCCTGGATCTCGTCGCCGGTCTGCGGCTGGACGCCGGTTCCGACCTCAATGTCCACGTAGCCCAGGCCGGTCTCGGTGGTGATCTCCTCGAGATCATCCGGCAACTCGCGGAAGCCCAGCGCCGAGTCGGTCTCCTCATCGCAGGCGTCGCCGATCCCGTCGGTATCCAGGTCCTGCTGACCTTGGTTGGGGACGTCGGGACAGTTGTCGTCCGCGTCGGGAACGCCGTCCGCATCGCGATCGGCGGCGCAGGCGTCGCCGATGCCGTCGTCGTCGGCATCCTCCTGGTCGGGGTTGGGGTCGTCCGGGCAGTTGTCCTCATCGTCGGGCACACCGTCTCCGTCGCGATCGTCGCGACAGGCGTCACCGATGCCGTCGTCGTCGGCGTCCTCCTGATCCGCGTTGGGAGTTTCGGGACAGTTGTCGCAGGCATCCCCGACGCCGTCGTCGTCCGCGTCGGCCTGGTCCTCGCTGGCCAGAGCCGGACAGTTGTCGCAGGCGTCGCCGAGGCCGTCGGTGTCGGTATCCTCCTGGTCCGGGTTGGCGACATCCGGGCAGTTGTCCTCTTCGTTGGGCACGGTGTCGTTGTCCCGGTCGTTGCCGCACGCATCGCCGATGCCGTCGTCGTTGGCATCCTCCTGATCCGGATTGGGATCGTCCGGGCAGTTGTCCTCATCGTTGAGCAGGCCATCTCCATCGAGATCGTCGTCGCAGGCGTCGCCGAGGCCGTCAGTGTCGGTATCCGCCTGATCGGGGTCGGCCACGTCCGGACAGTTGTCGTCGTCGTTGAGCACGCCATCGCCGTCGCGATCGTCGTCGCAGACGTCACCGAGGCCGTCGGTGTCGGCGTCGACCTGATCGGGGTTGGCATCTTCCGGGCAGTTGTCCTTGAAGCCGGCCAGGCCGTCCGAATCGACGTCCGTCCCCGGTTGAGGGTTCCAATCGGAGCCGCCGCCGCCGGCCGTTTCACCGCGCATGGTGCGTTGAAACTCGATGCAGCCGCCCAGAAGAAGGAGGCCCGACACGACGCACAGGATACGCAGGCTCATGCAAGCATCTCCGCAGACCCGGGCCGCGCAGCACCACGACGTGCCACCCGGGTGCCCCAACAATACGGCATACGTGCCCGGCGCCGCATGACGCGCCGGACCCTGTCAGTGTACCTCCTCCGGCACGTGCGAGTCACGTCCGGCAACAACCGCCGACACCAGCCAGCACACGAGCCGGCCCTGCGGTGATCATCGGCCAAGCAGGGCGTCCCGCAGCAGCGATGTCGGAGTCGCTTTCGTCGTATGATTCCAGCCGTCACCAGGCGTCCGCTTGACCGGACAGACGGGCTGGCTAGACTGCCCGGAGCCGGCCGGCCGGCACGTTCCCGCCGGTGAACGCAATTACCCATCCGTCGCGGCCCGGGCAATCCTCGCTGAGCCGCGGGTTGAAGAGGAGGTTCGCATGTCCACCACAATCGTACACGTAGAGGCGCGTGAGATTCTCGACTCGCGCGGCAACCCGACGGTCAGCGCCACCGTGGTGCTGGAAGACGGCAGCTATGGCGAGGCGGGCGTTCCCTCCGGGGCATCGACCGGGGAGAACGAGGCCGTCGAGCTGCGCGACGGCGATCCGGCCCGCTACGGCGGCAAGGGGGTGCTCAAGGCGGTCGAGCACGTCAACACCGAGATCGCCGAGGCGGTCCTGGGACTCGATGCCACCGACCAGGAAGACGTGGACCTGGCCATGATCCAGCAGGATGAGGCCCAGTCGGCCGAGAGTGACGGTCATCCCGGGCGCAAAGGACGGCTGGGGGCCAACGCCATCCTGTCGGTCTCTTTGGCCACTGCCAAGGCGGCGGCCATGTCGGCGGGCCTGCCACTGTTCCGGTACCTGGGTGGTGTCCGGGCGCGGGTCATGCCCGTGCCCATGATGAACATCCTCAACGGCGGCCGCCACGCCGGCAACAACGTGGACTTCCAGGAGTTCATGATCCAGCCCTGGGGCGCGGCGAGCTTCTCTCACGCTCTGCAGATGGGCGTGGAATGCTTCCACGCTCTCAAGAAGGTGCTCTCCAAGAAGGGCTACAGCACGTCCGTGGGGGACGAGGGCGGCTTCGCTCCGGACCTCAAGAGCAACGACGAGGCCCTGGAGGTCATTTCGCAGGCCGTCCAGGCAGCGGGCTACGAATTGGGCAAGGACATCTTCATCGCCCTGGACCCGGCCGCCTCCGAGATGTACGACGAGGCCACGGGACGATACCGATTCTTCAAATCCGCCCCCGACAAGTCTCTCTCCTCCGACGAGATGATCGGCCATTGGCGCGGCTGGTGCGAGAAGTACCCGATCCGAAGCATCGAGGACGGTCTGGGTGAGAAAGACTGGTCCGGGTGGGCCAAGCTGACGGCGGCCATGGGGGATGCCGTGCAGCTTGTCGGAGACGACCTCTTCGTGACCAACACCGAGTTCCTGTCCCGGGGGATCCGAGAGAAGTCGGCCAACGCGATTCTGATCAAGCTGAACCAGATCGGCACGCTGACCGAGACGTTCGAGGCCATCGACCTGGCCATGCGCAACGGGTGGAGGGCGATCATCAGCCACCGTAGCGGCGAGACCGAGGACACCACCATCGCGGACGTGGCCGTCGCCGCCAACGCGGGGCAGATCAAGACCGGGAGCCTGTGTCGGTCGGATCGCGTGGCCAAGTACAACCGCCTGCTGCGGATCGAGGAGCACCTGGACGACGCGGCCGTTTATGGCGGACAGTTCTGGCCGCAATAGCCGATTACAGGTGCAGGTGTCCCGGCGCGGCCGGGACGTCGGGCGGTGATTCGAGACGGGGGCAAGAAGGTCCTCCAGACAAAGGTACATTGGGCATCAGGGAGGCGTACGGATCCATGGACGGAGCCGACCCCAACGGCGCGACAGGAGTCTGTAGTGGAGGCTCGCCGCTGCTGTTCTGGGGTTTGATCGCCCTGGCGGGCGCGGGCTTTGCTCCCTGCGTGGTGTTGCCGGTCTGGCGGGACTACCAGGCCATGGCCTTGGCCACCCAGGTCGAGGAGCAGCTCGCCGCTACCGCACGAGCGGACGTCGAGCGTCTTCGTCACACGGCTGCGGCCATCCGCACGGACCCGGCAGTGGCCGCCCGGCTGGCCCGCAGGGAGTTGAGCTACCGGCACCCCGGCCAGGCCGAAGTGCCGGTCCCCGGAGTCCTTCCCGCCGGATTCCACGCGCCACGCCCGATGGCCGTTCAGCCGATCGAGCCCCCCCGCCCGATCGCCCGGGTGATCGGGCGGTTGCCGGCGATGAATTACGATCGGCTCTTTTTGGACGGGCCAACACGCGTCATCCTGATGTTGCTCAGCGGCGGCCTGGTGGCGGCCGCCTTCCTGCTTTGCCGACCGGAGCCGGCCCACCCGGCGGCACACGTACGGTAGACGACCCGCAGAACGAAGTCGGCCTGTCCCCGGATTGGTGATCCCCAAACGGTTTCGGGAAAAACGCTGCAACGGGCGGGGCACGCACATTGAGCGTCCGGCAGACATGCAGTGGGCCCGGCTACTGGGCAGGTGCGTTGGGGAAGGTTATAGTACGCCGGTGGATTCCTGAGGCCCTGCCGTGCGGTCGGCACCGGGTCCGGCGGCGCGGCGCGACAAAGCGAGAACCCCCATGAAGAAACCGCTGCTGATCATCTTGTTGGTGGTGGCCGTCGGCTTGCTGACCTGGCGCTTCGCGTTCTACCAGGGGGCGGAGCCGGTCGCTGACGTGCCGGAGACGGCGCAGACCGCGGCAGAACGCTACAATCCTGAAGAGATCGACGGGGTCGAGACGGACGAGGAGCCGGAGTTCAACGTGGTCGTCGACGCCCGCATGGAGGGCACACGCCCGGTGCTGGAGTTCTCCATCACCGAGACGCACGGCTGGGCGGTCACCATGCTCTACGTGGAGGCGTCACACGGCACCATCAGCGAGGAAACCGGCGAGTGGGCGCAGAACACGGAGCTGAGAAATCCACCGAAGCTCCTGTGCAAGGAGATCCTGGACTTCGGCAAGACGTTAGTGGACAAGACGACGCTGACCACGATCGAGATGTTGCAGATCAATCAGGACCTGGGCACTTCCGAGAACTGGCGGGCCCGCGTCTACAAGTGGGGAAAGGTCTATAAGCCGAAATAGGCCGCGATAATCGCCGTCGCTCGATCCCGGGATAGTCGGCGCGCGTCGCGCCGGCAACGTGGACGACGAAATGCGGACTTCGGCGCGCAACGCACTTCTGATCGCTCTTGTGGTGGTGGCGGGTCTTCTCGCCTGCAGCTTCGCGTTCTGCGGCGGGGCGGGAACAGACGTCGGCGTTCCGCCGAACGTCAACTCCGTCGGGGGGCCGTACGATCCCGCACACATCGACGGCATCGAGACGGACGAGCAGCCCGAGTTCAACGTCGCGGTGGAGGCCCGCCTGGAGGGCACGCACCCCGTGCTCGAGTTCTCCATCACCGAGACGCACGGCTGGGCGGTGACCCATTTGTACATAGAGGCCTCACACGGATTCACCAACGAAGAGACGGGCGAGTGGGAGCCCAACTCAGCGCTGCGGAACCCGCCGCGCCTGTTGTGCAAGGGCTACGTCGAATTCGGCAAGACGCTGGTGGACAAGACGACCCTGACCACCATCGAAATGATGCAGATCGACCACGAACTGGGCACTTCCGAGAACTGGCGGGCCCGCGTCTATAAGTGGGGAAGAGTCTACCAGCCCAGGTAGCTCACCCGAAGCCGGTCGCCCGACGTGTCGGCGTTCGGTGACGCGGCCCTTCTTCGCGCGGCCCGCAGCGTACCCGGCCGTCGAGTTCGCCGGACTGTGCCGCTACTCACCGCCGAAACCGAAGATCAATATTGCAATGTTGAGCAGGATGCTCAGGGCCAGTGCGATGGAGAGCAGCATGATGATCAACGAGCGGCCGGGGTCGCCCACCGTCGGGTCGAGGTCTTCAGCGGTGGCCATGGACACGGTCTCGCCGCTGGTGGCCAGGTCGTGCAGCAGTGCGTGGTCATACTTCTTGCGGGCCTGATAGGGCGGTTCGCCGGCAGCGACGGCCTCGAGGTCCGCGATCAGCTCTTTCGTGGAGGGGTAGCGGTCGTCCCGCTTCTTGGCCATCATCAGCTCGATGATCTCGCCGATACCGGCCGACAGTTGCGTGTTGACGTGGTCCGGCGGGATGAGCACCTCTTTGAGGTGCTTATGCATCACCGCTGAGGGAGTCGCCCCCTCGAAGGGAACCTTGCCGGTGACCATGTGGTAGAACGTGGCCCCCAGCGAGTAGATGTCAGCCCGGAAGTCGATGTTGATCTCGCCGCGAATCTGCTCGGGGCTGATGTAGTAGGGCGTGCCGTAGGCCCGTCCGGCTTCGGCGCTGGCGGTTTCGTAGTCGCGGATGTCCCGGGCCAGGCCCATGTCCGCCAGCTTCACGTCGCTCTCCTTGGTGATCATGATGTTCTTGGGCTTGACGTCGCGGTGGATGAAGCCGCGGGCGTGAGCGTGCTCCAGGGCGTAGGCCACCTGCAGGATGATCCGCAGGGCGTCGAGCTCGGCATAGGGCTCGCCCGAGGAGACCTGGTCGAAGACCGTATTGCCGTCAATGTACTCCATCACGAAGTAGTGGTAGCCGCCGGCCTCGCCGACGTCGATGGCCTGCACGATGTTGGGGTGGTTCAGGCGCGCGGCCGCCCGACCCTCGCGGTAAAAGCGGTCCACGAACTCCTGATTGTCGCTGAGCCGTTTGGGCAGCACCTTGATGGCCACGGGGCGGTCAAGACTGATCTGCTTGGCCTTGAACACGGTGGCCATGGCCCCCTGCCCCAGTTTGCCAAGGATCTGGAAGCCGGGGATCTGCTGGGCCGGACGATACATCGAGTCGTCGTCCATCGACCTTCGCAAACGGACCAACTGAGATTTGGTCAGGTATCCGGCCTCGACGAGGACGTCGGCCAAGCTGATCTTCTGCCCCTGCTCCTCGAGTTCCTTCTGTCGGGCGACACACAGCGCCACCTCGTTGGCGGTGGCCAATTTGTGCTCGACGAGTCTTCGGCCGAGATGTGAGTCTTCTTCGACAGCCATGGAGCGGGGCCAGACTCCGAATCAAGTTGCACTGAAGCCGTCGGCGATCGGTCGCCGTAGGCGAGGTGCCGCACTAATGTACGCGCCTAAAGGAGAGCCCGCAACCGAAAAACCATCCGGGGGCGAACGGTTCCACGGGCTGGGGTGCGCGTTAACAGTCTATTATACCCCCCATGTGGCGGTCTCTCAGCGTGTGCCGATCAGTTCCTGTCGAATCCTCCGGGCCAGATCCGGGCCGGCCCGGTATCGGTCTTTCAGAATCGCAGCCACTGCGTCGCGCTGCCGCCGGGTAAACAGTCCGGGCGCGTCGTCCTTGCGCCCGCTGAGCCCCAGTCCAGCGGTGACTCGGTCCTCCAGCAGGGCCAAGCCGTCACCCCGCAGCGCCGAGACCGTCAGCAGCGTCGAGCGGAAACCAGGTGGCAGGCGGTCGCCGCCCCACCGCTGGGGCAGGTCACTCTTGTTGGCCACCACCAGCAGCGGCTGGACGACCCATGTGCCGGGCAGCTCATCGAAGAAGGTCTCGGGCAGCTCACGGCTACCGTCCAGCACCAGAATCCGCAGATCGGCCCGGGCCGCGCGCGTCATGCCGCGGTCGATGGCCAGGGCCTCGAGGGCATCCGCCGTCGCCCCCATCCCGGGAGTATCGACGACGGTGACGGGGATGCCGTGGATCGCGGTGGGCTCGGCCACCCAGTCGCGCGTGGTCCCGGGCATGGTGGAGACGATCGCCCGGGGGGTGCCGAGAAGCCGGTTGGCCAGCGTCGATTTACCGGCGTTGGGAGGCCCGACGATCGCGATGGTGACACCGTCCACCAGCAGAAGGCATGCGTCTGCGGTATGCAGCAAGGCCCGCAGGCCTGCCAGCGCGCCGGTCGGATCCTGGTCGGCCTGGCGAGCCAGCCGCTCGAAGCACTCGGGCAGGACGACATTCTGGTGCAGCAGGAACTCGACGACCCGGCGTGTTCCGGCCCTGGCGATGGCCTCGATCGCCTCCGCCTCGATCCGGTTGGCCGCGGGCCACACGGCCTGATGCCGGCCCTCGTCCTGGTCAACAGACACCCCACGGTCTTGCAGAGCCATGAGGATCCGCTCGACTACACGAATGCCCCCGTGTGCGTTGATGTCCACGTGCGGTATGCCGTCGTCAGTCGTAGAGGCGCAGACGATCACGTCGTCGAGGGTCTCCCCGTCCACCATGATGCGGCCGTAGATCAGACGGTGCGATTGTTGCGCATCGAGAACGGACGACTTGTCTCCCGACTTCGGACGAAAGAGTTCGCTGACCACGGCGACCGCGCCCGGGCCGCGCACTCTGATGACCGCAATGGCCCCCATGCCGGCCGGCGTCAGCAGGCAGCAGTGGGTGGCGGCGTCGGTGGCTCGGCTCATCGCCCGCCGGCCTGCCGATGCCGGGCGTAGGCCAACCCCACGCCGATCAGAGTGAGGTTGGGTACGGGCGAGTCAATGAAGTCACACCGGTCGAGGAAGAGATGGAGATCACCTCCGGTGGCCACGACCTGAGGCCATTGGTTCAACACGGTGGCGTACTGCTCGACGATGCCGCGGACGGCTCCGGGAATGCCGTTGAGGATCCCGCTGCGAATCGCTTCGCAGGTGTCGCGGCCGACCGGGTCGCCGGGCGGTGTCAGTTTCACTTCCGGGAGTGCGGCGGTCCCAAGCGCCAGGGCCCGGGCCTGCAACTCGGCACCCGGCAGTATGGCCCCGCCGATGAAAGTCCCCTCGTCATCCACCAGGTCCACCGTGATGGCGGTGCCGAAGTCAATGACCGTGCAGGCGTGTCGGGTGCATTCGAAGGCGGCCGCGGCCGCGCAGACCCGGTCGACCCCTACGCGGTCCGGCTCCCGGACGGCGACCCGGCAGGGCAGGCCGATACCGGGCCCGACCACGGCGATCCTCCGGTCGGCCTGCTGCACGACCTCGGCGCCGATCCACTCGACCGCGTCGGGCACGACCGAGGCGACCACGACCGCACCCGGCCGGTCCTGGCCGGTGCCGGTCCATAGCTTGCCGAAGGTGGAGGCGAACCCACCGCGATCGTGCGTAGGAACGCGCACGGCGTCGGACACGCGCATCCGGTCCCAGAGTCCGATGGCCATCGAGCTGTTGCCCACGTCCATGACGACCACCGCGCCGCCGGCACTCCGGTTGGGCCCAGGTTCCGGCGTAGCGCCGGGCCGGTCGGACTTGTTGTCGGCAACCATTGGGGTATCCACCTCGTCGGGCCGGTGTCGAAGGTTCGCTCGGCGCCCAGCGGGAGAGCAAAGGGTACCATAAGAACGGCGCTAGGCCACCCTCATGCCATTCCGTGTGATCGTTGGCAGTTCGGGCACCGGCGGATCGTCCCCGTGGCGCCCTGTGCGGCACCGGCCGGGTAGCTGAACCATGACGCGGCGGGGTTCGGCTCGCACCGCGCTACATGCCTCCATCGGGGGCATCGGAGGGCGGGTCCCTGCGGTGTGGGCTGACCGGCAGGTCAGTTCGGCGAGGTCCGGGCTGTCGGTCCCCACGCGCCGCTTCCCAGAGGCGCTCGGTCAACGCGGGCAGACCCCGTCCGGTAATCGCGCTGACGGCCAGCACCGGTCCGCCGACGGCCTCCGACAGACTCGCGACGGCCTCACGATCCTCTCCCAGATCGATTTTGTTGGCGGCGACGATCTCGCATTTGGCGGCCAGTTCCGGGCTGTAGGCCTGCAACTCGCGGCGAATGGTCCGGTAGGCCTCGACCGGGGACGGGGCGTCCTGGAGCGGGTGGATGTCGACCAGGTGCAGAATCACTCGGGTCCGTTCCACGTGCCGAAGGAAGGCGTCGCCCAGCCCGGTGCCCTGGTGAGCTCCCTCGATCAGGCCGGGCAGGTCGGCCATCACATAACGCCGGTAGCCGGACAGTTCCACGATGCCGAGCTGCGGCTGCAGAGTGGTGAAGGGATAGTCGGCGATCTTGGGGCGGGCCTTGGACAGCCGCGACAAGAGCGTGCTCTTACCCGCGTTCGGCAGGCCCACGACACCGACGTCGGCGATGAGTTTCAGCTCCAGCCGGAGGGTGCGTTCCTCACCGGGCCCGCCGGGCTCGGCCTCGCGCGGCGCCTGATTGGTCGAGCTGGCGAAGTGTTTGTTTCCCCGGCCGCCCTTGCCGCCGGCGGCGATGACCGTCTGGGTCCCGGCGGGAGTCAGGTCCTTGAGCAGGACGCCGGTCTCGGCGTCGTACACCAGGGTGCCGGGCGGCAGGTCGACGGGCAGATCGCGCCCGCCGCGACCGGTCATGTTCTTGCCCTGGCCCGGCCGACCGTTCTTGGCGATCCAATGATGTCGCCCGGCGAAGTCGAGCAGGGTGTCGATGCCTTCGACGGCGCGGAGAATCACGTCGCCGCCGCGGCCGCCATCACCGCCGTCGGGCCCGCCGCGGGGCAGGTACTTCTCGCGCCGGAAGCTCACGCACCCGTGCCCGCCGTTGCCGGCGCGAACGTAGATCTCGGCCTGATCGACAAACACGGTTCGAGGCGACTATCCGGGCCAAACAAAAGAGGATGACCCCAACGGCCATCCTCCTGGTTCACATGTCGGGTTCGCGGTGCAGATCGCCAGGCGGCAATTTGCCGCCTTCGCAACGTCAGTTCTCGGTCGGCGCGGGTATGACGACGTCCACCCGGCGCCCGCGGAACGCCACGATTCCATCCTGTAGCGCAAAAAGCGTATCGTCCCGCCCGCGGCCGACGTTGCGCCCGGGCAGAAACGGTGTGCCGCACTGCCGGATGAGAATCGTGCCTGTGGTCACCACTTGCCCCGCGTATCGCTTGAGCCCACGGAACTGCGGACCGCTGTCGCGTCCGTTGCGGGTTGAACCCTGTCCCTTCTTATGTGCCACGGTTGTGCTCCAAACGGCGAACGGCGGATCGGTAAGTCGAACCTCGCCAATCGCTATGCTGCAATCACCTCATCACCCATTCGCGTTTGACGCGAGTGGGCACCACCGTCTCCCGCGACAGCGGGTCACCTGGCAGATCGTAACGGATCTCCAGCGTTTTGCGAAGCAGAAAGAAACGGACGTTGTTATCGGACTCCGCTTTATCGACCTCGAAGGCCGGGTTGTTCACCCGCGCGATCTCGCCGGAAAGCCCGCCCACGTACACCGCGAAGCTGCTGGCGTGCAGATCGAAGTCGCGGAACACCGCAACGGACGTCCGGCTGTTGTCCGTGCCCTGGTTCAGCTTCCCATAGGCGGCCGGGGGCGCCACGAAGAACGGATACAGCCGGCGATGCCGGGCCGCAACGGCGTCGTACACCTGGGGGTGAATCCGGTCTCCCCCCTCGACCACCGCCAGCGTGTCGGTCACCAGATGGAAGGCGGGGTAGAACTCGATTTCGCGTCCGGTCTGGTTGGTGACGGTGTACAGGAGGTACCAGAACGTGGTCGGCTCGCTCTCGCCCGGCAGCGTCACGGTGATCCGGGCCGGGTCGTGAAAGTCGAAGTCCAATTGCCAGCTTTTTGGGGCCAGCGTCGTCTTGGGAGCACCCGCGTCCGAACCCGCCGCCCCAACGACGAGCCCGACCGGCATCAGAATGGTCACAAACCCTAGCATCGTGCCCAATCCTAGTGAGCCTGGGCGATTTGTCAACGCAGCCGGACCAGTTGAGAATGCCGGAATGAAGTGGGAATTCCGAATGCGGAGTCCGGGACGCAGCGTGGGCGGCCGGACTTCTCACGTGGTTCGGGCGTTCCTGCCAATCAGGGCCCGGAGGCCGCGTTTCCGGCTCAGTGCTCCCCGCTCCCCGAACCGCCACCGTCGATCAGTATTCTGCACCTTGAGCCTGCTGATCCCGCTCTGGACCGCCGGCCACGCCTGGCCAGCGGACGCCCCCCCAGACGTGCGGCTCAACGGTGTCTGGTTCGTCGATTCGACCACCGGCTGGGTGGTGGGCGACGGCGGGACGATTCTGCACACGCCCGACGGAGGCAGGACCTGGGATCGCCAGGCCGGCGGCACCGAGGCCAACTTGCAGGCCGTCCGGTTCGTCGACTCCTCCACCGGCTGGGTGGCCGGTGGTGAGCCCGGAAGCCTCGGTGGCGGAACGGGACGAGGGGTGCTGCTGGGCACGACCGACGGCGGCCAATCCTGGCGGACGGTGCCGCTGGACGACGTCGGTCGTCTCAACGCCGTCTGGGCCGACGCGGAGGCGAATCTCTGGGTGGCGGGCGAACCGGGGGCCCTGCGCGAATGCGGCCTCTATTCCATCGGTTCGACAGGGCGCAGATGGAGCCCTGCGTTGGACCGGGGCTCGGAGGCGGCGTCAGGCCTGGGCCCCGGGCCGGAGCCGGCCGCCGCGCTCGGGCTCGGGATGGCCCACTTCGGGCGCGGAGTGGCGGTCGGCAGATCGGGGCTCCTGCTGCCGCTCCGAGGCCGCGGCCTGGCCCGCTACGAAGTGGCACGCGTTACCCGAGCGGACCTCCGGGCGGCCTGGCAGCGCACCGCGTCCCAGGCGATTGTCGTCGGTGACGGCGGCACGGTGCTGGTTGAGACCCGCGGCGGCAGAGCGTGGCAACGACGTGCCCTGGCGCTGCCCGTCTCGCTCGCACCGCTGCTCGACCTTCACGACGTCTGCTTCTGCGGCGAACAGCTCGGCTGGACCGTCGGGCAGCCGGGCGGGTACGTCCTGCGAACCACCGACGGCGGTGCCACTTGGTCGCCCGTCGCCACGGGACATCCGTTGCCGCTGTTCGGTGTTCATTTCCCGGATGCCGAGGTCGGGTATGCCGTCGGCGAGGCCGGGAGCATCCTCAAGACGGCGGACGGCGGCGTGACGTGGTCCCCGACGGACCCGGATGGCAGCAGCAATCGCGGGTTCGCCGTCCTGGTGGTCTCGACTGCCCGGAACCGTGCCCAATGGCCTGTGCTCGCCCATCTGTCGGGGGTGCTGGGCTGGCGATGCGCCTACGTCCAGGTGGGGGCGGACCGGTCGCCCGACGGTGCCGGTGCCACGCGGGAGGCAGCCCGGGGCGTGGGATGCGGGGCCGTCCGCGTCAAGGCCGACCTGCCCTCGTTCGATCCGATCGACGGTCGGGCGGACACGGTCCTGGCCCAATGGTCCGCGGAACTGGACCGCGACGCAGGCGCCGAGGTGACGCGATGGCTGGTGGCGGCGATCCGGTCATACCGGCCGGCCGTGGTACTGCTGGACAGTCCGGATGAGGGCGGTGCCACGCCGCCCCAGGCGATCGCCGTGGCCCGGCTGGCCCTGGACGCGGTCGAGCAGGCCGGCGATGCGGCCTTGCATGAGGATCTGACCGCTCTGGGCCTGAAGCCGCACGATGTTCAGCGGACCTGGGTCGCCGCCGGCGGGATCGCACCAAGACCGGCCCCGTCGGAAACGCGGATCAGTTTCCTGGCGGAGCTGGCTGAGCCGCTCGGCGAGACCTGCTATTACGCGGCCGTCGCCGCCGCGTACGGACTGAACGACTCGGGGCAGGTTAAACGGCCGTCTGATCGAGCCGGTTTCAGGCTGCGGCCGGCTGGCGATGGTGAACGAACCCCCGGATTGATGGTGGGGTTGCGCCTGGATGACCGGTACCGCGCCGATCGGCGGCGTCCGTCCGCGCAGTCCGCCGATCCGAGCGACTTGCCGGGCATCCAGCGGGCGCTATGGGCGCAGAAAAGGCTGTCCGCCCAGCGGCCGGAAGAAGTCCTGTCCTACGCCGCCCAGGTCGGACGCGACAACCCGACCACGATCGCACCGGCCGATGTGGTGCTGGAGCTGGCCGAGAGCGCGCTGGACGACGGGAAGATGGACGTCTACCGGTCGGCCGTCGGCGTTTCCCTGGAGATCGGACGCTGCCATCCCGCCTGGCCGGCCTGGGCCATTCGTGCCGGTGCCGAGCAGGGATCGGCCGAGCACATGTTGGC
>DATKXO010000452.1:0-2309 GCA_035528995.1 Phycisphaerae bacterium | reverse complement strand
GTGCAGGTAGGCGAAGCACGCCTGGAGGTGCAGGGGGACGGGGTAGTAGATGCCGCTGCCGACGCCGCGTTCCTTGAGGTGGGCCATGAGGGCGTCGCGGTCGTCGCAGAGGATGGAGTACTGGTGCCAGGCCGACACGCTGTGCGGGCGAACGACCGGCGTGGTGACCGGCACGTCGGCCAACAACTCGTCGTAGCGGGCGGCGTTTCGTTGTCGGGCCTCCAGGAATCGCGCGAGGTGATCGAGCTTGATCAACAGGATGGCGGCTTTGATGGTGTCGAGCCGGAAGTTGCCGCCGACGAACTCGTGGTGGTAGCGGCTGGTCTCGCCGTGGTTGCGTGCCATGCGGCAGCGGTGGGCGAGGGCCTCGTCGTCGGTGAGGATCATGCCGCCCTCGCCGAAGCCGCCCAGGTTCTTGGTCGGATAGAATGACAGCGTTGTGGCACAGCCCGCGGCGCAGGCGGGCCGGGCGCGGTAGGTGGCGCCGATGGCCTGGGCCGCGTCGGCCAGCACCCTGACGCGCTCGTGCCCGGCCGCGATCTCCTTGATCGCGTCCATCTCGGCCGGCTGGCCGAACAGGTGCACCGGCAGGATCAGCTTGGTCCTGTCGGTGACGGCCGCTTCGATCTTCGCCGGGTCGATGTTGAAGGTGTCGGGCTCGACGTCCACGAAGACCGGTCTGGCGCCGAGCCGGTGGATCGTGCCGACGGTGGCGAAGAAGGTGAAGGGCGTGGTGATGACCTCGTCGCCGGGCTCGACGCCCAGGCACATCATGGCGCAGAGCAGGGCGTCGGTTCCGCTGCTGACGGCCACGGCGAACTTGCGCTCGCACAGGGAGGCGACCCGCTCCTCGAGCTGCCCGACTTGTGGGCCGCCGATGAATCGCGCGTCGTCCAGCACCTGATCGACGACCGCGCGGGCCTGGTCGCGGAACAGGGCGTACTCGGCCTTGAGGTCCAACATGCCGACGCTTCTCATGGGGTCCTTCCTCTCAGTGGGGTCGTCATGGTGCATCAAGATGCACCCTACTGTTGCTGCGCGGGTCACCGCGTCGAGCGATGACCGGTTCGACGTCGGGGCGGGGATTATACCGGCCCGGAGAGAGTGGTGCATCAAGATGCACCCTACTATTGCATCAGGGTGCACTCTGCTCGGTGGATCGCTCGTCGGGCGCAAGTGCTTCAGCCAGGAAGGCGAGCAGTTCCTTGTGGAAGGTGTCGGCGTTGTCCATGTAGAGGGCGTGGGCGGCGCCGGGGACGACGATCTTGCGTGCGTGGGGCAGTTCCTGGACCAGCAGGTCGGCCTGGGCAATGGGGACGGTGCCGTCGTTCTGACCCCAGATGGCCAACGTCGGGACGGTGATTCGACTCAGCTTGTCGCGGTAGGCCGGGATGCCGACCGGGGCGACCGCGACGAAGGCGGCCAGGCGCTCGGGGCGCGTGGTGACGAGCGGTAGCGAATATCGGCCGCTCATCGACGGCGAGACGATGACCGGCTGATCGAGGTTCATCGCGTCCAACAGTTTGCCGAGCCACGGCTCGGGCTCGTGCGGCGTGCGGGGCGATTGGCCGAAGCCCGGCAGGTCGACGGCGTAGGCGCGGTAGCCTTGGCCGGCCAGATGGTCGAGCGTGCCGATCCGGCGCCAGGTGTCGGCCTGGAACCTGGTGCCGTGCAGGAAGACCACGGGGCGGCCGTCCGCGGGGCCGGCGGCCAGGTAATGCACCCGGGCGTCGTCGACCTGGGTCCACAGCGACTCGATGGTCATCGCTTGGCTTGCTTCGTCGGGCGTGGCGGCGGGTTTTGCGTTTTCCTGTTGCCGGCGTTGGGCGTCTTGCTGTTGGCGTTCACAGTGAAGACCGGCGGCGGTCAGCAGGAGCAGGCCGATTACGGGCAGGCGGCGGGGGCCGCGCGGCGTGGGCGTTTGTCGGGTGTGCGGGTCCGACCTACTGGGCGCGTCCGTCCCGCACTCCCGATGTACATCGGGGATGGGACACCCGTCGAGGGTGCGGCACCGGCCGATGGTGGGGCACCGCGCGATGGCGCTGCGTTGGTTCATTCCTGGACGACCGGTTCGAAGGTGTATCGCTTAAAGGCGGTGAGCTCGGTCGGGGCGGTGAAGGTGTAACGGTATCGATTGCCGTCGGCCACGCGTGGGACGTATTCGAGGGTGTACTGTGTTTCGGGCGTCAGGTCGGCGGCGAGGAAGAAGTCCGGTGTGCCCCGGGTGCCCTTCATCAGGTTGCTGTTCTGCTGGCGTCGGAGGGTGACCGCTTGGCCCTCCGGGTCGGTGAGCTGGAAGTGGTCGGTGA
>DATKXO010000451.1:0-15263 GCA_035528995.1 Phycisphaerae bacterium | reverse complement strand
GTCCCGTGGGGGGGCTGCCGGTTGTGCACGGTGCTGGTCAACGGGCGGCCGCAGTCGGCCTGCACGCAGCCGATCAGCCCGGGCATGGTGGTGCTCAACAACACGGAGAAGCTGAACCACTACCGGCGCAACCTGATCGAGATGCTGTTCGTGGAGGGCAACCACTTCTGCATGTATTGCGAGAAGAGCGGGAGCTGCGAGCTGCAGGCGTTGGCCTACCGTTTCGGCATCGCGGCTCCGAAGTATCCGTATCTGTTTCCCAAGCGGGACGTGGACGCCTCCCACCCGGACATCTTCATCGACCGCAACCGGTGCATTCTGTGCGCCCGGTGCGTCCGGGCGTCGCGGGACATTGACGGCAAGAACGTGTTCGGGTTCGTCGGGCGCGGACCAACCAAGAAAGTGGCGGTCAACGCTCGGGCACGGCTGGCCGACACAAAGATCGATCTGTCCGACCGGGTGGTGGACGTGTGTCCGGTAGGGGCCATCCTGAAGAAACGCGTGGGTTACGCGGTGCCGATCGGGCAACGTCAGTACGACCACCGGCCGATCGGCTCGGACATCGAGGCACCCGAGCCGGCGCAGGGCGAGTGAGGACGAGGACCATGGCCAAGCCGAGAATCGCAACGACGTCGCTGGCGGGCTGCTTCGGCTGCCACATGTCGCTGCTGGACATCGACGAGCGCATCCTGAAGCTGCTCGAGCTGGTGGACTTCGACAAGTCGCCGATCAACGACTTCAAGGAGTTCACCGGGCGGTGCCGGATGGGGCTGATCGAGGGGGGCTGCGCCAACGAGGAGAACGTGCGAGTGCTGCAGGATTTCCGGCGGCATTGCGACATCCTGATCTCGGTCGGCGACTGCGCCATCATGGGCGGGATACCGGCCATGCGGAACATGGTGCCGCTGCAGGAGTGCCTGGACGAGGCCTACCGGAACGGCCCGTCGGTGTACAACCCGAGCGGGCAGGTGCCCAACGATCCGGAAATCCCTCTGCTGCTGGACAAGGTTTATCCGTGCCACGAGGTGGTCAAGATCGATTACCACTTGCCCGGCTGCCCGCCATCGGCGGACACGCTGTGGGAGGCGTTGGTGGCCCTGTTGAACGACAAGCCCGTCGATCTGCCGTACGAGCTGGTGAAATACGACTAGACGGGATCGGAGCGAGTAATGGTGAGAGGCAACGGCCAAAGGCGGGTGGTCATCGAACCGGTGACGCGCGTCGAGGGACACGGGAAGGTCTCGATCCTGCTGGATGAGGAAGGCCGGGTGACGCAGGCCCGGCTGCACATCGTCGAGTTCCGCGGGTTCGAGCGTTTCATTCAGGGGCGGCCGTTCTGGGAAGTGCCGGTGCTGGTGCAGCGGCTGTGCGGCATCTGCCCGGTGAGCCATCACCTGGCGGCGGCCAAGGCGATGGACCGCATCGTCGGTGGAGAGAAGCTGACACCGACAGCCGAAAAGATGCGCCGGCTGATGCACTACGGTCAGACGCTGCAATCGCACGCCCTGCACTTCTTTCACCTGGTGTCGCCGGACCTGCTTTTCGGATTCGACGCCGACCCGGCCATCCGCAACATCATCGGCGTGGTGGCCGAGCATCGAGACCTGGCCGTGCAAGGCGTCATGCTCCGCAGATTCGGCCAGGAGGTCATCCGGCTGACGGCGGGGAAGAAGATCCACGGGACCGGGGCGATTCCCGGGGGGATCAACAAGAACCTGACGGTCGAGGAGCGGGACTTCCTGTTGAGCGACCTGGATCAGATGGTGGAGTGGTCCCGGGGTGCGCTGAAGATCGCCAAGGACTACACGGTGGAGAACCTGACCAAGCTGGCATCGTTCGGCGCGTTCGAGTCGAACCACATGTCGATCGTCCGGGACGACGGGGCGATGGACCTGTACCACGGACATCTGCGTGCCCTCGATGCGGACGGGAACAGGATTTTCGACCGGGTGGATTGCTCGGACTACCTGGACTACATCGCCGAGGAGGTGCGTCCGTGGTCCTACATGAAGTTCCCGTTCATCCGGACGCTGGGCCGGGAGAAGGGCTGGTACCGCGTGGGTCCGCTGGCTCGGATCAACGTCTGTGATTCGATCGACACTCCCGAGGCGGAGGCGGCCCGGCGCGAGTTCATGGCGCTGACCGACGACCGGCCGAACAACATGTCGATGGCCTACCACTGGGCCAGGATGATCGAGCTGGTACACGCGGTCGAGAAGATCGTGGAACTTTTGCACGACCCCGATCTGCAGGGCGACGATCTGGTGGTCAGCGGGGAGCGTCGCGGCGAGGCGGTGGGCGTGATCGAGGCCCCGCGCGGGACGTTGATCCACCACTATCGGGTGAACGAGGACGATCAGGTGACCATGGCGAACCTGATCGTGTCCACCACGCACAACAACGAGCCAATGAACCGGGCGGTGACCAAGGTGGCCCAGGACTATCTGACCGGCGTGGAGATCACCGAAGGTCTGCTGAACCACGTCGAGGTGGCCATCCGGGCCTATGATCCGTGCCTGTCGTGCGCCACGCACGCTCTGGGGCAGATGCCGCTGACGGTCACGGTGTTCGATTACGAGGGAAACGCGCTGGACAGCAGGAGCACGGGGTAGGTCGATGGGCGGAGGCCGAGCCAGAGTGCTGGTGATCGGTTACGGCAACCCGGGTCGTCTGGACGATGGTCTGGGCCCGGCCGTGGCGGCGGCGCTGGAGGAGTTGCGGGTTCCGGGTGTGGTCGTCGCGGCCGACTACCAGTTGATGGTGGAGGACGCGGCGGTGGTGGCCGAGCACGACGTGGTCATCTTCGCCGACGCGGACGCGTCCGGGCCGGAGCCCTTCTCGTTTCAACGGATCGAGCCCTCTTCGGCTGTGAGCTTCACGAGTCACAGCGTGTCGCCGTCGGCGCTGCTGGCATTGGCGCGAGATCTGTTCGGGGCCGAGACGCGGGGGTACGTGCTCGGTGTTCGGGGGTACGAGTTCAACGAGTTCGGCGAGCGGCTGTCGCCCAAGGCCCGGACGAATCTGGACGCGGCGCTGGCGTTTATCGAGCGGGTCCTGCGGGAGGGATCGTTCGACGATGCGGCGGAGCGGGCGGGAAAGCGGCCGGTAGCTGCGGCAACCACTTCTTGCGAGGATGGATGATGCAAGACGGAAAACACGTGATTCTCTTCCTGGACGACGACCCCGACCTGCTCTACGCGATGCGTCTGATCCTCGAGAAGGCCGGCTACGTGGCCGTCACCGCGAACAGCGCGGAGGAAGGGCTGCGGGCGTACAAGAAGTCCGACCCCGACCTGGTGCTCGTGGACCTGATGATGGAGGAGGTGGACGCGGGCACCAGCTTCGTCAAGGAACTCAAGGCGCTGGGCAATCGGGCGCCGATCTACATGCTCAGCTCGGTGGGGGACAACCTGAACCTGAGCACCGATTACGCGGAACTGGGGCTGAGCGGCGTGTTCCAGAAGCCGCTGGACAACGACATGCTGCTGTCGATCCTGGCGGCGAAGCTGAAGAGCAAGTAGGGGTTTGCGTCCCGGCGGGGCCTACCAAGGACCGCTTGCACTGCTGCCGAAGGGACGACGGCGACGCCGGAGACGGGGCGTGCACGAACTGAGCATCGCGGAGGGGCTCATCGACCGGGTGTCGGCCGCGGCCCGCGGTCACTGCGCGTCGCGGGTCACGGAGGTGACGGTCTCCGTCGGGGTCATGCGACTGGTCGTGCCGGAAGCGCTTCAGATCGCGTTCGGAGCGGTGGCGGAGGGAACGATGGCCGAGGGGGCCGAGCTTCAGATCGTCGAACAAACGGCCAAGGCGGTCTGCAACCGCTGCGGGGGCGCGTTCGAGCCGGACATCGGTTGTTATCTGTGCCCGAGTTGCGGTTTGGCTGACGTTCGGATCACGGCCGGAAACGAGATCATTCTCGAATCGGTTGTGTGCGACGTGCCGCAGGAGGAGGCGGTGCGGTGAAGGTGCGGGTGGTCGAGAACGTGCTCAAGGCCAACGACGCGGTCGCCAGCGCGAACCGCGGGCGAATGGACCAGGCCCGCGTGGTGGCGATCAACCTGATGAGCGCGCCCGGCAGCGGCAAGACGACGCTGCTGGAGCGGACGATCCCGGCTCTGGGGGCGGACGTGCGCTGTGCCGTGTTGGTGGGAGATTTGCAGACCACGCGCGATGCCGAGCGGCTCGAACCGCTGGCCGCCGAGACCATCCAGATCAACACGGGTACCGGCTGTCATCTGACGGCACCGCAGGTAGCCGAGGGCATCGGGCGGCTGGAGCTCGAACGCCTGGCTTACGTGTTCATCGAGAACGTCGGCAACATGGTCTGCCCGGCGGCGTTCGACCTGGGCGAGCATCGGCGGGTCGTCCTGCTCAGCGTTCCCGAGGGGGACGACAAGGTGGCCAAGTATCCGACGTTGTTCCAGCAGGCCGACGCGATTCTGCTGACCAAGACCGATTTGCTCGGCGTGCTCGATTTCGACATGGGCCGCGTGCGCGACGACCTGTCCCGGATCAACACGGCGGCGCCGTTCATCGAGTTGTCAGCCAAGAGCGGTCAGGGCATTGATCAGTGGATCGAATGGCTCCGCGGGCAAAGGCGGCTCTAGTAGCCGCGTGGATAACTGATCGCTGACGGTCGGACCTCACCTCACCCGAGTCATGCCCCCGATGGCCGGCTCAGGACGCTGATCTTCCTGGCAGCGTCCTGGAGTGCCGTCTCCAACGCCTCGGACCTCGATACCGCAATATGAGGCTTCACGCCGACGCCTTCCCAGTTAGTCTTGGTGATGGGGTTGTAGGCCCGGCCGAAGGGCAACCGCATCTCGAAGTGATCGTTCAGCATCCGCTCGGTCACGGTGTGGGCCGCTCCGCCGGTGGTCTCGCCGACGATGGTGGCCCGGCTGAGATGCTTGAGGTTATAGGTGAACTCCTCTGCCCCCGACCCGGTGAACCCGCTGGTCAGGACGTAGACCGGCAGGTCGGGGCGAAAGCGTTTGCCCGGGACGTCCTCGGTGGTCCAGGTCTCGGAGGTCTTGTCGCCGAGGCGGTTGTAGAAGCTGTTCAGGTGGGTCGGCTTGTCGAAGAGGTAACTGGAGATGAAACGGATCATCTCCGGCGAGCCGCCTCCGTTGTCGCGGACGTCGAAGATGAGGGCGTCGCAGTCGGCCACGGAGGCCAGGGCGGCGGCGGCGATCTGCTGGGCCTCCGTGCTGGGGTGGAACATGTCCAGCTTGACGTAGCCGACGTTGCCGGGCAGCAGCTCGGCCTTGCGAAAGCCGTAGTTGTCCTGAGCGCCGATGTCGGGGCCGGATTGCGGACCACAGGGCGAGCCGCCTACGCGAAGACCGGCCGGGCGGATGCTGAAGTGGCGGTCGTTGCAGATGGCGAACACATCCGCCGTGAGTGTGCTGGCGAGCTGGCCGGCGCTGGTGATTCCGTCGTAACGCCCCTCGGCCTGGTACCGGGCGAGGGCGTCGGCCATTTTCTTGCCGACCTCGGGATAGACGTAGCCCTCGCGCAGCGTCCGGGCGGCGGCCTCGATGGTGTCGTTGCGAATGGCTTCGTCGATGGACTTGGAGAAGGTCTCGACCATGCCCGGGCGAACCGGCCCGGTGATCTGCAGGGCGACCAAACCGTGCGGGGGCTTCTCTTCGAGCTGAAACTGGAACGAGAAGTTGTCGTCGGGGGCGGCGAGGTGGACCAGCAGGGTGAGATCGCGCTCGGCGGACTGGAGGACGCGCTGTGGTGTCAGGTCGCCCCATTGGTCGCGAAGGCTGCGGGACTGTTGGACGCGATCGTCGATAGTCCGTGTCTTGAGGCTGGAACTGGCCCGGTTGTTCGTCTCGAACTCTCGCATTCGGGCGTCATCGCCGGAGTTGAACGCGCCGAAGAAGGCTGCGGCGCGTTGCCCGGCGATCGTGTCCGGCATTTCCATCGCCGCATCGGCCGGGGTCTGCGCGCCGCCTGAGAGCGGGGCGACGGCCAGGCACACTGCCGGCATACCGCACGCGGCCAGCACGAGGATGGAGGTCTTGTGTCGCTGGTTCATCGTTTGCTCCTTTGTTTCCTGCCGTCGGGTTCACGGGGCGTATGGGCGATCCCTGGCGCACGCCCCCCGACAGGATGAAGACTTCGCTCGCGCGTTCGGTTCCCTCATTCGTTCTGACCGACAACTCCTTACATGTCGCGGCGTGCTTGCCCGGAGATGTTCTGCGACCTGGGCGTTGGGAGGCGGCGTGGGGCGCGTTCTCGCGGAAGGTGGCCCGCGTGGGCGGGTGGTGTTCCGGCAGTTGGCGTGCTCCGACCATGAGCTTCGTGACGCATCTGGAATCGGCGCTGGACGGGACCAGGGTGTCGACTCTGCCGTCACTCCGCTGCTAGTGCCACTTCCTCGGCTGCACCGGTTACCGCCGTCGTCTGCCGTGCTTCGGGCTTCCAGATACGCACGTCGGTGATCTCGACCTCGGCCCGCAGCTCGCCCTGGGCGACGGATTCACCCAGGTAGAGGTGGTGCGAGACGATGTGCCGCTTGGCGCCCGGCATGAGGGGCCCGCGCCAGTCGCGGGCGGCGGCGATGGGGGTGGCGGCCCACTCGTTGACCTCGTCCACCGGATCGCCGTCCTCGTCGAGAATCACGACTCGCATGGAGAGGAGCGAGACCAGCTCGTCGCCGTTGTTTTGCACCTCGATGATCGGACGGATCCACTGGCCGCGGCGGCCGGGTCGCTCGAAGCGGACCAGTCTGGCCGACACGTCGAGCGCTTCGGCGTAGGCCGGCATGCGCTGGTCTTCGAGCACGTCGGCCACGACCGGCGGCAGCGAGTCGATGATGTCGGGGACGGACCGGACGGCCTCGCGCACGAAGCCGGTGACCGTGTCGGTCTTGCGGTCGATGATGTTCATGCCGTAAAGGGCGAGGCAGGTGCCGCAGGCGATCACCGTCACCAGCAGGACGCTGCCTCCCCAGGCCAGCGTGGAGAAGAAGGAACGCTTCTTGTGCACGTGTTGTGCGTATTCGTTTCTGGACATCGGTTCAACCTCCCAGCTCTTGGTCTGTGGCCTTGTCCGTGGTCACTTCGCAGGGGTATTCGGTCGTAGACGCGGTTTATTGTGGGCGTGTTGGCGGGCGGGCTGCCGGGCGTTGGGGGGCGGTCATTGCGGAGCGACGCCGGACCGACAATCCGGCGGCCGGCGTCACGGGGATCGGCGTAACTTATTGCTGTTAAGCAGGTTATGAGGCCGCTTGGCCATCGGGTGCAGCGGGCCGTCTGTTCGCGCTGCCGGGGCGATCATTTGCTGCTCGTTGGATTGGGGGCCCGGACGCAGCGGCGGGCGAAGGCCTTGGCCGACAGCGGTTCGCCGGTGGCGCGGACGGTCAGGTCGCGCCAGGCGAGGAGGTTGCCGGGGGCGAAGATCGTCCGGCGCATGAAGTCGCCTGCGGCCTTGCTGCCGTAAAAGGAGGTCTTCTCCGGATCGTTGAGGCCGAGGACTTCGCGGGCGATGTGCTCGTGGACCTGGCAGGCGAACAGGTCGCCGAGCATGTAGTTGTGGTAGTAGGCCGGCGAGCCGACGATGTGCATCTTGGCGCCGTAGTCCGGGCGGCTGGGGTCGTCGGGCGGGTTCAGCAGTTGGTAACGCTTCTTGAGGTTCCACCAGAGGCGGCCGAGGTCCTGGTCGGGGTCGGCGTACATGCCGCGCTCGAAGCGGACCATGACCTGAGCCCATCGGCAGAAGACCAGCTTCTCGGCTACTCCCGTCCTGCGTGCGGCGGCCACCAGTCGGGCGGCATCGTCCTCGTCCAGACGCAGGGCAGTAGTCAGCCAGTCCTCGTTCTTGCACATGGACCCGAGCATCATGGCGATGCCCTCGGTGGTCAGGCCGTGGGAGGAGTTGTGCAGGTCGAAGGGCACGTCGGGGGCGATGTACTTGTCGTAGACGGCGTGGCCCAACTCGTGCAGGATGGTGTCGGCCCAGTATAGATTGGGGCGCAGATTGCACAGGACGCGCACGTCACCGGCCCGGTCGAGATCGGCGCTGAAGGCGTGGGGGCTCTTGCCGGGTTTCTCGTACAGATCGCTGCGGGCGAGGATGTCGTCGACGGACATGCCCATGCTGGCGTAATAGGTGCGTGAGAGTTCGACCAGGTCGCGGTCGGCGAAGAGGGCGTCGAGGTTCACGTCGCTGCCGCCGGGCAACTCCTGGAAGAACAGCTCGCCGTAGTGCCAGGGGCGCAGATCGGCCGGTGCGACCTTAAAGCGTGCGGCGCGTGCGGCGTCGAACTCGGTCTTGAAGGCGGCGAAGGCGTCGCGGGTGAGGGTGTTGAGTTCGTCGAAGAGCTGCAGCAGCTCGTTCACGTCGAGCTCCTGGAGCGTCAACTGCATGACATAGTAGTTGTCGAAACCCAGTTGGCGGGCGACCTGGTTGCGCAAGCGCACGAGTTCGCCCAGCTTGCCCTCGACCTTGGCGCCGACCTTCATGTATCCGTTCCAGGCCGCCTCGGTCAGGGCGCTGTCGTCGCTGTCGATCAGGATCTTGCGAACGTCGTTCTCGGTCAGTTCCTTGCCGTTGACCAGGCTGCGATGCGTGTTGAAGATCTGCTCGGTCTCGGTCTCGAGGGCGACGATCTTCTTCTGCAGGTCGGGGTCGGCCTGGCGGGCCAGGAAGGCGCGGTACATGACGTCGAGCTGGCGGGCCAGGACGGGGTCGGCCACTTGACCGCTCTCTTTGAGACTCTTGAGCTTGGCGAACGTGTCGCGGTCGCTGTGCAGCTCGATCAGGGCCTCCTCGGCCGTCCGACGTCGCGCGAAGGCCTCGTCGGTGCCGGTGGTGTTCGCCTGCCACCAGGCCTGTTCGGATTCCAGGACAAGGGGCCTGTAGCGGGTGAGGTAGGCGCCGTGGAGTGCGGAGAAGTCGGCCTCGGCCTTGTTGAGCTTCTGCTCGCCGGTCGGAGGCGGGCCGTCGGCGGCGAAGGCGATCAGGTTGGCGGACAGTATTCCCGCAACGAACAGGATGAGCGACATCTTGAGCATCTTGGCCTCCTGGTGAGTACCGACTCGTACCGGGCTCGGGCGTGAACCGTGCTGAACACCAGCTTCGGTCCCGCGTCCGCAGAGCTCCTGGTCAAACTGATGACGGGTCCCCCATTGGGGCGACCGATCGTCAGCGGCTTCGGTCTCTTTGCGCCGGGCATTCTAGCCGAGCGTGCTCGGTACCGATACGGGACGGCACGGCGGGCGTTTGGGCATGAGGCGGGTGGTCGCATAGAATCGCGATCGGCCGGAAGTGCGGAGGTGACGCGGGATGACGGATTTGGAAGGTAAACGGGCGCTGGTCTGCGGTAGTACGCGTGGGATCGGGCGGGCCTGTGCGGTGGAACTGGCGGAGCGAGGCGCGGCTGTCACACTTCTGGCACGGGATGAGGGCAGGTTGGGGGAGGTTTGCGCCCAACTGAGCACCGGCGCGGGGCAGGTGCACCACTGGGTGTGCGCCGACTTTTCCGATCCGCCGACCGTGCGGCAGCGGGTGGCCGATCACCTGGCCGAGACCGGGCCGTTCCAGATCCTGGTCAATAACACCGGCGGTCCGCCGCAGGGGCCGATCCGGGAGGCCGATGCCGACGTGTTCCGGGCCGCGTTCTCCGCCCACGTGATCTGCAACCAGTATCTGGTGCAGGTGCTGCTGCCGGGGATGAGGGAGGCCGGCTACGGGCGGATCATCAACATCATCTCGCTCTCGGTGAAGGCGCCGATCCCGGGGCTAGGGGTGTCGAACACCATCCGCGGGGCCGTCGCCAGTTGGGCCAAGACACTGGCGGAGGAGCTGGGGCCGTTCGGCATCACGGTCAACAACGTGCTGCCGGGCTACACGGCCACCGAACGGCTGGAGTCAGTGATCGCGGTCCGGGCGAAAGAGCTGGGCGTCAGCGTCGAGGAGGTCGAGGCGAACATGAAGGCGGAAGTGCCGCTGCGTCGATTCGCCCGGCCGGAGGAGACGGCGGCGGCCGTGGGCTTCCTGGCGTCTCCGGGTGCTTCGTACGTCAACGGCATCAACCTGCCGGTGGATGGCGGCAGGCTGCCGACGTTGTAGGAGTCGTCACGAAGTTCGCGCTGCCGGCATCCCAAGCCATCGTTCAGCGCTGCGCAGAGCGCCTATCTGGCGGCCTGGCAATTCCAGCACAGGTCGAAGCCGCCGGGGTTGGACTCGTTGCAGTGGCGGCACTCCCAGGATTCGTCGCGGTTTTGGGCCGGCTGCGGTCCGAGTTGCTGCAGGGCCTGTTGGGTGAGCCAGAGGAACTCGAAGTAGAACTCGCTGGGGACCAGCAGTCGCCACCCGGGCACGCCCAGTGCCGTGTGCGTGTCGTGCACGACGTAGGGCACCTGCTCGGTGCGCAGGACGAGTTCGATGGTCTGCATGGGCAGGGGATAGTGGATCTGCGGATCGACGGGGAACCACCTCTGCGGAGGATGGTGGGCGAACGGATCGAACGGCTCGTCGCAGTGCGGACAGGCGTGACGTTCCGCTCCGACCAGCGATCGCTGGCACGCGTCGCAGGTCAGGCCGAAGTCCGGGAGGGGGAGTTCGCGGCCGGTGAAGCGCGGGTCGCGCAGGCGCGTCCAGGGTTGGACGATCTCGGGCATGTTCAACCGGGTTCCGCACTCGGGGCAGCGGTGCGAGGGCAGACCTTGCAATCGGTAGCCGCACCTCGGGCAGCGCAGCCCCCAGTCGGGGATCGGCAGTTGGTTCAGATTGACCGACATGCGCCTACATTATACGGTATCCCGCCCGCGGACGTGCATAGGCGCTCGGCTCGCGGTACCATGTTTTGTTGAAACCGGTCTGGAGCACAGTCATGCCAACCGAGGACGAACTGGAGGTGTTGCAGGCGGTGCTGGCGTTGGCGGCCGCCGACGGCAACATCACCCGCAGCGAGAAGGGCGTGTACGAGCAGTTGGCCGGGCGCATCGGGGCGGACGCCATGACCATCTGGCGCATGATGAACGAGGTCCGGATCAACCCATCGGCGCGGGACAAGCTGTTCCAGAAGGGCGCCCGCGATCCGCAGGCGGCGATGAAGCTGCTGGTGGCCACCGCCCGCATCGACGGCGATATCTCCCAAGAGGAGCGCGAGCTGCTGGTGGATATCTCCGGCAAGCTGGGCATCGGCGTGGACGAGTTCGGCAAGATCTACACCGAGGCGATCGCCACGGCCGACGCGATGCGCAAGCGGAGAGGCGGTTGAGCGTCACGCAGGGAGAGGTCCGATGGGCGGCGTGGTCTGGCGAACGATCGTGCCGGTGGGCGGTTGAATGCGGGGACATGCTCACCCGCTTCGCGTGAGAGCATGCCACCCACGGGCGGGTGACAGTTACTGGTTGTCTTGGCGTTGGCGGACGGCGGCCAGTCCTCGTTGTGCCTCGATGCAATTCGGGTCGATTCGCAAGGCCTCCTGATACTGGGCTGCGGCTTCTTTTGCCCGTCCCTGTTGTAGCAGGTGGTCGGCCAGCAGGCAGCGGACGGTGGTGTTGGCCGGCTGGATCCGCAGGGCCTGCCGCCACTGGGCGATGGCCCCGCTCACGTCGCCGCGGGTGGCCAGTGCGAGGCCCAGGCCGCCGACGGCCTCGGCGAAATCGGGTTTGAGGCGAACGGCCTCGCGGAAGTGTGAGAGGGCCTCGTCGAGCCGGTTCCGCATGGCCAGCGCGACGGCCAGGTTGTTGTGGGCCTCGGCGTGGTCGGGGTTGAGTTGCAGGGCCCGTTGGTAATGCTGGATGGCCTGATCGATCAGGCCCTTGCCGGCCAGGGCGATCCCCATGGCGTTGTGTGCGGCGGGTAGTTCGGGGTCGAGTTGAAGGGCTCGCTGGTAGGCCGCGATGGCCGCATCCGGGTCGCCGCGCTTGGCCAAGGCCTCGCCGACGTTGAAGTGGATCGTGGCGCGATTGGGCCGCAGCCGCAACGCCTCGTCGTACCGGGCGAGGGCCTCGTCGAATCGGCCGACTTTCACGAGGGCGGCGCCGAGGTTGTTCAGGGCGTCGATGAAATCGGGTTTGAGTTCCAGGGCGGCCCGGTAGTGCTCCATGGCCTGTTCGGTATCGCCCCGGTCCTTGAGCAGGTTGCCGAGGTTGTTGTGCGCCATCCAGGCCGACGGGTTCCTGGCCAGCGCGTCTCGCCAGAGGGTCTCGGCGTCCTGATAGACTGTGCCCTGCCGCCAGGTGAGGACGGCCAGGAGTACGAGCAGGGCGGCGGGGATCAGCTTTCCGATCACCGGATGCGGCGCGGTGGGTGATGCGCCGGTCTTGTGTTTGACCGTGGGTCCACGACCCCGGCGCAGGCCGATCGTCAGCAGCGCGGCGAAGAGGGCAATCGGGCCGATGCTCGCCAGGTAGGCGAAGTGGTCGGCCACGAACGAGAAGCGCATGGGGTAGACGTCCACGAACCCCAGGGCGGGAAACAGCGTGCCGCCGAAGAAGAGCGCCGCTACCAAGGTGCCTTTGCCCACGCGCCGGCGCAACATCCACAGGGCGATGGGCACCGCGACCGCCGCCAATGGGTAGGCGTATTGCCACCACATCCCCGCGTCGATGTGCCAGCGCGGGTAGATGAAGGTCAGACCCGCCGGCCAGATGAGCTTGGCCAGGTAAAACCAGATCACCCGCCCGGCCACCAGGCAGCGTTCGACGGCGGTGAGGCTCCATTCCATGCCCTGGGCGCCGACGGAGTGCTTTTCCATCCAGGCGGTGAGCAGGCCGGCGGCGATGCCGAGGGCGAACATCGGGGCCAACGGCAGCAAGTCACCCGACTTCAGACGCGGTCGCTTCCACCACAGCAGCAGCACGACGGCGGCCGGCAGCGAACAGGTGACCGTCTTGCTGAGCAGGGCACAGCAGAACAGCAGCAGGGCGACGGCGTAGTACCGCCGGCGTCGCGGTTCGGCCGGCCGGTCGCCATCCAGGCCGCTGAAGCGCAGCCAGGCCAGCAGTGCAGCGAAGTAGCAGACGGCGGAGAGCACGTTCTTGCGTTCGGTGATCCAGGCCACTGACTCGACGTGCATGGGGTGCAGGGCGAAGACGGCCGCCGCCAGCCAGGCCCCGGGCAGAGCAAGCCGCCGCAGGACCAGCCACAGTAGCACGGCCCCCAGTGCGTGGAGTAGGACGTTGACCAGGTGGTAGCCCAGCGGGTCCAGCCGCCAGAGGTGGTACTCGATCCAGAAGCTGGTGTGGACCAGGGGGTAGTACTGGTGGGTCGCGCCGACATCGAACCAGATTCGGCCCAGGCCCGGCAGCGAGTGCAGGTGGACGTTCTCGGTGACGTAGTCGTCGTCGTCCCAGATGTAGCCGCCCTGGATGGCCGGTATGTAGGCCACGACGACCGCGCCGACCAGAACCGGCGCGCCCAACCAGGTTGCCCCGGCGCGGCCGACGGGACTCGTCGGGCGAGCGGCTTCGGCACCCCCGGCTTTTGGCCCGGGGGCCTTCCGGCTGCGACTGCGCCGACCCATGGTTCCACGCTACTGTCAAGGTCGCGTGCGTTCAAGGCCGGCGGCTGAGGCAGTGGTGTCACCCGCGCAGGTGCGGTGCCGTGCGGCGTCGGTTATCATCGGTGCCCGAAGACGGCGATGGACAGAGTGCGTGGGAGGGATCCACGCGCCTCATCGACGTCGTTGGGAGAAACGGATCGAGCAGACATGGCCAAGGATGACACCAGGACGCGACTCAACTTCATCGAGGATATCATCGAGGAGGACAACCGGACCGGCAAGTGGGACGGCCGGGTGTGCACCCGCTTCCCGCCGGAGCCGAACGGCTATCTGCACATCGGGCACGCCAAGAGCATCTGCCTGAACTTCGGCCTGGCACAGCAGTACGGCGGCAAGTGCAACCTGCGCTTCGACGACACCAATCCGATCAAGGAGGAGGACGAGTACGTTGAGGCGATTACAGAGGACGTCCGCTGGCTGGGGTTCGACTGGGAGGACCGGCTGCTGTTCGGGTCGGACTACTTCGAGCAGATGTGCGAGTACGCCGTGCAGCTCATCAAGACCGGCAAGGCGTACGTGTGCGACCTGAACGCCGAGCAGACCCGCCAGCACCGCGGCACGCTGACCGAGCCGGGCAGAGACAGCCCCTTCCGCAACCGCACGGTCGAGGAGAACCTCGATCTGTTCGATCGCATGCGCAAGGGTGAGTTCCCCGACGGCTCGCGCACGCTGCGGGCCAAAATCGACATGGGTCATCCCAACCTGAACATGCGCGACCCGGTCATGTACCGCATCCTGCACGCCTCGCACCATCGCACGGGCGACAAGTGGTGCGTCTACCCCATGTACGACTGGGCCCATGGGCTGGAGGACTCGATCGAGGGGATCACGCACTCGATCTGCACGCTGGAGTTCGAGAACCACCGGCCGCTGTACGACTGGTTCATCGACGCGATCAACGAAGGGCGCGGGCCGGAGGGGCCGTGGGGGCCGGCTATTCATCACTCGCAGCAGATCGAGTTCGCCCGGCTGGAGCTGTCCTACACCGTGATGAGCAAGCGGAAGCTGCTCGAGCTGGTGCGGGAAGGGCGGGTGTCCGGCTGGGACGATCCGCGCATGGCGACGGTCTGCGGCCTGCGAAGACGCGGCTACACGCCGGAGTCCATCCGGAACTGCTGCAAGCGAATCGGCGTGGCCAAGTTCAAGAGCGTGATCGACATCGCCCTGCTCGAGCACTGCCTGCGCGAGGACCTCAACAAACGGGCCCCGCGCGTCATGGGCGTGCTGCGGCCGCTGAAGGTGGTCATCGACAACTATCCCGAGGGTCAGGCCGAGGAGCTGGAGGCGATCAACAATCCGGAAGACACGGCGGCCGGTACGCGCAAGGTTCCGTTCTCGCGGGTGCTGTACATCGAGCAGGACGACTTCCGCGAGGACCCGCCGCGGAAGTTCTTCCGGCTGGCGCCCGGGCGTGAGGTGCGGCTGCGCTACGCGTACTTCGTCACCTGCGCGGGCGTGGTGAAGGACCCGAAGACCGGCGAGATCACCGAGCTGCATTGCACGTACGATCCGGACACTCGCGGCGGCGACGCACCGGACGGGCGCAAGGTCAAGGCGACCCTGCACTGGGTGTCGGCCGCCCACGCCCTGGATGTCGAGGTTCGGCTGTACGATCACCTGTTCACGAAGGAAGACCCGAGCGAAGTCCCCGACGGCGGCGACTGGAAGGACAACCTGAATCCGAACTCGCTGGAGGTGGTGGCCGGCTGCAAGCTGGAACCGAATTGGG
>DATKXO010000450.1:0-5287 GCA_035528995.1 Phycisphaerae bacterium | reverse complement strand
GCCTTTGCGTCGTCGGCACAGGCGAGTGGCTGGATGGGCCTCTAACGCATGGCAAGGCAACCCTACATCGTGGCGCGGTTTGGCGGACTCAACACCGAGTTGGCAGTGAATAAACTGCGCTCGGGCACGGGCCGCGTCTCGCGCAACATCACGCTGACGGCCGGAGTCCTGTCCGGTCGGGCCGGGTTCGCCGAGTTCGACGCCAACGCCGGAAGCCTGCACGCCTGCCTGTCGGCCGCCGTGTTCCCCAACGCCTCGGGCGACATCTACCTGATGGTCAAGCGGAACGAGACGGCCACGGCCGGCATCGACTACGCACTGATCTACAACGCGACGACACGGGCGAACGTGGCCGCCTCCTGGACCAACATGGCGGACCCGTGGAGCGGGCACGTCGTGACCGAGCGGGGCTGGTGGTTCACGCACAAGGACCGCCTGCACCACTGCGACCACGCGGGCATGAGCAAGTGGCACGTCACGCCGAACTACAAGCCCGACGCGACGACCGCCGGAAGCTTCACCAACGGCACGCCGGCCAGGGCCTGGAAGGGTGGGATTCGGTGCGACATCGGGCCGGTTCTCGCGGCTGCGGAGACGGGCGCGAAGCACGGCCACTACTTCATGGGTGCGGTCAAGCGAAACAGCACCACCGGCGAACTGTCGTGTATCCAGGACCTCCAGGCCACAAGTTGCGAAGTGGACCAGGCCGCCAGCAAGGGCTCAATCAGCATCAGCAATGCCGGAATCGCGGCGGCCGGAGGGCTCCAGCTCTACACGAACGACCTTGCCTACGAGTGGGACGAGATACAGATCGTCTCCTCGACGGGTGGGAACGAGAATGCCTTCGGGGCCGACTCGTGGACGCAGCAGATGTACGTCGATGTCTGTATCGACCGCGGCGACGCATCGGCCGGGTCGAAGATTTCGGACGCCACGCTCCGAACCAGGAACCGGCACACCAACAGCGGCGGGGCGGCCATTCCGGCCCAGCACGGGGCCTACAACGGCGCCAGGGCCGTCTACGGCGGCTGCTACCTCAGCACGGCCCTCGTGCCCGGTCAGATCGCCTTCAGCCTACAGGGCTTCCCCTGCATGGTGCCGGGCGACCAGACCTACACGGCGGGCGGCGTCTCGCTCACCTGGGCGGCCGAGCCGTACAACGGGTTCATCAATGCGGGCGTCAGCGGGCGCTGCCAGGCCATCCGGCCGGTCGGGAACCGCTTCGTGGTCTTCACCGACGCGACGAGTTTCTGGCTGAGCCCGCTGCCCAACGGGTCACTCTACCCGACGGCGACGGGGGTGGCGGGCGGCTGCTGCGCCGACGAGTGCGCGGTCGCCACGCCGTCGGGCGCTTATTCACTGGGTGCCGAGGTGATGATGTGGGCCGCCGCTGGCGTCCGCAACGTCGCGAAGGACCAGTTCACGCCGACGCTGAAGGCCGTCCCCGCCGCCTACCGCCACCAGTGCTGCGGGGCCTTCTACAGCCCCCGGCGCGAGGTGTGGTGGGCCGTGCCGAGGACGCCCTACAGTTGCAACTCCCTGCTGGTGCATGACTCCAGCCAGGGCAACAGCGGCTGGGCCACCATCGCGGCTTCACTCCGAACCAGCACGACCTACTCATACCAGGTCTTCCCCGACTCGCCGGCCAACAACGACGCGGCCTACCTCATCTGGACGGCCAAGCCCACGGCCATCGCCGCCGCGCTGGCGGTCGGACAGGCGGCCCTCTACACGTCCACCGCCTGCATTGCGGTGGAGTACTGGAACGGCTCGGCCTGGGCAACGCTGACCGTGACGGGCGACACGACGAACCCCGACGACGCGACCGGCGGCTGCCCGCTGGCCGACGACGGGACGATCTCGGCCGCCAGCCCGTCCGACTGGGCTTCGACGACCGTGGGGTCCGGCACGACTGCCACCGGGTTCGCCATCCGGCTCCGCGTGGCGGCCGGCAAGGGTGCGTCCATCACGCGGGTGCCGATCCTGGCCAACCACGGCCCGACGCGGGTGCTGATCTACGACGAGTCGCTGGGCACGCTGACCGGCATGTACGACCCGCGAAACCTGCGGGGTGCCTACATCGCATGGATGTGCGAGCTGGCCCGGCCGACCGACAGCCCGGCGAAGATGCTGCTGTTCCTGTCGGACGGGCGAATCCTCTACTGGCCGAGCGCGAGCTTCGCCGACACGGCCGGGGCGGTTTCCTGCAACTACTCGACCGAGTGGGAAGGCTACTTCGGCCAGGAATACCGGCACCGCGAGGCGTCGGACATGATCTGCACGATCCACACAGGGACCATGGCGCGGCGGGTCAACGTGGCCGTCACGGGGCTCAAGACCGGCGCCGAGGACTTGGACGCGACGGACGCCACGATGGAGGGGTCCAACGATGTTCTGATCGAAGGCATCGCGTGGGACGCCTACCGAAGCGGCAAACTATTCAAGGTTCGGATCTCCACCACGGCCAGCGAACTGGCGGACAGCGCCGACGTGGCCAACAGCCCCGAGTGGGAAGTGGTGGACGTGATCCTCAAGACTTCGACTGACTGACAAAGGTGGCGCCCGGGCGGCCAGAACGGCCCGCGACGAACGGCGCAGCAACCCCGACCTCCGCGGGGCGCCGGCACCGGAGAGGGAGCGGCAGACATGGCTAACAATGCGTTTGCGGTAGACTCTGGATCGAGTTGGAGCGCTGTGGATCAGCGCAAGTTGTGGGCAATGTGCCCGGTAATGAAGACCACTGGGATGTGGAGGGCCCTGCGCAACTTCAACCAGACGACGGGCGATTTCGAGGGTCTTGTCGTCACCAACGAGGTGGCGGACTACCAGGCCATCGGAAGTTTCGCCAGTATCGCGTCGGGCAGCGGCGTCGAATTGGAGCGGACGACCTACACGGCGGCGATGCGCATCTACGCCGACGACGGTGGAGACGACCTGTTCGGCTCCGGCAGCGTGCCCGACATCCGGGGCACCCTCTCTCGCGTGCTCATCACGCACGACCAGACGGGCGGGAACACCCGCATCTTCGGGTTGCAGGGCCAGTTGAAGGCCGCCGAGTGCGCGTGGAACGACGAGATGCACGCGGGTGTCTACGGCCTGTTCGAGTGGACCAAGACCGCCGGGACGGCCCTCACCCTTGGGGGCACCGGCATCACCGCGGCCGTCATGGGGATGATCTCCACCTCGGAGTCGGGCGACAACGCTCTCGTCGTGAACACCAACCACGTCCTGGCGGGCGTGGCGTCGATCAGCAAGTTGGGCGGCGTGGGCACGCTCACCCAGACGGGCAGTACGGCCGCGTTCTACGCGGGCATCTACAGCACCGCATGGGACGCGGCGGTCAGTCCCGACGCATGGGGCTACGGCCTGCTCATCGCCAGCAGCGTCGCCACCACCGGCATCGGTATCGGGACCTGCACCACCGGCATCACCATCGGAGCCACGACAACGGGCGTGGCCATCACGGGCACGGCGACCGATGGCATCAAGATTTCCGGCATCTGTGCCGACGGTATCGAAATCAGCGGGGCCGCAACGACGACTGGCTTGAATGTGTCTGGCAATTGCGTGACCGGCATCACGATTGCGGCACAGACCACGGCCGGCATCGCCATTGGCGCCACGGCCACCGGCCTCGTCATCTCCGGCGCGTGCAGTACGGCCGGCATCACGATCAGCGGCGATACGCCGAACGCGATCAATATCGCCTCGACCTGTACGCCGACGGGTGCGAGCCTGCTCCTGGCCGGAGCCGGGGCCTACGGCATCGACGTGACGGGCGTGCAGACCACGGCCGCCATCCGGGCCAGCAGCCAGACCAAGCCGGTGTTCATTGGTTCCACGACCATCACTCTATCGGCCGCCGACGTGAACGCGGTGGACATCACGGCGATTTCGGGCGGCAACGTCGCGTATACGCTGGCGGGGGTGAATGTCCTTGCCTACTCGTCCGCGGCCGTGGCGTCCGCTTCCCTTGTGGGCATCAAGTCCGAAGTGCGAACGCCGTACAATATCAAGGGTATCCGCGGCGTGACGGGGTACTTGAACTGCTCGGCGGCCAGTGTAACCCTCACTGACGACTCCAGCGCCCTGTTCGGCGACGTGAACGTGGACAACGCCACGACGATGACGACCACGCGGCTTGCGGCCGTTCACGCGAAAGTTCGGGGTGACAGCGCCCTGACCGGCCTGCTGGACGTGGCCTTCCTCGACGCCGAGATGGACGTGGACACGGGCCTGTACATGAACGTGGACACCGCCAAGACGGCCACGGTCGGCATCTCCGTGTCGGGTGCGGGCACCTACACGACCGGCATCACGATGAACGCCACGGCGATGGGGACCGGCATCAATATCGGGGCCACGACCACCGTAGGCGTCACCATCGGAGCCACGGCGACTGGCATCGCCATCACCGGGGCCTGCTCGGCAGACGGCATCAAGATCAGCGGAATCTGTGCCGACGGTATCGAGATCAGCGGGGCCGCAACGACCACCGGCCTGAACGTCTCCGGCAACTGCGTAACAGGCATCACGATCGGCACGCAGACCACGGCGGGGATTGCCATCGGTGCTGCCGCCACGGGCATCAGCATGGCCGGCGCAATGACAACCGGGATCAATCTGACGGGGACGACAACGACCGGCATCAAGATGACCGGCCCCAACGTCACCCAGGGCATCGTCATCGGTACGGCTTCCTACGCTGCCTCTGGCACTGCCATTCCGGTGGATGGCGTCACCAAGCATTCCGGCATCGAGATTTACTTCGATGACGGTGGGGTCAAACTGGCGGCCGGGTATACCGAAGCGATGATGACGGGTTATCTGGTTTCCACCGCGATCACGACCGCAGACGTGTCGATCTACACGGTCCACGACTACATCTACCTGGCTGCCAACGTATCGACTGCCGGCGGGGTGGGCGCAAGTTGGGCCAGCTTGCTTGCCAAGACGGGCTCGGTCCTCACTACGACCTCTGGGGTCTGTGACTTCAGCGCCTTCAACGCCTCGTGCGACGTTCCCTCCGGGGCCGAGATCGGGACTGGGACGTTCGTGGCGGGCATCTCGATGGGCGGCAACCTCGGCGGCACTCACACGGGCAAGGCCGTGGCCTTCCGAGTCAGAACCCCCAGCGCGGGGGCCTGGGACGGCGTGTTCGACATGCCGACGGCGATGAAGAGCGACACGGTGGGCGCTGGCGACCTGGTGTACATCCCCATCTACATCGGCGGCGTCGCGGCCAAACTGGTCGCCAACTACGTTGCAGCATAGTGACATACCGGCA
>DATKXO010000449.1:0-2132 GCA_035528995.1 Phycisphaerae bacterium | reverse complement strand
CGTGATTGAGTGGCTCGTGAAGTGGAATGGCGGGAGTTACCACCTCCGGTTTTCGTCGGGAACGTGGGATTGTGGCGAGAATCTGGATGGGGCGTTCTACTTGTCATACACCCAGGGGCTCTGGGACGCTGGCGGGGAAGGCGATACTGCACCTCTCGCTATTTGCCTCGCCGCCTTGAAGGCGGTATCGTGAGCGGCGACCGGCTCTGGACCCCGTGCGGCGACGACCCTGACCGCAAGCATCTGTGGGGCGCGATCACGACGGTCGACGAAACGATTCCGCCGGCGCATCCTGAACTGCGAGAAATCGTCATGCACTACGAGCAGCGGTTCTGTGCCCTCTGCGGCGTGCCGGAATACCCAAAGTGAGCGACACGAACATCCTGCACGGCAGCAAAGAAGAGCTAGAACAACTCGCCCTGAAAGCGCGTGCGACGATCCTCGAGCGCCAACGAGCGGGGACGTGGTCGGGCGGCGTACGGCCCCATCTCGCCTACCAGAAACAGCCGTTCGACTGGATCGTGAAGTACCTGGACGTCCCAGCCGAGACGCTGCGTTGGTCGCTGAACGAAGCGTACGACACGCATACATGGGACGGCGACGCCGATCCACTGCTGACGGTGTTGCAGGCACTGGCCGAATGGCGCGACTGTGGCGTCGAGAGCGCCACCGGCACCGGGAAGACCTTCCTCGCCGCCTGTATCGTCTACTGGTTCATCGCCTGTTTCGAAGACTCGATCGTCTTGACGGTGGCGCCCAAAGAAGACCAGTTGCTGAAGCACGTCTGGAAAGAGATCGGGCGGCTGTGGCCGAACTTCCAGAAGCATTTCCCCGACGCAGAGCTGCTAACAGGGACGTTGCGGATGAAGCCGGCCGCCAACGGCGGCAAAGAGGTCTGGGCGGCCAGTGCGCTGGTCTGCGGCGTCGGCGCAACCGAAGAGGTCGCGACGAAGGCGCAGGGTTCCCATGCCGAGCATATGCTCATTATCACCGAAGAAACGCCCGGCATCCATCTGGCGATCATGGAAGCTCTGGACAACACGCGAACGGACGACCATAACCTGCACCTGGCGCTCGGGAACCCCGATCATCGGCAAGACGCGCTGCACCGCTTCTGTTTCGACGAACGGGAAGATCTGCGGCCCGGCGTCGTCCACGTCCGGATTAGCGCCCTCGACCACCCGAACATCGTTACCGGCCAGCGTGTCGTGCCCGGCGCCATTGGCCGGTCGCGGCTCGAGACGCGGACCAACCGACTGGGGCTGGGCAGCAGGCTGTACGAGTCGCGTGTCAGGGGGATCTGTCCCGCCGAAGCGGAAGACGCGCTCATTAAGCGCGAGTGGTGCGATGTCGCGGTCGGGAAATACGGCGATCCGGCGTATCGACAGGGGAAACTGGCCCTGGGCGTCGACGTCGCCAACTCGGAGAAAGGGGACAAGGCGGCCATCGCCCGCTGGCAAGGGGCCTGTTGCACCGAAGTTGTGGCTAAACCCTGTCCGGACGCGAACGTACTGGGCACCGAGGTCGCCACCGAGTCGCTGAACCGGGAGGCGCCAGTCGAAGCCCGGCATATCGGGGTCGATGGGGTGGGCGTGGGGGCGGGCACAGTCAACGAGTTGCGGCGCTTGAAGTTACGGGTTCGGGTGATTTCCGGGGCCGTGAAGTCTATTCCGCAAGTCGACCAAGATACCCGCTGGAGTTCGATGACCGAGCCCGACCCGTTCGCCGAAGGCAAAACGACGACCAGGCGCCCGACGGGCGAGAAAGTGGTCGAATCGGAGAAGTACGACAATCTGCGATCGCAGGTCTGGTGGCGGATGCGCGAAGACCTGCGGCTAGGTCGCATCGCCCTGCCACCCGACGAGGAACTGCTAAACGATTTGACGACACCGACCTACGAGCACCCGCTGGGGGTTATTAAGGTTGAGTCGAAAGACAAGATCAAGGACCGGCTGAAGCGGAGCCCGAATAAGGGCGATGCCTGCGTGTACGGGAACTTCGTCCGCGATCGGGTGCCCGTTGGAGCAGTCGTCGAGATCGACAAGGTGGATCGTCGGAACCGGGATTTGGGGCTCGAGCGGATGCTGGGACGCATCAACCGGCAACAGAAAGCCGACGAGAAACGTATGGCA
>DATKXO010000448.1:0-9163 GCA_035528995.1 Phycisphaerae bacterium | reverse complement strand
CGGCCAGGACGTCCAGTGCGATGATGCCCAGGCATAGCCCGGCTCCGGCCAGTGCCCCGAAGACGTCACCCACCATGGCCGATCGATAGACCCAGATCAGCCCGACGGCGCAGCAGAGCAGAGCGACAATGACCGCCGCCCAGCGAGCTTGCTGCAACCAACGGCGGGTTGGAGCGTCTGAAGGCACGAGCAAACGATCCTCGACTCGCGATGCCGGTCGGCCGTACACCAGCGGACTACGTCGCAGGCGGCCGGGGTTGGGGCGGCCTGAGCTGGACCAGGCTGGGGTCCTGCGGGCCGGACATCCCTTTCAAATCCAGTTGCTCGAACGCGCCGAGATCGGTGGATTGCGGCACGGTGACCTCGAGCCACATGCAGTCTTGGAGCACCTTGAGCCGGACCTCGGTCAGGGCGGCCGGCAGCACCACGGTGTCACCGGGGTGGAAGGCGAGCGGCTCGCGGTCATCGATGCGACTCAGTTCTCCGCGGCCTTCCAGTATGATCCAGACCACCAGTCCGCCGCAGGGGACCGCCTGCTCGAAACCTTCTCGCATGCGGACGCGTTCGATGACGAAGGGCGGGCAGGTGACCAGCCGGGTCACGGTGGTCCACACGGAAGCGACGTGGGAGCGTTCCTGTTGCGGCGGGCGGCTGTCGAAGTGGATGCATTGCAGGGCCTGCTCGACGTGGAGCTGGCGGGGGCGTTGGGTCTTGGGGTCCACACGGTCCCAGTCGTAGACGCGGTAGGTGACGTCGGAGGGGGTCTGCACCTCGGCCACCAGGACGCCGGCGCCGAGGGCGTGGAGCGTACCGGCGGGCAGGTAGTAGCAGTCTCCGGGGCGGACGGGCACACGGCGGAGCGTGTCGACGACGGTTCCGGCGTCGATGGCGGCGGCGAACGCAGCACGGTCCACGCCGTCGTTGAGGCCGTAGTAGATGGCTCCGTCGGGTTCGGCGTCGATGACGTACCAAGCCTCGTCCTTGACGCGGACCTGACCGCCGAGGGTTTTGGCCATGGCCTGGTCGGGATGCACCTGCACGCTGAGCAGTTGGGCCGCGTCCAGGAACTTGATGAGCAGCGGGAAGCGTCCCTCGAAGAGCTCGACGCCGCCGAGCAGGTCGTCGCCCCAGGTCCGGACCAACTCGGGCAGGGTCTTTCCGCGGGCGAGTCCGGAGCGGACCACGGACTGATCCTGCTCGAGGTCGGCGACTTCCCAGGACTCGCCGATGGTCTCGCCGGGCGGCAGGCGCTTGCCGAGGGCCTCCAGGCGCCGACCACCCCAGATTCGGCGCTTGAGAATCGGCTCGAAGATTAACGGATGTACGTTCATCGGTGTCGGTTCCGTGCGATCGGCATTGTAGAGGCTGGGTGGGTGGTGACAACCGGGCGAAGCGTCGCAGATCAGGGGCGAGGGATTACTTGACGGGCCGGCGGGCCGTTCGTGCGGTCAACTCGATGCGGCGCAGCAAGTGGGGCCGGACGCGCTGGAAGTCGGAGGCTGCGCCGCTGTCGGGGAAGCGTCGGACGATCTCGTCGCCCCTGGCCAGGGCGCTGGCGTACTCGCGCCGGTGAATGCAACCGGCGAACTCCTGTCGCAGGGCCCGCCTTTCGGCGGACCGGTCGGCGCCCGCCGCGTGGTCGGCGGTGGTCTGGGAGTCGACGAGGTGCCGGTAGGCGGCGACGGTCCGCTCGCCGGGCGGGTGCTCGTCGACGGCCCAATCGCGGTCCTCGAAGGTGTGCAGGTCGGCGACGGAGTCGCCTCGTCGAGTGGTCGACTCGATCGCGGCGACCCGCCGTTCGAGTCGCTCGGCCTGGTCGTCGTGCAGCCTGGAGAAGGTCTCGACGCGGGCCAGGAGGGATTCCAGGCGTTCGGTGAGCCGTCGGGCGGTCCGTTCGAGTTCGGCTTTCGCTTCGCGGTGGTTGTGGTCCGTTTGGAGGCGGCCTCGCTCCAGGGCGTCGGTCAGGTCATCCAGACGATCCTGCTGATGGAGGTGGGTCTCGTTGATGGTTGCGAAGTGTTGCTGGAGGCGTTCGAGTCGTCGTTGGTTGCGGATGGTGGCCAACCCGGCCCGCAGGGCGGCGGCCCACATGATTCCGGCGCCGAGGGCGGCGAGGGTGGCGGCCGATGCGACGGCTGCCCGGAGGATGTCTCCGCGCCAGGCGGCCAGCCAGGTGAAGTAGAGACTCACGAGGGCGGCGGCACCGACGACTGCGTAGGTCAGCCGCCGCATACGCCGTAACCAGACGGTCGTTACGCGCACCGCTGACATGAGTGTCCGCCTGCCGTCTTTCCGGTAACCGGGGAGATCCGCCCGAGAGAAAGGCACACCTCCATGCGTATCCGCTCCTCGTGGTGTGTATTGTACACGGCGTCGGGCGCGGGGCAAAGATGGCCGGTGGTCCGGGTGGGCAGGCGCGGGTGTCTTGGCGCTGATTGGTGCCGGCGGTAGACTGCGGTTCGCGATTGGCGCGGGAGCGATGCAATGAGTGAGCAACCGGATCAGATAACCTACGACGAGTTCTGCAAGGTCAAGATGCGGGTGGGTAAGGTCGTGGAGGCCAGCGACCACCCCAACGCCGACAAGCTGGTGGTGCTGCAGGTGGACCTGGGCAGCGAGCGGCGGCAGCTGGTGGCCGGGCTGAAGGGCTACTACACGCCCGAGGAGCTGGTGGGGAAGAGCATCATCGTGGTCACGAACCTGGCACCGCGGAAGATGCGCGGGGTCGAGAGTCAGGGCATGCTGCTGGCGGGGGCGACGGAAGGCTACTCGCAGGTGATTCTGCTGACCACCATGGCCGACATTCCTCCGGGCAGCGCGGTAAGCTGACCGCGGGGCCGTGCCATACGGCGATGGCAAGCTGGTGACGCGGTGGGCGGGCAGTTCGTTTGGAGCGTGTCGCGGCATACCGCTCGCGGAAGCAGCCAGGGCAGGTCGAGTATCCACCTCGGTCGCGTCGCACATCCGAGTCGTTTGACGCTGCCATGTCCGCCGACTACAAGGGCCGATGGTGAAGGGCGAAGCTGAAACCATCCTTTTCGAGATTTCCTGGGAGGTCTGCCACAAGGTGGGCGGGATCTACCGGGTGGTGCAGTCGAAGGTGCCGACCATGGCGGGCCGGTGGGGGGACCGTTACTGCCTGATCGGTCCGTACCACACGGAATCGGCGGCCATGGAGTTCGAGCCGCTGGAGCCGGGCGAGATGCTGGAGCCGACGCTGACGGCCCTGGCGAAGCGGGGCATCCGTTGTCATTTCGGGCGGTGGCTGATTGCGGGCTATCCCAAGGTGGTGCTGATCGAGCTGGAGAGCAGCCGTTACCGGCTGGCGGAGTTCTGGCATCTGCTGTGGGAGGACACGCAGATCGAGGCCTCGCGGCGGGACACCGAAGCGGACGACGCGGTGCTGTTCGGCTACCTGGTGGCGGAACTGCTGACCGAGCACGCCCGGCTGCACCCGGAGCGGCGGGTGGTGGCGCATTTTCACGAATGGCTGGCGTCGGCGGGTCTTCCGGCGGTGCGGGCCCGGCACTTGCCGGTGGCTACGGTGTTCACGACGCACGCGACGCTGCTGGGGCGGCACCTGTGCGCCGCGCGGACGGATTTTTACGAGCGTTTGCCGCGCATCAACCCGGACGTGGAGTCCGGCGATCGGAACATCTATCACCGGTACTGTCTGGAGCGGGCGGCCGCTCATTCCGCCACGGTCTTCAGCACCGTTTCGGACGTGACCGCGAACGAGGCCGGGTATTTGCTGCAGCGGAAACCCGACCTGGTTCTGCCCAACGGTCTGCGGGTGGAGCGGTTCGCGGCGTTGCACGAGTTTCAGAACCTGCACGCCCGGTACAAGGGGCACATCCACCAGTTCGTTCGGGGGCATTTCTTCGGGTCGTATGCCTTCGACCTGGACAAGACGCTCTACTTCTTCTTCGCCGGGCGGTACGAGTATCAGAACAAGGGGATCGATCTGCTGATCGAGGCCCTGTATCGGCTGAACGGCCACCTGCAGCACACGGGCAGCGACAGGACCATCGTGGCCTTTCTGATCGCCCCGGGGGCCATCAAGAGCGTCAACGTGGAGGTGCTGAACAACCATTTTCTGCTGGACGAGCTGCGGACGGTGTGCAACGACATCATCGGGCAGGTCGGGCCGCGCATGTTCGAGGCGGCGGCGGCGGGGGAACTGCCCGACCCGGAGAAGCTGCTAACGGATCAGGAGATCATCCGACTGAAGCGGATGCTGCTGACGCGGCGGCGTTCGACACTGCCGGCCATCGTGACGCACGACATGGAGCACGACGACGGCGACCCGATTTTGTCTCACCTGCGCCATCGGCGGCTGTTCAACGCGCCGGAGGACCGGGTCAAGGTGGTTTACCACCCGGCGTTTCTGACGGCGACGAATCCGCTGTTCGGGCTGGAATACGAGGATTTCGTTCGGGGCTGTCACCTGGGCGTGTTTCCGTCGTACTACGAGCCGTGGGGCTACACGCCGGCGGAGTGCACGGTGATGGGGGTGCCGTCGGTGACGTCGAACCTGTCGGGCTTCGGGGCGTTCATCGCGTCGCAGGTTCCGGACCACACTCGTCGGGGCATCTACGTGCTGGATCGGCACAGCGGTCCCGGGCCGGCGCTGGACGAACTCACGCAGATCATGATCGACTTCTGCTCGATGACCCGTCGGGAGCGGATTCAACAACGCAACCGGACCGAACGGCTGAGCGAGCTGTTCGACTGGGCCAACCTCGGGGAACACTACCACCGGGCCCATGAGCTGGCCCTGTCGCGGACGTACGACGCGCTGGTGCGAGAGCCCTGAAGCGGCGCGGGCGGCGCGGGCCGGCAGGGCGGCTACGGCCGGGTGAAGAACCGGAAGCGGTACAGTCGGGCCAGGTGTCGCAGGTAGCGCAGTTGCTCGGAGAGGTTGAGCTTGCTCTGGCCGCCGGCGCGGTCGCCGAAGACGATGGGCACCTCGAGGCAGCGCCGGCAGCGGGCCTTGACCATGAGTTCCAGGCCGATCTTGTAGCCGATGGGGTCGAGGGGGGCGGCGCGCTTCCAGGTGTCGCGGTGCAGGGCGAAGAACCCGGACATGGAATCGCGGGCCGTGGTCAACGGTCGGGCCAATAGCGTGGCCACCCAACTGTTGAGCCGCCGGAAGAGGGGCCAGTCGCGCTCGATCCGGCCGCCGGCGTACCGCGAGCCGATGGCGAAGTCGGCCCGCCCGGAGGTGATGCACTCGATGAGTTCGGGGATCTTCTCGGGCGGATGCTGGAGGTCGGCGTCCATGACGAGGAGGACGCGGCCGCGGGCCTCGTCGAAGCCGCGCAGGACGGCGGAGGCCAGCCCCCGCTGGTCGGTTCGCACCACGATTCTGACGTCGAATCGTGAGGCCAGGTCCCGGACGACCTCGACGGAACCGTCGCGGGAGTCGTCGTCGACGATGATCAGCTCGGCCTCGAGGTTGGCCCGGTGGGTGGCGGCGAAGATTCGCTCGCACAACGGGCGCAGGTTGGGTGCCTCTCGATAGGCGGGCACGACCACGGACACGCTCGGTCCGGCGCTGGACATGAGCGCCATCCTAACGTAGAAAAGCCGGCAGGCGAACCGTGGATTATCGCGGGGCGCGAAGGAGTTGCCTTCGCGATTCGGGCCGCCACAGGCCGGCGTGCCGAGTTCGCCCCTGTCGGTTTCTTGTTGGCGATTTGCTGTTCGGATTCACTCATGCAACTGGTTGCCGCGATCGGTGCCAAGACATTGCAGGGCCTGGAGGCCTTCGGGCGCTTCTGGGTGTTTGCGTTTCAGACGCAACGGCTCCTGGTGGCGGACCTGCCACGGGCCAGGCTGTGGCGCGAGGTGATGCCGCAGTTCTACGAGGTGGGCAACCGGACGCTGCCGGTGATCATGATCACGGGGATGTTCGTGGGGCTGGTGCTGGCGATCCAGAGCTTCGACCAGCTCTATGCGGCCGGGTTCGAGGAGAGAATGGGCGTCCTGGTGAACCTGACGCTGGTCAAAGAGCTGGGGCCGGTGCTGGCCGGTGTGATGCTGGCCGGGCGAGTGGGCGGGGCGTTGACGGCGGAGTTGGGCACGATGAACGTGACCGAACAGCTCGACGCGATGCGGGTCATGGGGTCCGATCCGATCCGCCACCTGGTGGTGCCCCGGTTCCTGGCCTGCCTGCTGCTGGCGCCGCTGCTGACGTTCTTCTGCGATCTGGTGGGTGCGTTCGCGGGGTGGCTGATCGCGGTGCAGCTCAAGGGGGTGCCGTCGGAGCCGTACTGGTATTACACGGCGGACGCGACGGAGGTCTGGGACGTGCTGGTGGGGTTCATCAAGAGCGTGGGCTTCGGTGGGACGATCGGGCTGATCGCGTGCTACAAGGGTTTTCCTTGCCGGGCGGGTGCGGCCGGCGTGGGTCGGGCGTGCACGGAGTCGTTTGTGGCGGCCTTCATCGCGATCCTGGCGATCGACTTCTTCCTGGCGACGTCTCTGCAGGGGTTGTACAACGCGCTGTACGGGTTCAAGCCTCTCATCCAGGGAGGCGGATAGGGCATGACGGATCAGATCCAACAGGCGACGGTGCGCCCGGGCGGAGAGGCCGGTGCGAACGCCGCACCGGTGATCGAGCTGATCGACGTGTACAAGAGCTTCGGTCGCCTGGAGGTGTTGCGCGGGGTGGACCTGGTTCTGCACCCGCGCGAGACGACGGTGATCATCGGCGAGAGCGGCGTGGGCAAGAGCGTGGTGCTCAAGCACATCGTGGGGCTGCTGCGGCCGGATCGTGGCGAGGTGAGATATCACGGGCGGTCGATCGGGGAGATGAACGCCGGGGAGCTGGCCCGTCTGCGAATGAATTTCGGGTTTCTGTTCCAGTTGGGCGCCCTGTTCGATTCGCTGACCGTGGCCGAGAACGTGGGTTTCCCGCTGGTCGAACAGGGCCGGCGCTCGCGGGCCGAGATCGAGCGCGTCGTGACGGAGAAGCTGCGGATGGTGGGGCTGGACGGCATCCAGAGCAAGAGGCCGGCGGACCTGTCCGGCGGTCAGCGCAAGCGTGTCGCCCTGGCCCGGGCCATTGCTTTGGACCCGGAGATCATCCTGTACGACGAGCCGACGACGGGGCTGGATCCGGTTCGGGCGGACGTGATCAACGAGCTGATTTTGAAGCTGCGGCGGGAGATCGACGCGACGGGCATCGTGGTGACGCACGACATGGCCTCGGCGAACAAGGTGGCGGACCGCATCCTCATGCTGCACGAGGGCAAGTTCATTTTCGACGGGACGTCGCGGGAGATCGCCGAGGCGGGGGACGAGCGCATCCGGCGCTTCATCGAGGGGCGGGCCTCGGAAAAGGACCTGCGCAGTCTGCGCCAGGAGAGTTGAGCGGTGAGCGAGTACAAACGCAACTTGATGGTGGGCGTGTTCATGCTGGCCGGGCTGGCGGTGCTAGGTGGGCTGCTGGTTCTGTTCGGTGAGACGCCGAGCTGGCTGGGCGGGGCCGAGTACGAGTTGACCATCAGCTTTCACGAGGTGGAAGGGGTGAGCCAGGGCATGCCGGTGTTCCTGAACGGGCTGCAGGTGGGGCGTGTGGGGCAGTTGGCGTTCGCGGACGCCCGGCATCCGGGCATGGGCGTTCAGGTAACGGCCCTGATCAAGGACACGTACTTCATCCCTCGGGGCTCGACCGGTCGGGTATTCGCCAACGTGTTCGGACTGGGGCGGGGGCACATCGAGATCATCGGGCCGGACGTCGAGACGCAGCCGCTGGACCCGAAGTCGGCCGAGATCCTGGGAGAGATGGGCAATCCGTTCGAGGGCCTGGTTCCCGAGGATCTGATGTTCTCTCTGGACAAGACGGTGCAGCACATGGGCAATCTGTTCGAGGCGGCCAGGCCCGTCGCCGACGACCTGCACGAACTTTTCCGGATTCGTCGGATCAACGAGGTGGATGATCCGATGGCCGAGGCTCAGAAGATCACGGCCAACCTCTTCACCGTGGTGCAACGTCTGGACCGGACGCTGAAGCACTTCAACGAGGTGCTGGGTGATCCGAAGGTCAAGAGCGCGATCGTGCAGGCCATCGAGAACGTGGAGAGCATGACGGCCGACGGGCGTGAGACGTTCGCCTCGTTGCGTGAGACGGCGGCCCGGGTGCAGCAGGACCTGACCCAAGTGGGGACGGAGCTGAACTCGCTGGTGGGTGACGCGAACACGGGGATCAACGAGATACGGGCCCACCTGATTCCGGCGTTGGAGACGATGTCCAAGGTGGCGGAGAACCTGAACAGCGCCTCGCGCGACCTGTCCGAGGGCCAGGGGACGGCGGGCATGATCCTGCGCGATCCGCGGCTGTACGAGGCGATGCTGCTGTCGGTTCAGCGTATCACGGACGCGGTGGACAAGCTTCGTCGTCTGCTGGAGAAGTTCGAGCAGCAGGGGTACATCGAGTTCAAGGCCCACGAAGCGGTAGGGCCGTTCTCCCACCAAGGGAAGAAGCCGATCCCGAGCGACGGCAAGTAGCGTCGGTTACGGAAGGACCAGGTGATCGCGCTGACGGTGCGCGCGGTGGCGTTCTGGTCAGGTGAGATCGGTCAGGCGGTCCGGTGGCGGTGGATGGTGGGGGCTGAGCCAGCCGCGCAGGACGAGGTCGATCTCGGCTCTGGTGGCGCTGGTCCGTTCGAGTCCGTCGGCATCGGCCACAGAGAGACGCCAGGGGGCGTGGCCCTGAGATTCCATGCAGTGGACGAAGAGGACGCTGCGTCGCCGATCGAACAGCCGCACCTGCCAACCCGGGCCGAACAGCGTGGCGCGTCGCAGCACCAAGCCGCCAGGGACGATCAGCCACTGGCGGCGCGATCCGCGTCGTCCGGCGATCGGGTATAGCGCTTGGGCGGTTGCCAACACGGCGACGACTGCGAGGCAATAGAGAGAAGTCGGGGTGACGGTGCGGTTTTTGAACAGGTCCAACGCAATCAGCAGAATGATGGCGATCAGGGCCCAGGTGTGGCGACCGGCTCTCTTGTACCAAGGTGATGGCGCGCGGGGCGCTTCGGTAGGCAGGTCTCGCCTGTGTTGCTCTGGCGCGTCATCTTCTGTTCGAGCTTCGGGCGTCATGGGTGGCGCCGCTTCGAGGGCCTGGAATGCGGGCGTCGTGCGGTCGAGGGGGCAT
>DATKXO010000447.1:0-5180 GCA_035528995.1 Phycisphaerae bacterium | reverse complement strand
GCTCGACCAGCAGCACGGACACCTGGACGGCCCCGATCTGTAGCGGGTAGTTGATCATGTCCTCGGTGTCGCGGCGATCGGCCCCCGTGCGGGTCAGCATGTCCCGGGTGACGGTCATGACGGCCAGGCGACTCTCGTGGTGCAGCTCGACCGTCCCTAGAACTTCGGCCAGCAGGCGGAATCGGGCCGCGGTCTCACGCTGGTACAGTTGCTCAAACAGGGCCGCCGGCGACAGACCTTCGCGGGTGAGTTCGGCGGCCGCTGCCAGCGTCCGGGCGTCGGTGTTGGCGAAGCGGAACCAGCCGGTATCGGTCGCGATCCCAAGGTAGATCGCCAGTCGGGCGTCATCGTCCAATGTCCAGCCGGCCGCTTCGGCCCACTCAGCCACGATGAGACAGGCGGCGCTGGCCGTCTCGTCGATCAGGAAGTCATCCACCGAGAGGTCGCGGGTCACGTGGTGATCCAGGGCCACCTTGGGCAGCAGCGTGCGTTTGAGGCATTCCGCAACCGGCTCGAGTTGCGAATGCGTGCAGGTGTCGAGGACCAGGACGCCGTCGGCGCCGGCCAGAGCGGCGTCAGCGGGCCCGGTGAGCACCTCGATCGACTCCTGCTCCAAGGCCCAGGCATAGCGCGGCGGCGGCGACTCATACAGCAGGGGCCGGGGAACGGCACCGAGCGACCGCAGGATGGACCGCATGGCCAGCAGGCAGCCCAGCGCGTCGCCATCGGGGTTGGTGTGGGTGAGCAACACGGGCCGCCGCCAGGAAGAGACCAGGTTGGCCACCCGGATGAAGTCGTTCGTATTGATGGTGGTGTTCGATCGGTTCATGAGCTGCTTTCGGTGGCTTATGGTTCGAGGCGGGAGCTTTCGCCGCGAGTGTAACGCCGCACGGCTTCCACGTCGCGGGCGATTTGCGCTTGAAGCCCGTCCGGCGACTCGAACCTCTCCTGACCTCGCAGCCGAACGCCGAAATCGAGACGAATCTCCTGCCCGTAAAGGTCGGTGTCCGGGTCTGCGTCGAGCAGGTGGGCCTCGACCCGCCGCTGGATCTGTTCCCCGGATTCCTGGAAGGTCGGCGTCGAGCCGATACTGACGGCGGCCGGCCACTGCCCGGCACCCGCGGGCGAATCGACCGCCAGGCGGGCGGTCCCGGCGTAGACGCCGTCGGCCGGGACGAGCTGACCGCCCACGTCGATGTTGGCCGTGGGAAAGCCGAGGCGAACGCCGCGCCTGGCGCCGGTGACGACCTCACCGGCCAGGGCATAAGGGCGGCCGAGGCACTCGGCGGCTCGGTGCACCTGCCCATCGGTAAGCAGCCGACGGATCAGCGAGCTGGAAATATCCACGACGGTATCGCTGTCCAGATGGACCTGCACCGGGTCGACGACGAAGACCTCGAAACCGTGCCCGGGCCCCAGCTTTCGCAGCGTTTCCGTTGTACCGGAGCGGCCGCGACCGAAACCGAAGGACGCGCCCTCGACGATGTACGTCGGATGCAGCCGCTCGACGATTCGTCCGGCGAACTGCTCGGGCGTCAGAGCCAACAGGGCCCGGTCCGCCCGGGCAACGACCGTGACGTCGATGCCGGCGGCGGCCAGTTGGTCCAGTTTCTCGGACAGCACGGTCAGGCGGGAAGGGGCTCTTTCCGGCGCCACGATGTCCAGCGGGTGCGGTTCGAAGGTCAGGGCGACGGCCGGTGCGCCCGCATCTGCGGCCAGCCTGATGGTCTGGGCGACGATCCGCTGGTGCCCGCGGTGCATGCCATCGAAATTGCCGATGGTCAGCGATGACGCCGTCAGGGCCGGGGTCACCGAATCGAGTCCGTGGAACACTTTCATGCCGGCCAGAAGATAGGGGGCCGGGCGCTGTTCCGCAAATGGGTGCCACCGATCGAGCGCAACCGGGCGTAGTTGTCGGGTCCGGCCCCTCGGCGCCGGCGGCTGTGACCGGGGTGCCCTCAGCGGCGTGGAGCGGGGATCTGTCCTTCTGAGCGGGCCAGCCCGGCGTTGACATGCCCGCGGTGGAGCCGATCATAGCGCCACCATGGACGAACCGGATCAAGCGGCTCCAGCCGAAGTCCCCGTGGATATCGCCCTGTGCATCGACCGGGACGTGTACTCGCGGCTGTGGGAGGTGATCCAGCACCTGTGCGTCGGCCTGGTGGATCTAACGGCTCCGGTCCGCCTGCTGTCGTCCGCGGCGGAGGCCCAGGCTCTGTCTCTGGGGCCTATCGAGATGATCGTGCACCAGGCGCTGAGCTGGCCGTTTCGCGGCCAGCGACTCGGGCAGATCCTCGACGTGCTCTCTGCCCGGCCGCCGACCGTGGTGCAGGCCTTCTCACGCGGCTGCTTTCGGGTGGCCGAGGCCGTGGCCCGAGCGTTTGAGATCGATCTCGTGCTGCACCTCAGTGCTACTGCGGACGTCAGGGCTCTGCAGCACGTGGACGGGGAGCGCGTCCAACACGTGATTGCCGCCAGCCGGCCGATCTACGACCTGGCCGCCGCTTCGGGACGGGTCCGCCGCGAGGCGCTCAGCGTGATTCACCCGGGCGTGCTCCGGCAGGCCAAGCCGACATGTTTCGGCACTCCCGGGAGGATCCCGACCGTGTTGTGCACCGCGGCGCTGGACGGCCGCAGCGGCGTCGGGCATCTGATCGAGGCGGTCTCGATCCTGCGTGACCGCGGGTACGAGCTGCTGTCCTTCCTACTGGGACGCGGACGTGCGGAGGGAGAGCTTCGCAGGAGGGTCCACGCCTGCAAGTTGTCACAGTGGATCACGTTCGCCCAGCCCAAGGGCGAGACCAGTCGGATCATGGACGGGGCGGACATCTTCGTGTGCCCGGCGCCGGAAAGGGCGCTATCCAGTGACTCGTTGACGGCCATGGCCTCGGGGACGGCCGTGGTGGCCTGCGCGGGAAGTGTGGCGGATCACTGTGTGGACGGGGAGACCGCCGTTGTCTGCCCGGACGACAGCCCGGAAGCCCTGGCGGACGGGGTCAGCCGGCTTCTGGACGACCATGAATACGCCCGAGCCCTGGCTGTTGCGGGGTTGCTCTACCTGAAGGAGCACCATCCCGTCAGCGCGATGGCCGAGCAGAGCCTGGCGTTGTTTCGACAGCTTGCCCTGCGCCGTCGCACCTTCGCGATGGGTAAGTAATCCTCCCGTCGCCGGTTGACGACTTTCGGAGCCGGAACCACACCGCTGTGGCTGGTTGGCTTCGACCTCCCGCCGCCTACTTGGTGAACAGCACCTCACGGTAGGACGGCAGGGGCCAGAGTTCGGCGGCCACCTGAGTCTCCAACTCGTCGCCCAGCTCGCGAAGCTCCTCCATCACCGGGATGACCTTCGCCTTGAGGTGTTGGGCGTGCTGGAGCACGTCCTCGTGCTCCCGGCTCTGGGCGACCGCCAAGGCGTTGATCTTTGTGGTGAAGCGCGAGACCAAGTCCACGAACTCCTCGAGCAGGGCCTTGGAGGTCTGGCAGTCGACGCCCGCGCCCTGGGTGGCCCCGACCGCCTGGGCCAGTCGGGTCTGGTGCATCAGAGCGGCGGGCAGGATGGCCTGGCGGGCCAGCAGGACCATGGCCTCAGCCTCGATGTTCAGGGTCAGGGCATACTTCTCCAGGAAAGCATGCACGCGGCTCTCGAGCTCGGCTTTGTTGAGGACTCGGCACTTCTTGAACAGACCGATGGCCTTCCTCGAGGCCAGGACCGGGAGGGCTTCGAGACCGTTCTTGAGGATCGGCAGACCTCGCCGGGCCGCCTCGGCGTGCCACTGGGGCGAGTAATTGTCACCGTTGAAGATGATCCGCTTGTGCGTCTTGATCACCTTCTTGAGGACCCTCTTGACCGCATTCTCCAGCTTGGTCGGGGTCGGTCGCTCGCCGATCGCGGTTTCCAGTTCCGTAGCCAGGAAGTCAAGCGACTCGGCCACGATCGTGTTCATGACTGTGTTGGGCCAGGCGGAGGTGGCCGACGCGCCCACGGCGCGGAACTCGAATCTGTTGCCGGTGAAGGCGACCGGTGAGGTCCGGTTGCGGTCCCCGGAGTGCCGCGGGATCTGGGGCAGGGTTCGGGCGCCCAGCTTCAACGCGCCGCCCTTGAGCGTTCGCCGCGGCATGCCCTTCTCGAGCTGCTCGACGATGTCGGTCAGCATGTCGCCCAGGAAGATGGAGATGATCGCCGGCGGGGCCTCGTGCCCGCCGAGCCGGTAGTCGTTGCCGGCCGAGGCGACCGACGCCCGCAGGATGTCGGCGTGCAGGTCGATCGCCCGGATCACCGCGCAGAGGAACACCAGAAACTGCATGTTGGTGTGGGCATCCTCCTGCGGGTCGAGCAGGTTGACGCCGGTGTCGGTGGCCATGGACCAGTTGTTGTGTTTGCCCGACCCGTTGAGGCCGGCGAACGGCTTCTCGTGGAGAATAGCCTGCAGCCCGTAGCGGGGGGCGACGCGCCGCAGCGTCTCCATCATCAGCATCTGGTGGTCGCAGGCCACGTTGGAGTTCTCGAACAGGGGAGCGATCTCGTACTGACCGGGGGCGACCTCGTTGTGCCGAGTCTTGACCGGTACGCCCACTCGGTACAGCTCGTGCTCGACCTCGGCCATGAAAGCCAGCATGCGGGGCGGGATCGAGCCGAAGTAGTGGTCGTTGAGCTGCTGACCCTTGGGCGGCTTGGCTCCGAACAGGGTGCGGTCGCAGGTGACCAGGTCCGGCCGGGCGTGGTACAGCTTGTGGTCGATCAGGAAGTACTCCTGCTCGGCACCGACCGTCGTGTACACGCGGCGGACGCCCCGGTCGGTCCCGAAGATGCGGAGGATACGCAGGGCCTGCTGGGAGAGTGTCTGCATGGACCGAAGCAGGGGGGTCTTCTGGTCCAGGGCGTCCCCGTTCCAGGAGACGAAGGCCGTCGGTATGCACAGCGTTACGCTGTTCTCGCCGCGGTTCAGGAAGGCCGGGCTGGTGGCGTCCCAGGCCGTGTATCCGCGGGCTTCGAACGTGGCCCGCAGCCCGCCCGAGGGGAAGCTGGACGCATCCGGTTCGCCTTGGCAAAGGTCCTCGCCGGAAAGGGCGTAGACCATCCCGCCCTGGCCGTCCGGCATCACCAGCGAGTCGTGCTTCTCGGCCGTGTTCCCGGTCAAGGGCTGGAACCAGTGCGTGTAGTGGGTCGCTCCGCGCTCGAT
>DATKXO010000446.1:0-4354 GCA_035528995.1 Phycisphaerae bacterium | reverse complement strand
CCGTCCCGCTTCCTGTAGGTGACCGTCCCCGATCCCACGGCGGCCTTGCCCCCGGCGATCGCCAGCAGGGCCTCCAGGGCCTCCGGGATTGTGATCGTCTCGGTGGCGGTGGAGTCGACGTTGGCGGCCAGCGAGATCTCTTTCGCCCCATCCCACAAGATAGGCTTGCTGGTAAGCAGCGGGTCCGTAATCTCGCGGGACCCGCCGATCCGCTCGTAGAAGTCGATCGTGCGGGCGCCCGCCGTCGTGATCCCGGCCGGAAAGTCGGCCTTGTAACGGTACGACCCCGCCGGCGTCTCGGCCGTGGCGATACCGTAAGTGCTCCAGTCGGCGACGACGAGCGCCACCTCCGCCGCGCCGTTCCACATCAATCCGGCCTCGTTTGTGCTCGTCACGTAGATCGTCCTGCCCGTCGCGGTATGCCTTAATTGAAGTTCATCCGCCATTATGCGCCTCCCAAAAGGTCCAGCGGCGTGACGATCTCGGCGTCGCCGTCCGCGACGGCCTTGGCTATCGTGCCCGCCGTGCCCGCGTCGCCCACATGGGCTTTGAATCGCGTGAAGTCGGTCTCCGGCGTGACATCGTCCATGTGCCGGAAATACACGACGGATGCGCCTTCCGTTATGACACCGGCAAGCGCCTGCGCGAATGTCCGTTCCCGCCAACAGGCACGAGAGTTGTCCGTCCACAGGCTGCGGGCCAGGAATCGCGGATCGTGGTTATGGTACGGCTGGACCGCCATCGTGCAGGCGGCGTCGAAATACCGCCCTGCCAGATCCCTGTCCTCCTGGGACCAAGACCCTCCGGGCGTCGATATGAGCCGCGCTCCCTCGCCGAGGCCGTTGTCGTACATCCAGTTGGCCTGCAACTGGATCGCCTGGATCTTCTGGGCCTGCGTCATGTCCTGCCAGTAGACCCCGAGGTTGTACGGGTAGTTGCCCATCAAATGCCCCGCATCCGCCATGCGGTGGATTTGGGCCAGGGACAGCCTGCCAGCCGTGCCGAGCAGCGTTTCACAGAAGAAGAACGTGCCGATCATGCCCTGGGATTTGAGATAGGCGGCGGCGGCCTCCTGGTCCGTATACGCGCCGTCGAAACAGAAGGCGATCTTCGCCTTGGCGGGCCGGTCGATCCACGTCATCTCGTCGATCGTGATCGCGGGGGTTCGGTTCGCGGTGTCGGTCATCATGCACTGGAAAACGGCGTTTGTGACCGCGGTGTAATCGACGGTGGGTGTGTCGCTGTTCACGCCCTCCGATGTCATAATGCAGGCTTCATGCCAGCCAGGATACGCTTGGAACGCCTCGGACGCCTCGTAGAGGTAGTACGTGTCGGTCGTTGCCCCGTCGCCCAGGATCAACAGGATGTTGTCGATATACTCATACGAGCTGTCCCCGGTCCCTTCGTGGACGTAGAACCGGACCAGCAGCATCTTGCCATCGACGTTGATTGGGGCACCCCAAGTTATCCTGGGGCGGAAAGTGTCCTGAGCATCGCCGCCATTAGCCGTGGCCTTGATCGAATAGAAATTCGTCTTGCCCGTGGTACAATAAGTGGTGTCCTGGGAGATCGTCACATTGACCCACGCATCCCACAGGGCCGTGTTGTCGCACGGTTCGACAAGATGCGGATCGCCGCGAGTGAATTGAGGGGCGCTAGGCCGCAACAGATAGCCGTTGGGACTGGTATTCTCAAGCTGGACGGATGGTGTGGTCGCTCTCATGGTTTATCCCTTGATCCCCAGTTGCAGCTCGATCGAGCCGATCTCGACGTGTATGGTGTCCGACCCGACGGTCTCCTGTAGGACCGCCTGTATTACGATCATCAACATATCGCCCGCCACGAGTCCCGAGCCGTCTATCGTGAACCCCGCCGTGTCCGCGAAGCTGGCCGTCATGTCCTCTATGGCGTCCCCGTTCAGGTCCGCCCCCACCGCCCCGGCGTCGGTCAGCTCGTAGACCTCCGCGTCGATCGTCTTTGTCCCCGCCGTGCCCGCGCCGGTGTAGCGAATGTGGATCTTCAATTCGATGTCGGTACCGGCCACGTATTCCGGCGGCAGGCAGAACTCGCGTTGCGTCGTCGAGGTCTTCGTGTTGCTGATCGCGTCGGCGCCTCGAATATACCGCGTCCCCGCACCCATCCCCGGGGCGACGATGTAGAAATCGCTCGTCGTAGGACTTTCGCCGGCGACCTTCATCGCCGAGCCGTCGAAATCGCGCCACGACATCAGGGGAATTTGATAGCGGACAGATGCTTCCGTTTCGATGTTCGACCGGGGGTGGGTGTGCAGGCCGGTGGCGCTGGAATTATCCGTCAGCGTCTCAGCCTCCGCGCCGCTGATGTCGGTCGTATTGAAAAACGTTCCGGCCTCGTTCAGGTTCGCGGCCGTCGCGCTTATGTCCGACAGGCCGGCCACGGTGTGCACGTGCAGGGCGTCGGCGTTCCCGCCGTCCGTCAGGTCGCGGATGTTGGCGAAGCTGCCCAGGTCGACCCATGCCGAGCCGTTGTAGCCGACGAGTATGTCCTCATCCTCCACGAGCGTCACGGCCCCCTCCGTCGGCGCGATGTCGGTCCAGGAGGTCCCGTTGTACTGCACGATGTGCCCGTCCAGCCCGGACCACGCGCCCGACCCGCCGGCCGCCACGATGTAGCGGTCCCCCAGGGCGGGCGAGCCCGGCGGCGCGGTCAGGTCGCGGTCCGCCACCGACTCCTGCCAGTCCAGCGCGTTGACGCCGCCGCCGGCCGCCCCGCAGACGCTCCACGCGCCGCGCCCGCGATAGTCGATCATGTCGGCGTGGTTGTATTCGCCGGAAACGGCGGCGGCCGAGGCCGTGCCCGTGGCGATCGTCGCCAGGGGGATGTGCGGCGTCACCGAAGGGACGGGGAAGCCGGTGGTGTTTTTCGTCAGCGACCCGGCGGCGGTCAGGTAGACGTAGTTGGTCGCGTCGTTCGTCAGCGCCTGTTCGCTCGCGCCGGCGTAGTTGACGGCCGCGTCGCCGTTGATGTACCTACCCGCCCGAACGCCGAACGTCAGGTCGCCGTCCTTGTAGACCCGCAGGTCCCCGGATCGCCTCGCCACGTCCAGCAGCCGGTAGAGCATCTTGTAGAAGCTGGTGTAGTAGGGAGAATCGCCGATCGTCGGGAACGCCACGGCCTGCTCGGCGTCGCTGGTGCCCGACAACGCGTTCAGCTCGGTGTCGCTCGGATATGTCTCGGCCATTGTATTCTCCCTACGTGGTGTCGTGCTTGCTGCGCGCGAAGGAAAGCGTCAGCGTGTCGGTCCCGCCGTTCCAGCTGTCGGCGACGGGCGTGCCGGGCGGGCCCGGCACCCCGGCCAGCGCGATTGTCTTTTCGATCCTGCCGGCGGCGTCGGCGTTGCCGGCGTCGTCGTAGGCGATCACGGCCAGGTCCCACGTCGCATCATCCAGCAGGGGCGTTACGAGATTATGCATCGCGGCGTCGAAGCCGAACATGCCGAGTCCGAAGCAGCCCTCGCCCCATCCGACGCCGCCGTCGCCGAATCCCCACGCATCCTGGCCGAACGGCCCGAGGCCGAAGCCCATCTTCCCGCCGCCGGCCTCCCAGGCCGCCACGGGGCGGGGGTCGATCCGATTGTCGTAGTCGACGGCCCCGCCCGCTCCGTCGTTGCGGAACGCGTGGTAATACCCGCCCAGCGGGACCTGCTGCTGGGCGGGCCACCGGATCAGCGCCGAGGCTTGTGCGATGATCGCCATTAAATGGCACCCGCCTTTCTGCACGTGTCCAGAGCGATCTGCATGCAGTACGTCTCGGGCCGCAGCAGGAAGGTCCGCTGCACCACTCGAGGGGCGAGCACGGCCGCCCCGGCGTTGGTCTGCAGGTTGTACTCGATGCCCTCGATGCGTGAGACCTGGTCGCACAGTTGGACGGCGGGGTCGGGCCATTCGATCGGCAGCGACGCCTCGATCAGCCGGTCCTCGGCCATGTCCTGGATCTTCGCGGCGACCGCCGTCAGCCGGGCCAGCCAGTCGGTTCCGGTCTCATCGGCCGCCGGCCCCGTCGCGCCCAGGCCGCCGAAGCGGCTGGAAGCGGCGCGTTTCTTCTCGGCGCCTAGCGAGCCCAGATCGAAAAGGGCCGTCGTCTCGAAGTGCGTGCCGGCGGTGTTGCGGGCCTCGGGCACCACGCTGCTGCGGTGCGGGCCGGCGACGGTGCAGGTGAGGCGAAGTTTCACGGCGGCGCCCGCATCCTTCAGCCGCTTGAATAAGTTGTCGCCGCCGCCGATCGCGATGTCGGCCAGGTTGGCCGCCGTCAGGTAGACCCCCAGCCGATCCGGCAGGACCTTGTAGCCCGTCAGGCCGTACCAGTTCGTCCCGCC
>DATKXO010000445.1:0-10265 GCA_035528995.1 Phycisphaerae bacterium | reverse complement strand
ACACTGGCAGGCAAGCTGCCAGTGCCACCCGCCCGCTTCCGCCGCCCCTTCCAGGGGCTCCCCTTCGTATCGGCACTGCCGACCCAGGGCTCGCTTCGCATCGCCCTGGGCTATATTCCCTCGTCCGCTCCGCGGACTTTCAACTGTGTGGGCCCGCCTGAAGTGTCATGCACGCCGCTACCGAAGTCCGGGCCGTTCACACCGACCGGAAGAAGAATCGACGGATACTGGAAGAAGGACCCACCAGGGCGGGGCGGGGCTACTTCGCCGGGCCGTGCGTCTCCTCGCTGTCGGCCAGTTCCACCCGGCTGGTGGGCACATGGATATGGAAAGTGGTGCCCTCGTTGGGCGGGCTTTCGACGTCGATCTCTCCGCCCAGCTCGTCGACGACCTTGCGTGCGGCGGCCAGGCCCAGCCCGGTGCCGCCGTACCCCTTGGTCGAGTGGAAAGCCTGGAAGACGTGCTCGATCTGGTCCGGCGGAATGCCGGGCCCGTTGTCCCGGATGCTGAGGGTAACGCGATCGGCCGCGGGATCGTAGCTGGTTCGGACGTTGACGCGCCCGGTCTGGGCCGCGACCGCGTCAACCGCGTTGCTCAGGACGTTGACCGCGACCTGCGACATCCCCTCCATATCCAAGGGGATGGCCGGAAGGTCGTCGGCCAGTTCGGTGAGCAGCATCACCGACTTGGCGTCGGCCCGGCGCTGCATCAGCTTGATGGCGTCCTGCACGACTTGATTGAGCTGGCCCATCTCGATGGCGGGGTTGCGCTTTTTGCTGAAGGTGAGCATGTTGGTGGCGAGCTGGAAGGTGCGGTCCACGTTGGTCTGCATGATCTTCCACCCGGAACGGATGGTCTCGAGGTCCTCGCGGCGCAGGCCCATCTCGAGCACGTCGGCCCCGCTGCCCATGCCCTGGAGGATGTTGCGGATGTGATGAGACAGGTGGGCCACCGCTTCCCCCACCGCGGCCAGACGCTCCGTAGCCAGCCGCGATTCCAGCAGACGTGTGTTCTCGATGGCCATTCCGGCCATCCGGCCGATCGCGGTCGCCAGGCGCAACTGCTCGTTGGTATAGGTGTGGCGTGACATGGAACAGTCCAGATGGATCACGCCCTGGACGAGGTCGTGGGCCAGGATGGGCACACAAATCACACTGCGTAGGCCCAGCCGATGAACGCTGTCCTGGTTCGCATCCTGAGAGGGGTCGGCGAACCGCTCGTCGGTCATGGCGTTGGCGCAGAGGATGCCCTCCTTGGAGTCCAGCACGTGCTGGACAATGGTCCTGGAGGTGGTGATCCTGGGGCGTTTACCTCTGGACTTCCCTCGATAGCGAACCACCTGGGGCATCAGTTCGCCGCTCTCCTGGTCGCGCATGAGCACGAAGACGCGGTCCACGACCATGTTGTCGAGCAGGATATCGGTCACCCGCTCGAGGAAACCCTCGACGGCCAACCCGACGCCGAGCAGTTCGGCCAGTCGATACATCACCTTCCAGGCGTGGACGGCGTCGGCGGTCTCGGGAGCGGCCAGGATGAGGCTGTCGTCGCTGCCGGGGATGGCCGACAGGATCGACGAATCCATTTTGCCGCCCCCGGATTCGAACTCGACCATGTCACGGGTTGCGGCGGCTCCGATGAACTGCTCGGTGGTCTCGTCGCCGGAGAAGACCAGTAGCGTGCCGCCCAGCTTGATCTGGTCGCCGTGCTTCAGGGAGACGGGGTCGCTGATTCGCACGCCGTTGAGGTAGGTTCCGTTGGAACTGCTCAAGTCTCGCAGGGTCCATGTGCCGTTTTCGGGGCGCAGCTCGGCATGCCGGCGGGAGACGGAGATGTCGCTCAACGCAATCTGGTCCGACTCGCGGCCCAGGACGGCGGGCTCGCTCGTCGTACGAAAGGTCTGGCCTTTATCGGCCCCTCTAAGCACGTGTAGCGTGGGCACCGTGCGCTTCTCGATTTCTGCAGGTTCGCTTGCGAAAGGACCAGCCTGGGCCACCAGCGCGCCAACCGATGTGGTCGGGTCTCCCCGGACGCGCCGCCGGCGGGCTCTCGGCGTTCCTACCATCGGATCGTAAACGCGCCACACCTGCAAGTCAATCCAGCCCGGCCACACCAGACCCGGCCGGACTGCCCGAATTCGGACCGATGGCCTACAATCGTAGCCTGACTGGAAGGAGTCAACCCGGGACAGGAACATGAGCTCGCCGAAGGTGGTCGTGGCGATGAGCGGCGGGGTGGACTCGAGCGTCGCCGCGAGCCTGCTGAACGAACAGGGCTACGAGGTGATCGGACTCTTCATGCGCGTGGGCGCCGAGTCGGCGGCGGAAGCGGCGACCGGCTCGGGCGCACGTCCCCATCAGGGCTGCTGCAGCGCGGCCGACGCCGCCGACGCCCGCTTCGTGGCCGGGCAGCTCGGCATTCCGTTCTACGCACTGAACTTCGAGCGGGACTTCGACGGCATCATCGAGTACTTCGTGGACGAGTATCGGACCGGGCGGACACCCAACCCCTGCGTGGTGTGCAACAGCGAACTGAAGTTCGGCAAGCTGCTGGATTACGCCGACGCCGTAGGGGCCGAGTTCATCGCCACCGGGCACTACGCGCGGATCGAGACCCGCGACGGTCGCCCACGGCTCTGCCGGGGAGTGGACCGACGAAAAGACCAGTCGTACGTGCTCTTCGGGCTGAACCGTGACGTGCTGAGGCGAGTGCTTCTGCCGATCGGGGAGTTGACCAAGGACCAGGTGCGTGCGGAGGCGTCGCGCTTCGGGCTGCCGGTTTGCGACAAGCCCGATTCGGTGGAGATCTGTTTCGTTCCGGATCGGGACTACGCCCGCCTGGTCCGCGAGCGTCGCCCGGACACCTTTTGCCCCGGCGACGTGCTGGACGAGCAGGGCAACGTGTTGGGGCGGCACGAGGGGATCGCGAACTTCACCGTCGGGCAGCGGCGGGGCCTGAGGATCGCGATGGGCCACCCCGTGTACGTCATCCGACTCAACGTACTGGACAACACCGTGACTCTCGGCGACCGCGAGGGTCTGCTGAAGCGTCGTTTCGACGTGCGACGACTGAACTTTTTCGAGGAGCCGTCGTCGGCGACGTTCCGGGCGGAGGTCAAGATCCGGTATCAACACCGGGCGGCGCCGGCCACGGTCGAGGTTCGCCAGGACGATTCGGCAACCGTGACCTATGACGAGGCCCAATCCGCGATCACGCCCGGTCAGGCGGCCGTCTTCTACGACGGCGACGTCGTTACCGGGGGCGGTTGGATCGAAGCGTAATTACGAATAGCGAATTGTGAACAGCGGATTGCCCGTAGCGGATTGCGAATGACGAACGGCGAGCCGGGTGTGGCAAGCGGTAAGTCACCAGAAGGCGGCTGGGAGCCGGCGAAAGGTGACGGCGCCGAACCAGCCTCGACTCGCCTCCCGCCATCCGCCATTCGCCAATGTCTGTTCCTGCACGCCGGGGCCCTGGGGGACTTCGTACTGACGCTGCACGTGGCCGCCGCGTTGCGGGCCGCGGCGCCTCGGGCCCGGATCACCATGGCCGCCCGCTGCCCGCTGGCCGCCTTCGTGGTTGGGCGCGGGCCTATCGACGCGGCGATCAACCTGGAACAGCTCGGCCTGCATCATCTTTACGGTCACGAGGAACTCCCGGCCGATCTCGCCGAGCGGCTGGGCCAGTACGATCTGGCCATCAACTTCCTGGGTGGCCGGCGGGCGCACGTCTCCGATCGCCTGCGTCGTTCGGCGGGCGGTGCGGTCCTCTCCGTGGACCCGGCGTGGCGGGCAGGAGACCCAGTTGGCCACATCACGGCCCAATGGTTGGCCGACCTGGAGCGCGCCGGGCTGGCGCTGCGGGCGCAGCCGCACTTCATGCTCAGCCCTTCCGCAGCAGAACGCGCGACAGCCCGGAGGAAGCTGGTCGAACTGGTCGGCAAGCCATCCGGGCCCCTGGTCATCTGTCAGCCCGGTAGCGGCGGGCGGGCGAAATGCTGCCCGCTGGAAACCCTCGAATCGGCGGTGGGCCGGCTTCAAGACCGCGGGTGCGGCGTCGTGTGGATGATCGGCCCGACCGAGATGGACTGGCACGGTTCAGGGTACCGCGACCGTCTGTCACGGGTTGCGCCGGTGATCTACGAAGAATCAATCCCGGCGGCCGCAGCGCTGCTGGGCGGCGCGGATGCGTTCGTGGGTAACGACGCGGGAATGACGCACGTGGCCGGCGCGTTGGGCCTGCGCACGATCACTCTGTTCGGCCCGACGGACCCGCGCATATGGCAACCCCTGGGCCCCGCCGTGACGGTGCTGGGCTTCAGTGCAGCCAGCGAACCCGCGTTGCTCGCTACCGACATTGCCGCCAGCGTCAATCAGGCAGGCTGAGGCCAGTCAGGGTTGAATCGCACCAACCGGTAGTCGATCGAGACGGTCGACCGTACCCAGATACGGTCGAATCGTCAGATCGAAAAGCCGCCGAACAGTAAAGCCTGCAAGAGACCCAGGATAATCTGGAGGAAGAGGTCTGCGAAAACCATCATGCCGCTCCTTTTCAACTGTCGAGCCCCGCAGCCCCGCACTACGGTCACGGGGGGCCGGACCATACGGCCCGGCTCAGGGTGCGGTAATCTACCCGAAGCGGCCCGCCGCGTCGATGCCCCTGGGGAGGGAATCCGAGGGATCAACCCGGGCTTTGCCCTGCTGGGGTGGCGGGCCTACGCCAATACTGGCAGGACAGGGGCTCAGGGCCGCGGCTGCACCAGGGCTTTGATGCACCGGCCATGGGCGACCCGATCCAGCGCCTCGTTGGTCTGCGACAGGGTGAACCGATCCAACTTGACGGCTGACCACAGGCACCGGGCCCAGGGCGTCTTGAGCATCTCGATCGCCCTGAAGAAATGGGAGAAGTCCGATCCCCAGCAGCCGCGGATCTCCAGGTGCTTCTGATTCACGTCCAGATGGGGGTTGAGGCTGATCTCGCCGGCGTCGGTGTATTGGCCGACGATCACCACGCATCCGGCGTCGCGCGTCCATCGAATCGCCTGGACCACCGCCTCGGGCGCGCCGGTGGCCTCGATGGAAACGTCGGCCCCGCGACCGCCGGTATGTTCGAGCACCCACTCGCGACGGGCGTCCTCATCACATGCCGTGAAGTCGAGGACCTCGGCCGCGCCCATCGCCTGGGCGGTCTCCAACCGATGGGCCGGCGCCCCAATGCACAGGACCTTTCCGGCGCCGCGCAGCAAAGCGAACGCCACGGCCGACAACCCCACCGGTCCGGCGCCCAGGACCAGGGCGCAATCTCCGAAACGCAGGTCGGCCCGCTCCACCGCGTGCAGTGCCGTCGGCAGCGAGCACCCACCGGCCATGAACAGCTCGGAGTCCACTCCATCGAGACGGATGCACCGCGTACCGGGCTTGAGGTAGACCTTGTCGGCCCAGCCACCGCACGGCCCGTCAGCCAGGCCGTAGGTGATTCCGTAGACCTTGCGTTGCGGACAGCGCGTGGACGCCTTGGCCACCAGACAGTACCAGCACTGGTGGCAGGTTCGGTGAACGTCCAGGAAGGTGACCCGGTCGCCTTCGGCGAACGGCCGGCCGTGCACGTCGCGCAGCACGCCGCGAATCTTCTCGAGGTGCCCCACCGACACGTGACCGGGGACGATGGGATAGGGCACGCCGGCCAGCCTGCCGTGCTGGAGATGCACATCGGTGCCGCAGACCTCGCTGAACTCAACAGCCAGTAATGCGGAGTCCGGCTCCAGGTCCGGCTGGGGGATTTCGCGCAGCTCGACGGGACGGTCGGGGCCGGGCATGACGGCGGCGAGGATATTCGGCATCGTGGACACCTCGTGCGAGTGTTGCGTGCCGGCGCTGCGACTGACAACGGCCAAGGCGATCACTCGGCGGCAGACAGCCTGATGGTCCGGCGCGCCGGGCTGGGTCGCATTCTAGTGGATGGGGTTGGTGAGGGTCCAACCGCCGCCGGGTAAGCGCTGACCGGGTACGGTCCGTGCGCAGGTAACGGGCGCGCGTGGCCGCGCCGGCGGCATCATTGATTTGAAGCGTAGACGGGACGAGGTGCCCGGTCAGGGCCGCCTGCACGACAATCCGAGGTGTCTCCGCGACCACCGGGAAGACACCGGGCACCACGCGGCCCGGAGCGATCCTAGCCTGCCGAGCGCGATTCCAGGCCTCTGAGCCCATTTCGGGCCCATTGTACATCCGGGTCTATCTGCAGGGCCCGCTGCCAGTGCCGCCGGGCCCGCTCGATCTGGTTCGCGTCGGCCAGCACCTGCCCGATCAGGCAGTGCAGCAGGGTGTCGTTGGGCTGCAGGGTCAAGGAGCGTTCCAACATCTTCAGCGCACCGGGCGTGTCCCCTTGGCGCCACTGGATGTACCCGCACAGCAGGTGGGTCCAGGCGGAGCCGGGCGCCAGCCGCCGGATTGCCGCCACGCAGCGACGAGCCAATGCCTCGTCATCTCGAGCCATGGCCGCCTGAGCCTGCAACATCCAGGCGGTCGAATCGTTGGGATGCTGCTGCAGCCAGCCGTTGAGCAGTTCGGTCGGCGCTTCGGTGTGTCCGAGTTCCAGATAGCTCCGCGCCAGGGCGCGGACGACCGCACCGGAAAGCTCCGCGCCGGTCCGACCGGCAGCGTCCGCCAAGGGCTGCAGGACGGCCACCGCTTCGGCAAACCGACCCATGTCCGCCAGCAGCAGCCCGTACTCTTCGGCCACCAGAGGGCTGTCGCTGACCAGCGGCAGGGCCCGGCGGAAGGCGCCGGCGGCGGCCGCACGATCGCCCAGGCTCAGGGATATCTCGGCCTCGAGCGTCTCCAAGGTGCCGTCCCGATCGAACCGATCGACGGATTGCCGGACCAGGTTTCGGGCTTCTTCGGGGCGCCCGGCGGCGACCAGGCACTCCGCCTCGGCCACGACGTAGTCCATCTGGGTCGGGTCCTGTTGACGGGCCAGCGTGTAGAACCGCAAGGCCTCGTCGATCCTGTCACTTCGCTCGGCGACGACACCGCGGGCGTAGGTCAGGTCCGGCGACTCCAGGCGCATCTCCCGGGCGGCGCTGAGGATACGTCCGGCCTCGGCCCAGTCGCCCTTCTCGAGAAGTGCCTGGGCCAAGAGCAGGTAGCTCTCCGGGCAGGTCGGATCCAGGCCCAGCGCCTCGCGGACGGTGGTGATGGCCGCGTCGATCTCGCCCGACTCGAACTGCTGGGTGGCCAACTGCCGCTTGACCTTGGCGCGGACCTGCTCCCAATTCTTCTGGGCCTGCTGGCGCCGTTCCTGGTGAGGCATCAATGTGGTGCAGCCGGAGGCGGCCGCAAGGGCCAGCCCCACACAGAGGCCCCAGGCCCAAGCCCGGCAAGGCGCCGGTCCACCGCCGTCGCCGGGACACGAGCTCGGGTGCATTGTCCTGATTGTAGTCATCACGTCTCCCCGTCCCCGTCGTCCGGCACGAACCCGAACGGCCCGCGCAGGTCTTCGGGGCTCACGAATGGAGGTGCCGGCCGATCGAATCGCGGCAACTTCAGTCCGGGAGTGGACTCTTGCTGGATCAGCCGGGTGACGAAATCGCGCGTGACGCTGCCCTCGTCTTCCCAGGCCCGTTCATGCCGGATCTCCTCCTGCAATCTGATGGCCGGCAGGAGTCGTGGGTTGTTGTGCAGGGCCAAGCGCAGCTCCCACAAGGCCCGGTCGGCGTGGCCTGCGGCGAAATGCTCGAGGGCCTGGCGATAGTGCGTATGAGCCAGCTGTGCCCGACCGGTCCACATCAGCCCGCGCCTCAGGCCGACCCGAACGCGCTCGATGTTCTCGATCTCGCGCCGGCTGGCCTCGGCCAAGGCGTCGTAATTCTTGACGATGTGAACGGTCAGCAGAATGATGACCTCTTCCCGCTGGGTGGAGTCGCGGGTGGAACGGAAGGCCGGCCCGATGCCCGGAATGTCACCCAGGACAGGCACCTGCCCGCGTGTGTCGGTGGTGACTTCGCGGAAGAGCCCGCCGATCAGGACCGTCTGCCCATCACGGCACATGACGTTGGTGGTGAGTTCGGTGGTAGTCTCGAAGGGCAGGTTCGCCGCCGTCAGACCGCCGATGCTGTCCTCCGGGTGCAGTTCCATTCGCACATACCCGTTCTTGCCAATGTAGGGACGGAAGATCAGTTGCGTACCGGTCTCGAGGAACTCGACCGACTGAATGGCCTGCGTCTCGGTGACCGTGGTGGTCAGATAGCCGTCGCGGCGGCCGACGATGACCTGCCCTTTCTGTTTGTTCAGGGCCAGGATCTTGGGGTTGGCCAGCAGTACGGTCTCGGTGACCTCCTCCAGGGCCCGGATGAAGACGCCGACGTGATCCTTGATCACCCCGACGGAGATGCCACCGCGCGGCACGGTGCCGGCCAGATCGGTCGCGACGGAGGCGTTGAACTTCTCGAGGCGGTCCGTGGGCAACGCCCCGACGTTCAGATCCTGAATCGCGTTGGAGGTCGAACCCAGCACCTCCAGGTCCACACCGCCGACCATGGTGAAGTCGATGCCCAGGGCGTTGTCGTCGTCCAGCGTGGCCCGCAGGATGGTGGCCTCGAGCAGCACCTGCTGCGGCTGCACGTCGATTTCGTTGAGAACGCGTTCCACCTCGGCCAGGTTGGCCGGATAGTCACGGACCACCACGTAGTCGTGTGCGGCCGAGGTGTCGCCTCCGGCCTGTTCGGCGGAGGCCCCGATCCCCCGCTCCGCCGCGGCCGAGGCTGCGATGGAGCCCACGTCGCTCAGCAAGGGCGTCAAGACGTCCACGGCTTCGGCCGCGGTGATGTAGTACAGACGCAGCACCCTGGTGGCGGCGGGCTGTTCCGCAGCCGTCAGTTGGGCCAGCTCCTCGTTGGTGTAGACGTAGATGAAACTGCCCTGGACGCGGTACCCGCACTGGTTGGCCAGTAGGATGGCCTCCAAGGCCTCCTCGAAGGTCACTTCGTACAGATCGGCCGTCACCGTGCCCTGGACGGACGGCGTGGCGATGATGTTGCGGCGGCTCTCGAGCGACAGCATCTGAAGGACGGTGGACAGAGGCAGGTCGGCAACGTGCATCTCGACGGTGCCCACCGGCGAGACGCTGACTCTGCCCCGGCCGACGTCTTCCAGAGCATCGACGGGGGGCTGCACCTGCATTGCCCCGTCAAACTCGGCGGACGCGGGCGCGACCTCCGGTTCCACCTGGGCCGCTGCGCCGGCGGTCAGCGCGGCCACGACGGCCAGCGGCACCAGCCGGTTGCCCCATCTTCGAGGTTTCGGACCCATCGGTCACTCTCCTCACCACGTATCGCCCGGTGCGGCCCCACGTTGGGCCTGCGCCAGATCACGACGACCTGCCTGGGCGAGCCGCAGGAAGGCCCGGCGGCACCGTCAGGATCGAGGCGTGCCGATCCCGGCATCGCCCGCCCGCCGCGAGACGCAGCCGGCGGGAAACCTGCAGATCGGCGGACCTGGCGGGTCAGCGCTTCCTGCCTGTGGGCGCCAAACCGCCGGCAGCACCCGTCTTATCGGTACTAACGACGCGGACGTTGAGCGTGCCGCTCTTGAGTACCGTGAGGATCTGACTCATTTGACGGTTGGTTTCCCGGACGGCATCGACCATCTGTTTGCGCTGCAGCCCACCATCGGGGATCTGCCCGCGTGCCTGGGGCAGGATGTCCACCGGCCCCAGCCATACGCGCAGGCAGGTGATCACCACGAATCCCACCAGCAGGCGTCGAAGCCAGGTCGAGCCGCCGGAACGGTCCTGTTGACCCATCATCCATTCGTCTCCCGAAAGGGCAGTTATCGGGCTCGGCGCGCACGTTTTCCGCCGGGCCCACCGCCAGCCGCACGTTGACTCGTCAAACCCGTCCGACGGAAGCGAACTAGTAGGTCTCGTAGGCGTCGCCGTTGGCCCTGAACTCGCCGGTCGCCTGGTTGTAGTACCACGCCGTGTTGGCACTGTCGTCGTTGGACAGAGCGTTTGTGCCGGTGAACGGGTTCTCGGGTATAGCGAGCAGGTAGGGCCCCAGATTGTGCATGGCGTCCTTGGTGGCCTGGGCGGTCCCGCTCCCGTCGGTGTACTGGGTCATCTGGTTGGCAAAAGACGCGTACGTTGGGAACGTGTCGTTGTGCTGCATCTTGTATAGCTGAATCTGCGACCTGACGGTCTGCAGGTTCGTGGTCAACACAGAGACCTTGGCGTCCGAGGTGGCCTTGGAGAATTGGGGCACGACAATCGCGGCC
>DATKXO010000444.1:0-8317 GCA_035528995.1 Phycisphaerae bacterium | reverse complement strand
CTGGGCCTCGATTCGCGAATGTGACCGCATCGAGCTACAGGTGCGGGCCGAGGGACGCGAAGACGGATACCAGGAATGGCGCCGGCAAGTCGCCGCCTGGATGGCCGACCACATCGAGTATCCCTTGGCCGGAATCGGGCCGGAGGTGCCGACACCGGCCAGGTATCAACCTGCGTGATGGTGGCACAGGGAACGGAGGAGACGGAGGATGATCAGCTTCGAGACGGCCAAGACGGAGATTCTCGACTGGGTATCCGAGTCGATCCAGGTGCCGGTCGAGAAGATCGACCTGACCAAACCGCTGGGCGACATCGGGATCGACTCGCTGGATGCCGTGCACATGCTGGCGACCATCGAGTCCATCATCGGGCGCGAGTTGCCCGAGGACGTGGTCCAGCGGGTCGGATGCCTGAACGACATCTTCGAGATGATGCGCGAACACGTGGCCGCCGCCTGACACCGGCGGTGACGCAGACGCCTTCGGGGTTGCGTGAGCGTTGGCGTCGGAAGCGTGGGTCCGGTAAGATCGGGCACACGGAACTCCGATGGTCCGGCGCTCTCGGCTTATTGAGGGGCCGACGCGTCGGGATGTTGGCGCGATCGAGAGCAAATCCATCCTCTGACGAGCGACATGGCGGAAGAGATCGTCATCACCGGCTTGGGCGTTGTATCGCCCATCGGCTGTGACCAGGACCGGTTCTGGGATTCGTTGTGCGCCGGTCGTAGCGGAGCGGCGCCGGTCGACTGCCTGGACACCTCCGAGCTGCCCCGCAAGATCGGCTGCCAGGTGCGCCAGCCCATCGAAGTCGGCCGCCCCATGGGGCGGGCCGCCCAGCTTGCCGTGGCTGCCTCGCGTCAGGCCATCGCCTCAGCGGGATTACAGACCGCCGACCTGCCGGCCGGGCGCCTGGCCGTCACCGTCGGTACGACCATGGGCGAGACGGATTTCATCGAGGAACGGCTGGGCGCGACCGAGCAGGATTGGCTCGCGGCCGACCAGATGCGGCGGGTAGTGGACAACCGGCCCGGATCGATCGCTCGCCACGTCCAGGCCGACGTGGGTGTGACCGGTCCGGTCGCCGATCTGTACGGGGCCTGCGCCGCGGGCAACCTGGCCATCGCCGCGGCTCGGCGGAGCCTGCTGGAAGGGCGAAGTGACGTTGTGCTGGCCGGTGGGGCGGACGGGTTCAGCCGCTTGGCGTTTCTGGGGTTCATGCGCTTGCGGGTGATGGCGGCCGAGGTCTGCCGCCCCTTCGACGAAAAGCGAGACGGGCTGCTGGTCGGCGAGGGGTCGGCCATCTTCGTCCTGGAGCGCGAGTCGTCCGCGCGGGCCCGCGGCGCCGCCATCCGCGCCCGAGTCGCCGGCTGCGGCGTGACCTGCGAGAGCTACCACCCCACCCGACCCGATCCGGACGGCGACGGCCTGACCCGCGCCGCGAACAACGCCCTGGCCGAAGCCGCCCTGAAGCCTGAGGAGATCGCCTACGTCTGTGCCCACGGCACCGGCACGCCGCAGAACGACGCCATCGAGGTCAAGGTTCTGCAGAGATGCTTCCCCAAAGGCGTGGCCTTCAGCTCGATCAAGGCCCTGACCGGGCACACCATGGGAGCGGCCGCTGCCATCGAGATCGCCTGCTGCGTGCTCAGCCTGGAACATCAAACATTGATCCCAACCTGGAACCTGGAGAACGCCATCCCGTGTGACGGCCTGGACGCATTGGCCGGTGGACCGCGCCCGGCACAGATGCGCTACGTGCTGAACAACTCGGCCGGCTTCGGCGGCTACAACAGCGGCGTCATCCTGGCGGTGGCGTGACCGAGGCGCGAGCTTCGCAGCATGACAAACGTGTGACCGAGCCGACGAGCAAGGATCGCACGTAGGTACGTTCGAACCTGATGGAGAACGCAATGGGCGCTAGGGACGCAGACGTAGTCATCACCGGCCTGGGCCCGGTGACGTCGATCGGCGTGGGCTGCGACGCGCTCTGGGATTCCCTGGCCGCCGGCCGGGCCAACGTGCACCGGCAGTCGCTGCCGGTGGACGTGGGCCACTCGGTCGAGCTGCCGCTGGCCTCCATGCCGTCCACGCCCGACGTGCCCGGCCTGGGAAGGCACATGGATTTCCTGGCCGGTCAGGGATGCGGCTTGTATCGCGACCTGGGCTACAGCCTCCTGGCCATGGAACGCGCCCTGGCCGACGCCGGCCTCGAGTACGACCGCCGCCGCAACAACATCGGCATGGTCCAGGCCTTCGAGGCGCCCGGCGTCGAGCGAACCGTCAGCCGCCTCTTCGAGCTCATCACCGCCCCGACGCCCCCGGGCAACGGGCCGCCCGCCACCTACGAGTTCCTCGCTCCCTGCTTCTACAACATTCAGCCCTTCGTCTACGTGCACCTCGCCGGCAAGGCCCTCGCCCTGCACGGCTTCTCCACCAGCGTGCACAACGCCTGCGCATCCGGGGCCTTCGCCATTGACGTGGCCGCCCAGCGCATCCACTCCGGCCAGACCGACGTCATGGTCGTCGTCGGCGGCGAGGCCTTCGACACCGCCGTCCGCCTCGAGTGGTTCCGCCGCCTCGACCTCTACGCCGACGACCAATACATGCGCCCCTTCGACGCCGAGTCCTCCGGCTTCTACGTCGGCGAAGGAGCGGCCGCGCTCGTCATGGAGTCGGCCGCACATGCGGCTAAGCGCGGCGCCACGCCGTACGCCGCCTATCTAGGTGGGGGGTTCGCCCATCAGGGTTGGAAACAGGCCGTGCCTGACGTTCGGTCGGCCCGCCTCCGCGACGTGATCGTTCAGGCCTTGAGTGTCACCGGCCTGTCCGCGAGCGACCTGGACCTCATCGTGCCGCACGGCGCCAGCACCCTGCTCGGCGACGGGTACGAGGCCTCCTGCCTGGCCCAGGCCCTGGACAAGGGCGCCCCCAAGGCCGTGGCCACCGTGTTCAAGCCCTACGTCGGCCACATGCTCGCCGCCAGCGGACTCATCGAAACCCTCTGCGCACTGCTGGCCATGAAGCACGACAGCATCCCTGCGACACTGAACAGCCGCGCCGAACACGTCCAACTGGCCGTCCCCCTGGTCACCAAACGCCTGGACCAGCCGATCGGGACCATTCTCAAACTGTCAAACGGCTTCACCGGCCACGACGCCGCCTCAATCTTCGCCAAAGTCTGACCGCGGGCTTGCCAACCAGAGATGTAGGGTGGGTGAAGCAAAGCGCAACCCACCCCCTGCCTATCCTTCGCCGGTAAGATGTAGGGTGGGTGAAGCGAAGCGAAACCCACCACTGACGCTACCCTTCGCTGGTAATCGTAAGCAGCGCCCGAAGGACCCCGATACACTCCCCCTTCTTCTTGACCGCCAGGACGGGCACCGGGCTCTGCTGAATGAGTTGCTCGGTGATATTGCCCAGCAGCACGCCGGCCGCACCGGTCCGCCCCCGAGCACCGATGACCACCACGTCCGCCGCCAGCCGGTCGATCGCCTCCAGGATGATCGGCACCGGCTTGTCGTGCAGGTCCGGGGCGTACCGCGACTGAACCGCGTCCAGCGGGCGGTCCAGCCGTTTCAGCAGGCTCGCGTTCTCCTGCTCGGCCGCCGCCTCCAGCAGCGCCTGATGCTCCTCCAGCGTCTTGCCCACCCGCGAATACCCCGGGTGGACCTGATAGACGTTGAACGCGATGACCGTCGCCTCGGCCGCGGCCGCGATGCCGCACGCCACGTCCAGGGCGCCCGCCGAGCACTCCGAATCGCGAACCGGCACCAGAATGGCGTCGGCCTTCAGCCGGTATGTGTCCGGCAGCACCAGCACCGAGCACGTCGCCTTACGCGTAACGCGTCGGGCCAGCAGGGCCGTGTCGTCCGTCTCGCTCACCTGCCCGTGGTGACGCTCGATCACGATCAGATCGACGTCCTTGTCGTGGGCGTAGCGCAGAATCTCCAGCAAAGGCGCTCCGGGCACCACCTCGCACACGCATTTGTGCGGAGGCAGGTCCTTGAGCTGCTCCCCGGCGATCCGGCGCAACGCCTCGGCCGTCACCGGCACCGCGCCCGCCGACTCGTCCGACGTTGCCGCGGCCGCCTGGTCGGGGGTGCCCACCGCAGGTGCGCCCACCGCAGGTGCGTCCACCACAGGTGCGGCCGCGACGGGTGTGGCCGCCACGTGCAGCAAATGAATCTCGCCGGCCTCCGCCAGCCGGGCGACGGCCCGAACGTACGGCAGCATGCGGGCGTCGCGCTCGGGCTCATCGATACAGACTAAGATGCGCTGGAATCGTTCCATGCCCTACTTATCGGCCAAGACCCGCCGCGAAGTTCGAAATGCCGCACCGCGACACTGGCCGGCCCGCAGTCAACCGGCCCCACCCAGCATACCCTCGCGCCCCCTCATCGGCTAGACCCCACCACCCGAACCGAACCACGTCCCTTTCTCCTTCCGATCGCTGGTTTCTCATTCTCGCAACGACCCGTCTATACGCAGCAACTGGCCGTACCCCCTGATCCAGTCCATGCTCGCTACGATGAAGTCGCCGGTTGACGCGTCCTGCGTCGCGTTGCCCAAGGCTTCCACTGGTGGGCTGATCGTGATCGTGCTGACCTCCCCTTCCGGAGTCACCCGCACCAGCGGATGCTCTCCTGACCCCTTCCCCGCAGGTATTGTCGCCGGCAGCAGGCCGTGTACGGTATAGTCGGCGTAAGAATCCGGGCAGCGGGAAGTCGTACACGCCCGGACGTGTACAGACCTCCCGGACGGATGCGACCTTGGAAGCCGGTTCGACCACGTTTCATGCAAAGGTGCAGATACGGACGCTGTGGACATTGCGATTGTAGGGGGCGGGGCGGCCGGGCTGGCATCGGCGATCTTTGCTGCCAGGCTGATGCCGGTCCGGTCCGTTGTCGTGCTTGACGGGGCCGACAAGCTCGGGGCCAAGATCCTCATGTCGGGCGGTGGTCGGTGCAACGTCACAAACCGCGTAGTGACGCCTGCCGATTTCTGCGGCGGAAACCCGAACGTGATCAAGCGGGTCCTGGCCGCCTTCCCGGTCGCCCGCACGGTCGCGTTCTTCCGCGAGATCGGAGTCGATCTGTCCGAGCAGGACAACGGCAAGCTGTTTCCCAAGACGAATCGGTCCCTCACCGTGCTCCAGACCATGGTGGACGAAGCTGCCCGCCTCGGGGTGCGCATTCTCCCCGGACACCGCGTCACCAACATGCGGCCTGGTGCCAGCGGGTTCCATATCGCCACTAGCGCCACCACGTTGTCCGCAGGCCATGTCGTGCTGGCCACAGGAGGGCAATCGTTCCCCAAGACGGGCAGCGACGGCTCCGGCTACCGACTGGCCGAAGAGCTTGGTCACGCACTGGTTCCACCGACGCCCGCCCTCGTGCCGTTGGTTCTCGACGGTGATTTTCATGTGCCGCTGTCGGGGATCTCACACCACGTCGGCCTGACGGTGCATGCCGCCGGCTGCAAACCCGTTCGCGCCGCCGGAGTGCTGCTGTGGACGCACTTCGGTGTAAGCGGGCCGGCCGTGCTGGACGTGTCACGACACTGGCATCGAGCGCGCCTCGAGCGACGCGAGGTCGCGATGTTCGCAAACCTCCTGCCCGGTGAAGACGCCGCCGGCGTGGAAGCCCGACTGCGGGCCCTTGCTTCGGCCCAGCCCCGAGTCCAGCTCCACAACGCCCTCGCGCGCTTGCTCCCCGCGCGTGTCGCGGACTCCATCCTGGAGGCGTTGGGAGTCCCCGGAACGACGCCTATGGCTCACTTGCCGAAAGAGTCCCGGCGCAAGGTGGTACAGGCGCTGGTCCGCTGGCCCCTGCCCGTGCGGGACAGCCGGGGCTACTCGCATGCCGAAGTAACGGCGGGCGGCGTTCCCTTGGCCGAGGTCAATCCCCGCAGTCTCGGCTCACGGAAATGCCCCGGTCTTTACTTTGCCGGTGAGATCCTCGATGTCGACGGGCGGATCGGAGGGTTCAACTTCCAGTGGGCTTGGGCCAGCGCCTGGGTCGTGGCCACAGCGCTGGCCCGGGCCGTCAAGCCCGACGGGCCCTCCGCGGGGTGATGCTCGGTGCTCGGCACAATGACGGTATCGAAGGCCTCCGTGGTTGGGTCTCCGCACAAGACCACCTGCGGATACAAGACCGGACGGGCCACGTTCGACGGTATCATGCGCCGGCCATTGAACCCGGAAGACCCCGCTCGACCGAAGGAGACGGACGGTTGTTGTCAGCAACGGCCTGCCAGAGATGGCACGCCGCGACGTGGCCCACGCAGGTTCGTCGCCGGAGGAAGCATCTCCCTCCTCACACCTTCCGGAGTGGATCGAGATAGTCCAGGCGCTGGCTGATCCTCCTGCGCTCAGGGGAATCCTGGGACGACCACGCCCCCCCGGCGGCTGCCAGTCGCTCCGCCAACTCGTCGTCGAACACCAGCAACCCGCTGACAGGACGTAAAGGTCACCGGACAGCACTGGGTATTTATTGGTTCTTCTTGTCTTTTTTCTTTTTTCTTTTGTCCTTCGGACTAAGCTTGGCCTTTTTCTGCTCTTCCTTTTTGCCTTTATCTCTTTTGCCCTTATCACCCATATCCGTTTCTCCTTGCTCGAACCGACATCTTCCCAATGGCGTCGGCTCAGCAACGTCACCGAGCCCGCTCATCGTTGGGCGGCATTATTCAGCGCAGGGTCCGCGACGTCCAGGGAGCACCGGCTTGGGAGGTCAGGCGTAGGGGACTGGCAGGTGGGTCAGATGCCGCGCTTCTGGCTTGCAATCGGTGTTTCCGGGGAGGCAGGGAGGCAGGGGGTCAGGCTTATTCCTTCCTGCCATCGCCGCCTCGCTTGGGACGCCACGGTGGCCGGAGGCTCGATTCCAGCTTCAGCCGGGCGGCCGTCCGCCGCACGGACGCGCACACTCACTCCCTCGCTCTGAAACGGCCCCCAAGCTGCGACCCACGGCATAGTGGAACGTACAACGGCGTGGCACCCGACAACGGATGCCGGCCTCATGTTGGGATCCGTCACGAACCTCGATGACCTGATCGCTCACGAAAGCATGACCTCTTCCGGCCAGGCTGTCTAGTGACGCAACGGGCGCGAGGTATGTAGGCTGACGCGAGTTACAGCTCACGGTCGCAGGCGTGGGCCAGGGACTTGAGGTTTTGCATCAGGTCGCGGAACTGGCCGACGTCCAGCGTCTGATCGCCGTCGCTCCATGCCCGGCTCGGCATCGTGTGCACCTCGACCAGCAGGCCGTCCGCCCCGCACGCAATCGCGGCCCTGCTCATCGGGGTGATCAGATGAGTCCGACCCGTGCCGTGCGACGGGTCCACGATGATCGGCAGCGAGCTGATCCGCTTGACCTCCGGCACGATCGCCAACGCCAGCGTGTTCCGGACGTACTCCTCGTGCGTACGGATGCCGCGCTCGCACAGGATCACGTTCGGATTGCCGGCGTGGATGACGTACTCGGCCGCCAGCAGGAACTCCTCCAGCGTCGCGCTCCAGCCACGCTTGAGCAGGACCGGCTTGGTCTGCTCGCCGACGGCCTTGAGCAGCGGCGTGTTGTGCATGTTGCGCGAGCCCACCTGCAGGACGTCGGCATAGGGCTCGACCTTCTCAACATGTTTGCAGCACATCACCTCGGTGACGATGGCCAGTCCGGTCTTCTCGCGGGCCCGGGCGAGCATTTCCAGCCCGCGTTCCTCCAGGCCCTGGAAGCTGTAGGGCGATGTGCGAGGTTTGAACACTCCGCCGCGCAGGGCGACGGCTCCGGCGTCGGCCACGCCCCTGGCGGTCTCGATGAGCCGATCCTCGTTCTCGACGCTGCACGGACCGGCGATCACGCTGAACCGCCGGCCGCCCATCACACCGCGCGACCCCAGCGGGATCTCCCGCGGCTGAACCTCGCCATTGCCGGACGCTCGATCCATCGCCAGGATGGGAGCCGGCTGGTCGAGCACTCGCTCCACCATGGGCGCGCTTTCCAGTCGGGTCCGGTCGAGTTGCCCGTTGGTCTCCAGCAGCTCGATGACGCTACGGGAAGCGCCGTCGATGACGCAACTCCTGACGCCCATGTCGTCCAGGAGCTGCACGACGTGATCGACGTGCTCGCGGGAACTGCGTGGACTCATGACCACGATCATGTTCCCCCCCTTCCTACGAAACCTCCGGGCGCTGACGGGTCGGCATGTGCTTCCTCACCGGCTTCACAGTGGCGCCATCCACTCCTGAGTGGCCGCGACACGTTGACCGCGGACGTGTTTCGCGACGCAGGTTCCGCGCACCAACGAAGAGTCAAGAGATGCTGCTTA
>DATKXO010000443.1:0-9077 GCA_035528995.1 Phycisphaerae bacterium | reverse complement strand
TCGCCTTCCTCACCGGCGGCTTCTTCTCCGGCCTCTGCGGCTTCCTCGGCATGAAGACCGCCACGATGGCCTCAAACCGCACCACCCAGGGCGCCAAGGAAAGCCTCAATCGGGGCCTGGTCGTCGCCTTCCGCGCCGGGGCCGTGATGGGGCTGGTGGTCGTGGGTTTCGGCCTGCTCGACATTGCCATGTGGTTCCTCATCCTGACCAGGTTCGCCCCGTGGCTGTATGGCGTCATGGGCTGGGGGGAGTTTCAAATGAGCCTGGTCGAGATCACCGTCGTGATGCTGACCTTCGGCATGGGCGCCAGCTCGCAGGCGCTGTTCGCCCGCGTGGGCGGCGGGATCTTCACGAAGGCCGCCGACGTCGGGGCCGATCTGGTCGGCAAGGTCGAGGCGGGCATCCCCGAGGACGACCCGCGCAACCCCGCCACCATCGCCGACAACGTCGGTGACAACGTCGGCGACGTGGCCGGCATGGGCGCCGACCTGTTCGAGTCCTACTGCGGGTCGATCCTGGCCACCGCCGCTTTGGGCGTGGCCGCGGCGAGCGCCCTCTATGCCGGCCAGGCCGCCGGCTTCGAGCCCGCCATCCGCATGCTGGCCACCCCGATGGTCCTGGCCGGCATCGGCATTGTCCTTTCGATCGTCGGCATCTACATGGTGCGCACCAAGGAAGACGCCACCATGGGCCAGTTGCTCAACGCCCTGCGGATCGGCATCTACGGCAGCAGCGTCCTGATCGCGGTTGGCGCCGCGGTCGTCTGCAACCTGCTGCTCAAGGACATTCAGGGCGTCAGTCCGTGGGGCGTGTGGGGGGCGGTCATGGCGGGCTTGGTGGCCGGCAACATCATCGGGTATGCCACCGAATACTACACCAGCTATGAATTCACCCCCACCAGGAAGATCAGTGAACAGGCCCTCACCGGACCCGCCACCGTCATCATCGCCGGGATCGCCACCGGCATGAGAAGCACCTGGGCCTCCCTGGCGACCATCATCCTGGCAATCCTGGTCGCGTTTATCTCGGCCGGCGGAAACCGCGAGCTTCTGCTGGGCCTCTACGGCGTCGGCATCGCCGCCGTCGGCATGCTCGCCACCCTCGGAATCACGCTGGCCACCGACGCTTACGGGCCGATTGCCGACAACGCCGGCGGGAACGCCGAGATGACCGGTCAAGAGCCGCACGTCCGCCAGCGCACCGACGCGCTCGATTCGCTCGGCAACACCACCGCCGCCACGGGCAAAGGCTTCGCGATCGGGTCGGCGGCGCTGACCGCGTTGGCCCTGTTGGCGGCCTACGTCGAGGAGGTCCGCATCGGCCAGATCCGCGAGGCCCGCGCCCAAATCACCAACACGGTCGCCACCCCAAACACCCACCAGGCCATCTACTTCGGCTACGGCAAGTTCGCCCTGCGTGTCGGCCCCGGCGAGGGCGACAGCGATTTCGACGGCCTGATGCTTCTGCAACCCAGGCCTATTCCGGAAGCCCTCGAGCCCGGGACCACGCTCACCGGCCTCTCCGAGCCCGACGCGGAGCATGTGCAAACAGCCACCTTCGGCGGCCGGACGCTCCGGCTCGTATCCGCCCGCCACGCTTCGCTCGCCCAGTACATGGCCTTCTACAACGTGACGCTGATGAGCCCCAAGACGCTCTGCGGGCTGTTCAGCGGCGTGCTGCTGGTGTTCCTGTTCTGCTCCATGACCATGCAGGCGGTCGGGCGGGCGGCCTACAAGATGATGTTGGAATGCCGCAACCAGTTTGACAAGATGCGCGCCTACCTCCGCGCCCAGGGCCACGACGAGGCCTACGCCAACAACTCCGACAACTGGCCCAGAAAGCAGATCGAATTCGAGGGCGCCAAGCTCCCCGACTACGCCAACTGCGTCTTCATCTCCACCAAGGGCGCCCAACGCGAGATGATCATCCCCTCGCTGCTGGCCATCATCATGCCCGTCGCGGTCGGACTGATCTTCGACGTGCCCGGCGTAATGGGCCTGCTGGCCGGCGGGCTGACCAGCGGCTTCGCCGTCGCCATCTTCATGGCCAACGCCGGCGGCGCCTGGGATAACGCCAAAAAATGGATCGAGACCGGCCAGCACGGCGGCAAGGGCAGCGACGCACACAAGGCCGGCATCGTCGGCGATACCGTCGGAGACCCCTTCAAGGACACCTCCGGACCCAGCCTCAACATCCTCATCAAGCTGATGAGCATGGTCTCCGTCGTCTTCGCCGGCCTGATCGTCAAATACGCCCCCCAGATCGGCAGCCTACTCGGCCTCGGCGGCTGAAGCTCGCCGGGCTGCCTTGGGTGCAGTTCGGTGCCTCGCCACGGACGCCCCGATGCGCGCGATGCGTTTCATCCGCCGAAGAAAACGGACAGCGCAGGGCCTCCCCTTCAGGTAAAGGCAAGCTCGGCGCGCACTCCGTCCCCGCATGGTTCGAACAAATGCGTGAATCAGAAACCGACGGTCAGGGGCGCCTGAACCTCTTGCGCAAACCAGAGAGCAGCGCGTACTCACGCCCAGCCCTCATCTTGCGACTAGAATCAAGCGTGATTGCGCGAAGGCGACCGTCGCCTCCAGCGTCAGGTACGCCGGCGGAGGACCAAACCGCCCAGGCACACCAGCAGCAGCGCCGCTGAAGTCGGCTCGGGGATCAGGAACTCCGCGCCCAGGACACGGTCGGATAACCCCGGTACATTGACTTCCTGCAGGAAGTTCCCCTGCTTGTCGTATTGGAAGAGGTGGTTACCACCCCACGAAGCCGGAATCCAGAGCGTGTCGTCGGCCGGATCCCAGGCGATCCCGTACCCGCCCGGAATGCTCACCGCGAACTCGGACAGCAGATTGCCCTCCAGGTCGTACTGCTGAACCCGGTCGCTGTTGCCGATGCAGTTCGTGATCCAAAGGGTGTCGCTGCTCATGTCGTAGGTGACACCCGAGCTGCGGCGCTGCGGGACGAAGGCGACCCGGAGACCGCCCCAGTCGGCGTCGCTGACCAGCAGCGGGAAGTCGTCAAAGTGGTTGTGGGCGATCGTCCAGTTTCGCACGCCGTCGGTCGCCCCGTCGTAGCAGTCGGTCCACCCGGGGTTCGGGTACTCCCCGCCGAGCAGGTTGCCGAATAAGTCGTACTCGTGGCCCACCTGCCCGCCGAACTGCCCGAGCATCTTGATCGAGTCCTGCACGACCAGCGCCGGTCCGTCAAACTGATGCACGCGGTTGAACTGGCGGACGATCTCGCCGTCCTGGACCACGTAGGCTTCTAGCCGCTCACACGTCGTCAGGTACAATTCGCTTGTCTGCGCCAGCGCCAGACCGGGCACAAGCAAAAGCACTGCAACAGCAACGAGACATGTGGTTCCGCGCATGGTGATCTCCCTTCTCCTCAGCAGATGGATCTGTTAACTCCTCTAGAGGAACAATATAACCCCGAAAGCCCACCGGCACAAGCGTCAACCCGGGATTTTCCGGCCCCGCCCCGCCACATAGGGCAGCTCGAGGAACGAGACCGGCCACCCGCCTGTGGGGTCGCCCCTACGGGCAGCCCGCGCCCCAGTGGGCCAGGAGGACGCCCAGATCGGACTGGTCGGTATCGCCGTCGCCGTCGCAGTCGCCGGGGCAATTGCCGCCGGTGCAATCCCAGTCCGCCAGCAGGATGCCCAGGTCCGCCTGATCCACGCAGCCGTCGCCGTTGAGATCGCCGGGAATGCGCGGCGGTTCGTACCGGCCCGAGCGTCGCAGATCGTGCTGGAACATCGGCCAGTGCATGGTTGCCGGGATATACGGGGCACCGAGCTCCCACACGTAGACGTCGGCGCGGACGAGCGGGTCTCCCGGCCCCGAGCTTCTTTCATTCGAAGCGGCGATCAGCTCCGCCAAGCCGTCATTGTCGATGTCGGCGATGGCCGGGGGACCCAAGACGGAGCCGCCGGTCACTTTGGGGAACCCGTCAATCAGCTCGCCCTGAAAATCCCAGGCGTAGACTGAGCAAAGCGGCCGAGCCTCCGTGTTTGCCACAACGTCGGGGACCCCGTCGCCGGTTATGTCGCCGACGGCCGGGGAATACCAATCCGTCCAGCACATCCACTGCGGCCAGCCGTCCACGATGGTTCCGTCGCTTCTGAACACATACGTTTGCCTGTTGTCTATACTGACCACGATTTCCAGTTGACCATCTCCGTCGAAGTCCGCCAGAGCGGGGTTGCTGAAGACCTTCTCCCCGGCCAGTTGCGGCCATCCGTCCACCACAGCCCCATGTCTGTCGTAGACGGTGATGCCCCAATCGCAGGGCTGGCCGCCGGTATCCCTGAACGCGACCACAATCTCCTCTTGCCCGTCATTGTTGATGTCACCGATGCTCGGAGATGCAAAGCTGTAGTCGCGCGTCGTCACCGGCCATCCCGGAACGTCGCTCCCGTCGTAGTTGAACGCGTACACGCGCCCCTTATCCACGCCGGGCTGATTCGGCGGATCCGACCAGTCATCGGCGATTACGATTTCCAGGTCATCATCGGCGTCCAGGTTGCCGAACGAAGCGTAGCCTTCGTGGGGTCCGGCCACCCACCCGGGCAGCTGCTTGGGCCAGCCATCCAGAGTGTTCCCCTGGTTGTCCAGGGCGGTGACCGCCATTTCGCTGATGATGACGATCTCCAGGTTCCCGTCGCGATTCAGATCGGCCAGCGATAAGCGCTGTCGGCCCCAGGAAAACTCGCGACAAGTGCCGGAGAAACCGGGATGGTCGGGATAACTGACCGGAAACGTGCTCAGTAACTGACCGCTGTAGTTGTATATCAGGACGCACGGCGGATCGTCGCAGTCGCCGTGCATGTTCTTGGGTCGGAACACAATTATCTCGTCAAACTCGTCGTTGTTGATGTCAGCGACAGCGGGATATGGCAGCCGGACGTCGAGGCCGCTGGCCGGCTCAACCTCTACGGGATAGTTCGGCAGAACATCGCCGTCGCAATCAAGCACGTACAACAACGGCACGACGCCGCCCAGGTAGACGATGATCTCGTCGGAACCGTCGTTGTTCAAATCGGCGGCGGTGGGTTCGACAAACGCGATCACGTCGGGGTCGCCGTAGAGCTTGGCGGGCCAGCCCTGCTTGAACGTGGGATCGAGATATAGCGTGCGCCGCTCTTCGAGCTGGAACTCACTGAAAACCGCGACCACGCGCACCGTAGTGAAAGTAGCCGCGATGATCGAGGCTGTGTCCCACAGGGCCAGGGTACCGTCTTCAACCGGCTCAGTGCCCCCGTTCATCAGTTCAACGCCGGTTGTAAACCACTCGGTCGGATCGTCGCCGAAGCCCCAATCCACGCAGTAACTCTGGAAGCTCTCGCCCATCACGGTTCCGGCGATCTCCACGACGTCGCCGGCCCTGAAAATATCGTTCTCCAAGGGATCAGTGATGGAGAGCGTCTCTCCTCGCCCGTCAGCCCGCGCCTGCCCAGGCAGTGTGACGATGGCGAGGCTCGCCAGCAGGAACGGCCCCCAGATTGACCTGACCAATCCCCAGACCGCAATTCGGCTCGACATGTCATCCTCCTCCTTTGACGGGGGGTATCCCGCATTGAGCGAGCCCCGTCGGTACGGGAACGGAACCACACCCTTTCCCCGCCGCGGCCAGGCCGCTGCGAGAGACGCCGGAGCGGCTCGGTCGCCACGCACACGCCTCTCCGACAACCAAGCTACATTATACAGCCTTGAGAGCGATGCTGCTGACTTTCACGGCTTCCGGGTCAGGAGGCAGCACCCGCCATCACCCACTGTGGTCGGGCGGTGATATCTGCTGGCGCGGCGGCGCGACGACGGAATGCCCTTTCCGTGTGTGAGCAGCGACACGTATTCGCGGCCGGCGGCGCGGTCATCCGCAGCGAACGTGCTGGATCCGGCCAGGGGCCGCAGGAGGCGCCCGGGGTCGGTCGAGCTGAGGTCCACCACGTAGGGCAGGTCGAGGAACGAGACCTGCCACTCGGCTGTGGGGTCGCCCCTACGGCGACCCCGTGCCCCAGTAGTGCAGCAGAATGCCCAAATCCGAGTGGTCAGTGTCACCGTCGAAATCGCAGTCGCCGGGACAGTCCCCGCCGCTGCAACCCCAGTCGCTCAACAGGAGGTTGAGATCCGCGTGATCGACGCCCCCATCGCCGTTCAGGTCGCCCGGGATCTGATACTCGTACGCCCCCATGTCCACGATCGGCGGCTCGCCGTGGCCGGTGTCATCCGTGTCTGGGTCATCGATGAACCGCAGGTCGCCGCCCAGGTCGAATGGCATCGGCTCCTCCGTGTCGTCGTCTCCGTCGAGGTCCAGCACGTCGGCGGGCACGCCATCGTTGTCACCTGCGTCGATGCACGGCGAACCTATCGACAGACGGTAATCGTTGTCTTCCCACGTGCTCGGATCATCGTCCGGGCCGTCAGGATCGAGGAACAGCGGATCAGCGTCGATGTTCCCCTCGCCATCCCGGCCGCCTTGTACGTCGCAATAGCTGACGAAGCCCCCCTCCACTTGACACGGGGTGTTATCCCACAGAACCGAGTTGACCACGTTGACGGCGCCTGACAGCTCGCACGCGCAGTCCGCTGGATCCACCGAAGAGTTTCCTACAATTGTGCATCCGCTGACATCGGCAGTGCCACCATAAAGAGCCACACTGAGACCGCCTATAACAAACCCTGAGCTATTCCCTGCGATTTTGCAGTTTACGATCACACCCGTGCCAATATCGTGCCAAAGGATGCCGCCCCCGAGATACCCGCAATAGTTGCCGATGATAGTGCAATTGATAATGGCCGCCGTATCAGAATAGTACCAGGCAATAGCACCGCCTCCGCCGTCGGCTGAATTCCCGATCATGTGGCAATTTGCGATGGTTGGACTCGCGCCGTCGCAGTATATGGCGGCACCCAGCCACTCATGACCGTTGACAATCGTGAATCCGTCCACGAGGGCCTCGGTAGGCTCGCCGCTCTGGAAGTGGAACCCGCGCCCGTCGTTCTCGCAGTCGATGATGCAGTTTTCCGGGCCGTTGGCCGAGCGGACGGTGATGGCTTTGCCGTGGAAGTCGAGATTCTTGTTGAGTGGGCCGGTGTACGTTCCGTCGCAGACGACGACTTCGTCGCCGCCTGAGGCAGCATCGATGCCCTCCTGGATCGTGAGATAGTCCCCGCTGCCGTCCCAGCAGACGGTGATCACCTCGGCGTTGGCGGTCGCTGCCGTCAGCCCGGGTACGACCACGGGCGTGACCAGCAGCATCAGCGTGAGAATTGGGATGTGAGCGCGCATGACATCTACTCCTGTCTGGTTCGCCACCACCGAATGCCTCGCGCGCACCGCCGTCCGTCAAACATGAAACGGACGTGCACAAACTATCATACAGCAGGCCGCAACCCGTGTCAACTCCCACGTCGGCCGCTGGTACGAGAATCCCTTCTCGCACCGACCTCTCAACCGTTCAACCCCCCACCCTCGACCCAGCCGCAACTGGCTGAGCGTCACCAAAGCACCCGCCCGGTTTTCGCGCGGCCCCGCCCGGCGTACAATGAGGGCTGTGGGCGAACTCGAGCAGGTGACAGCGGAAGAGAACGTTGCCGGAGACGCGGACGATGCGCTGCGCTTCGCCGCCCAGGTGGCGCGCATCGCCGACGAGAACAAGACCGAGGGCGTCGCCGTTCTGGATCTGCGCGGGCTGAGCAGCCTGACCGACTTCTTCGTGATCGGGACCGGGACGTCCGATCGGCAGATGCACGCCGTCGTCGATCTCGTCGAGGAGCACGCCAAGACGGTGGGCCGTAGCCCGTTCAGGGTGGCCGACACGCGCAAGGCCGATTGGATCCTGGCGGACTACGTGGACGTGATCATCCACCTGTTCGACGCGCGCCACCGCGACTATTACGACCTGGACGGGCTGTGGGGCGACGCGCCCCAGATCGACTGGCGGCCGCCCGCTTCACAAGCGCCATCGCCCTCCGCCGACTGACAAGATCGTCCACCACCAAGGCACCAAGCCACAAAGGGTTGCTATGTTCGCTTGTGCCGATGTACCCTCGCGAACTTCAGCATTTGCAGGCGCCGGTTGCCACCCGCGCCTGCTGCGCTTGATCCCTAAGACAATTTGCCATTCTTTGTGTCTCTGTGTCTTGGTGGTTCAATGTCCATCCGGAGCAGCCAGAGGTGTTCGACGTTGCCGCCGTGGCCGGTGAGCGGACTTTCGGTCTCACTGACGATCTGCCACCCGAGCTCCCGCACGTCGGCCCGACACGTTTCGTGCACCTCTTCGAGGCGCTCGGCCGGCAACACGCCGCCACGCAGCCAGTTCTGCGGAGCTTCGTACTGCGGCTTGACCAGCGTAATCACGCGGCCGGCTTCGGCCTTGAGGCAACGCCGGGCCGCGGGCAAGATCAGCCGTTGCTGCGTCCAGCCCACGTCGATCGTGACCAGGTCGCACGGCTCCGGGCATGAAAACTCCAGCGCGTTCGTCCGCTCGCAAACCACCACGCGTGGATCGTTGCGCAGCCGATAGTCGAGCACGCCGTAGCCCGGCTCCACGGCGTACACCCGCGCGGCCCCATGTTGGAGCAGGCAATCGACAAACCCGCCGACGTGGCTGCCGAAGTCAGCGCACACCCAGCTCGCCGGGTTGACGTCGAACGCACGCAGGGCCGCTTCGAGCTTCACGCCGCCACGGGAAACGTAGGGGCAGGCTTCGTCGGTCATGGGCGGGACTTTCGCAGCTTGACCGACGTCCACACCCCGTTGGGCGAACGCTCGAGCTCGACGACCTCGGAGCGTCGCGTCCACTCGAATACTTGCTCGTCGATGCGCAGGACGGTGCTGCGTCCCCGCATCAGCGGGAGCCCGATGCGCGTGATGCGTAGCCGCTTGACGTTGTCGGTTTGGATCTCCAGCTTGGCCGGCGGCTCCAGCCGCACGCGGACCTTCGCCCGGGCTCGGTCATCGAAACGTTCAAGGATCTTCAAGTAGTCGGGAAGCCTCGGCTCCGGCTCCACCGTCTTCGCTGCTGGCGGTGTCTCGCCGCCGATCTCTGTGGTCTCGCCACTGCCAGCGCGGGC
>DATKXO010000442.1:0-43982 GCA_035528995.1 Phycisphaerae bacterium | reverse complement strand
GCGAGATCGCCACCCGGGGGTTGGCGCCGCCCGAGCGCTTTTCCAGCAGGGCGGCAAACTCCTCGGCGTCGTCCTCGGCCAGCGCCCCCTGGGGGCTGAGTATCTCGACCGTGCCGATCTCTTGACGTTCAATCTTCATCTCGGTGATCGATCCGAACTAAAGCACGCCGCACGTCTCTGCGGTGTGAAGGTCACTGCATAGCGGGCGCCCCAGCCGCCGGGCCTCGTCGCACTGGGCCGTGGCCCGAATGATCAGCTCCGACAGGGTGGGCTGTTCGGTCCCACTGCCCGCTACGCCACAACGGGCCTTGATCGTGCCCCTCACCATCGCCCATCGCGGGTCGACGCACAGATTGACCAGCCTGCCCAGCAATTGCTCCACGATCAGGGTGCCCAGGGCCGAATCCACCCGACGAAGCAGCAGGACGAACCGCGAGTCATCAAAACGCCCCAGGCGATCTTCCGCCCGAACCCGTTCCTGCAGCAGGTGGGAGACCTCGGCCACCAACGCGTCGGCAAGTTGCCAGTCTCCACTGTCGGTCAGTGCCCGCATCCCCTCGATGGTCAGAACGGTGAGAACCACCGGTTCGCCGTGAGCGTAGGCCTCAGCCAGGGTCCGGTCGGCCTCGACCAGGAACGGCTCCCGGGTATGCAGCCCCGACGCCGGATCGCGGAGTTCGGCCGTCCGGCTGCGGCAGACGTCACCCAGCGTCGTCCAGAACTGGCCGATCAGACGCCCGACGAGTTCCAGGAACACCGGGTCGCGCTGGGCCGACTTGTCCAGCTCACCCACCTTGACCAGACCGATCTTGCCCGGCCCGCGTTGGATCGCAAAGCACCAGGCGATCTGCTCGCCGCACTCCTCGGCCAGATGATCGACCAGCTCGCCGTGGGCGGCGTCACCCGCGATGTAAGAGACTCCCGAGGTGGACACGTGGCCCACAATCCCGCGGCGCGCGGACACCACGTCCGGCAGGTCGCCGGGCTCGACCGCCCGGAGTGGGACCAGTCGATCTCCCTCACTCAGGATGCGGTAGGGGTACACGTGCGTGGCCCCGCACAGGTCGAACAGAACGCTGCGCAGGAATTCGCCGAACTCCGGCCAGGGGTCCAGTGAATGACGATTCGCCTCCAGCCACCCGTCATATCGCCGCAGGGCGTCGGCCATCACCGCATGGCGCTTCAACGGACGTGTCGGCATGCTCGACGCGGGCCCCCCGTGCTCGCGCCCCGATTCCAGACCGCCGGGCTCACTGCCCGACCAGGTGCCAACCGCCACGATCGCGGCGGAGCCGGCCAGCAACGAAACCAGCGGCCAATTCTCGGTCAGCGCCGAGGAATCGTTGGTGGCCAGTACCAGGGCCAGCCAGAACACGGCGCCCAGCAGGCCGAACCCCGTTCCACGAACCTGGTTCAGCAGGCGCGAGCCGACGCCCACTGCCAGGATGATCGGGAACCAGGGAAGAATCAGGTCCAGGGTCACGTCAGCTATCTCCTCGTGCCACGCCGGCCGACGCGGTGGCCGGTGGCCCCGCGGTCCGGCTCTGCGGCTGCGGATCGACGCCCTCCGTCGTGCCCGGTTGCAGCGCCACTCGCCCGGTCTGGGTGATCTCCTCGATGCGCCGCGGGTCCTCCTTGGCTAGCCGGCGGATCATGCGGTCGAACACCTCGCTGATGCTGGGATCGACGGTCTGCCCCGCCTCATCGCGCAGAATCGAAAGCGCCTTGGTCCACTCAAAGGCCTGGCGGTAGGAACGGGTCGAGGTCAGGGCGTCGAAGATGTCGGCCACCTGGATGACGCGGGCCTGCAACGGGATTTGCTCCCCCGCCAGACCATCCGGATAGCCGCCCCCGTCCCAGTGCTCGTGGTGGTGGGTGACGCCGTCGAGGGCATCGGCCAACTGCGGGATGCGATGGACGATGCGGCTGCTGCGCACCGGGTGTTCCTTGATGTGTTCGAACTCGTGGGGGGCCAGCTTGCCCGGCTTCTTGAGCACATCATCACGAATCCCGATCTTACCGACGTCGTGCAGCAGGGCCGCCCACTCCAGCATCTGCAGGGCGCCCTCGTCGAAGCCCAGTTCCCGACCCAGCATGGTCGCGTAGATGCCCACCCGCGTGGAATGACCCGAGGTGTATTCGTCCTTCTGCTCCACCGCTCCGATCAGCGCCCGCACCGCATCGAACGAAAGCTGACGCAATTCATGCAGCAGCCGGAAGTTACGGATCATGTCGCCGCAGAAGGCGTTCAGCGAGTCCAGCAGCAGCATGTCGCTCGCTTCGAAGGGGCAGATCTGCGACCCCGGGTTGCTCAGCGCCACCTGGCCCAGGAACAGCGCGCAGATCAGCGTGTCGCCCGCGTAGATCGGACCGCACAGCACCCGTGTGAAGCTCGGACGGCACCATTCGCTGCGAGCATTCGCCGCTGCAGCCGCACACCCCGGATCCCGGACCTCCGAGTCGGGAACGTCCAACACGACCACACGACGCTCGTCCCGACAGGCCCTCAACGCCTCGCCGATCCAAGGCCGTAACACGACGTGGTCGCTGCACACCGTGAGGTCGCCCTGGGCGTCCGGTCGGATGGGCTCGATCCACAGGTCGGGATACGTGGACCTCAGGCTCTCCACGAAGAGTCGGAGGACCTCGCCCTCGTCGTCCACCGTGGCCAGCTTCCGGGTGAGTTCGAACACGATGCCCAACTGCTCGTAGACGCGGAGCAGCTCGTCGGCCATTCCGGCGTGCTCGTCCAGGATGCGGGGCAGCGTGCCCTTCAACGCGTCCAGCCGGCTCAAAGCGGCTTCGACGTCGATGTCGCCGGCGCTCGGGAACGAGGAGCGCAGCGAGACCAACGTCTCCAGCGCCCCCTGAACGTCGTTGTCTGACTCGACTCGACCCATCTACTCGGCTCCACCGGGGCCAACCCGCCCGGGGAATCTCATTGCGAGTGGCACCAGATCGCCCCGCCCGTTACGGACGCCGGGTCAGCCCGCACTGTGGACCGACAACAGACGCTCGATCTCCACCACCAGCCGGGACGGTGAGAAAGGCTTGGGATGGAGGCAGGCCCCGTGCTGCTTCAGATTCTCCGCTATGGACGACTGGTCGCACCGGCTCGAAAGCACGACCATGGGCAGAGCGTCACTCAGCTCCGCCCGCACCCACTCGACCAGCTCCAGGCCGCTGAGGCGCGGCATGTTCACGTCCGACACGACCAGATCCACGTCCGTGTCGCCCAGAATCTCGCGGGCGTTCTGACCATCCGAGGCCTCCAGGACCTGATGCCCGTTGCGGGCCAACCACATCGAGAGCACCCGCAGCATGTGGGCGTCGTCGTCCACGACCAGGATTCTCGCCATGCCCGTTGCCTCCTAAACCCCGACTCCAAGCCCGGCGGAACGAGTCCTCGCCCCGCTGGACAAAACAGGAATCTTGATCACAAACGTCGAGCCCTCCCCTTTGACGCTCATCAGCTCGATGTCACCTCCGTGCCGCCGAACGATCTCCCGGGCCGTGGTCAGCCCGATACCCGTGCCCGTCTGGTTCTGAACCTCCGGGTCGCTGGCCCGCTGGAACTTCTCGAAGATGCGCTCCTGATCGCTCGGGGCCACGCCAATCCCGCTGTCCTTGACCGTCACCGTGAACTGGCCCGCGTCCATGGTGCAACCCAGGTGAACCGACCCGCCGGACGGCGTGTATTTCAGGGCGTTGCCCAGCAGGTTGTTCAGCACTACCGCCAGCTTGTCACGATCGCCTTGCAGCGTGCCCAGCTTGCTCGGCAACTTCATCTGCAGGTCGATGTCCTTCTCGTCGGCCAGGCCGCGCACGTCGCGCACCGCGTCGGAAACCAGTGTCCGTACGTCCACGTCGTCGATCACCAGCTCGATGCTGCCGGCCTCCATCTGCGATATGCTCAGGATGTCCTCGATCAACCGGGACAACCGACGGGTCTCCTTGGTGATCACGTTGTAGCACTCGGTGATGACCTGCGGGTTGTCGAACATTCCGCTGGACAGGGTCTCGGCGTAGGCCCGGATGTTGGTCAGCGGCGTGCGCAGTTCATGGGTCACCTGCGAGACGAAGTCCTCGCGGGCCCGATCAGCCCGGACCTGCTGGGAGACGTCGGCCACCACCACGACACAACCGCCGCTGCCCGGCGCCCCTCCGCCCGAGCGCGTCAGCGGCAGAACCCGTACGCGGTAGCTGCTGCCGTCGGTCTCGGTTTCGATGACCCGCACAGCCGGTTCGAAAACCGCCGTGTTGCCCTCTCCACAACGGGTGGCGGTGATGGTCTCGACCAGTTGCTTGCCCAGCGGACCGGTCTGGACTTCATCCAGGGCGATACCGCGGGGACCCCATCGGACAACCCCCTCGCTCTCCTGCTGCCCGCCAGGATGTCCCTCGTCGGTGGGGTGATCGCACCCCAGTAGTCGCCGGGCCATGGCGTTCGCGAAACGCACCATCGGACCGTTCAGCGGGTCGGTGATGTAGAGCAACCCGTCCGGCAAGGCGTTCAGCGCCTTGGCCAGCTCGCCACCCGTGCCACCACAGGAGGACTCCAGGGCCCTTCGCAGCTCGTCACTGGCGGCGGTGCGCTTCGATTCGGCCCGGAACTCTTCGATCAGGTCGATCAGCTTGTTCCAGGTCTGGGCCACCGAGCCCAAGGAGTCCGCCACACGCAGCGATTCGAGTTCGCCGGCCAGTGTCTCGGGGTCAGCGGCCAGTTTCCCCGCGATGCGCGAAATCCCCTGGAAGTGCTGCCGCATCCGGCGGTAGAGCAGCAGTAGGACACCCACCGAGGTCAGCACCACCGCCAGCGTTCCGGCGTGGTTGCCCGAGGTCTCTCCGCGAGACAGCGCGGCGACAAACACCCCCTCAACGAACCGTCGGGGAACGGAGTCGCCCGTGTCGATCGGCATCCGGAACAGCCGCAGTCCGCCGTCCTCGCCCGGCCCGTCGCCCGGCGCCGGAAGCGGGAGAACCTCCAGCCGCCGCGGGAACAGCGTGCCGAGTTGGGAATCGAACGGGTTGGGCTCCCCGATCTCGTCCGACTGGATCGAGGCCACAACTTGGCGCTCCCGGTTGAACACGCGTAACTGCGAGCAATGAAAGTTGGCCGCGAACTCACGCAACGCGACCTGCAGCGTATGGAGGTCGTCGTCCTTGCTGCCGGCGACGACCTGTCCGAACAGACGCAGCGAGTGGGCCGTGGTCGCCTCCAGCGTCCGGCGACCGTTGTCCCGGGCCTGCAAGAACGCCGCCCAACCCGCCGCGGCCAGACCCGCGGTGAACAAGAAGACCAGGGAGAATCCCATCCAGCGCGGAACCTCCTCGGCCAGCCAGAACTGCTTGAATCTGGACCACACCGTGCTCACGTACGCTCCCTGTCAAAAGCCGGCTCGGGCGCCGGCGCAGCCCTCTGCGCGTCCGGCGAAGTTCCCTGGATGTATCGAGAAGCGCCCAGTAGGTCTTGATCTCGACCCGCCGCAATTGCCCGTCGCCACTACGCCGGGCCCCGATAACCCGGTCCTCTTGACCGATAACCGCACCGCCCATACAAGCGGTGCCCATGGGTCAGGCACGTGTCATCCTGCCCGGCATCGACCGCCGAGCCATCATCGGGATGGTCCACGTCGGCGCCCTGCCCGGTACGCCCCACAACACGAGCAGCCTGGAGCAGATCGTCCGCGAGGCGGCCGCTGAAGCCAGGGTGCTGAAAGACGGCGGTTTCGACGCGGTCATGATCGAAAACATGCACGACCGTCCCTATTTGCTGCGCGAGGTCGGAGCTGAGATCGTGGCCGGAATGACCGCCGTCGGTCTGGCCGTCCGCCAGGCGGTTGCCCTGCCCCTGGGCGTGCAGATCCTGGCCGGCGCCAACCGCCAGGCCTTGGCCGTCGCCCAGGCCTGCGGCGCGTCCTTCGTGCGGGCCGAGGGGTTCGTCTTCGCCCACGTCGCCGACGAAGGACTCATGGGAGAAGCGGACGCCGGTGAACTGCTGCGCTACCGCCGACGGATCGGCGCCGATCAGGTGGCCGTCTGGGCCGACGTGAAGAAGAAACATTCCAGCCACGCCATAACCGGCGATGTGGACCTGGCCGCAACCGCCGAGGCCGCCGAGTTCTTCGGCGCCGACGCCGTGATCGTGACGGGCACGGCCACGGCCGCGCCGGCGGCAGTCGAAGACGTACGGTCCGCCCGACAGGCCGTGCATCTTCCGGTCGTCGTCGGCAGTGGGATCTCGGCACAGAACCTGCGCGACTACTGGACCGCCGCGGACGCCTTCATCGTGGGCTCGTCGATCAAGCGGGACGGGCTCTGGTCCAACCCCCTGGACCCGGACCGCGTCCAACGCTTCACCCGGACCGTTGCGGGCCTGCCGGCCTAGCCCCGCCGCGCAGCGGTTCTGCCATCGCCGCGGTGATGGTATGATGGCCCTCTGACCGGGACCGGCGGCTGCACCCGCTCGTGCAATCGGTCCCCGGCCGACGAATGGGGTTTCAGAACCGGATTACGAAGGAGTCAGAGAATGGCCGCCGTTCAACCGCGAACGCCACTACCCGCCACCGACCACAAGCCCAGCCCCTACACGGGCCCCTCGCGGGACGAGATGCTGGCCCTCCGGCGGCAGTACATCAACCCCGGCATCTTCACCTTCTACAAAGAGCCCCTGCCCATCGTCGAGGGGCACATGCAATACCTCTGGGACGACCGGGGCCGACGCTACCTCGACGCCATCGCCGGCATCGTCACCGTCTCCGTCGGACATGCCCATCCGAGAATAGTCCAGCGGGTCCGAGAGCAGGTCGGGAAGCTGTCCCATACCACTACCATCTACCTCCATCCGACTATCGGGCAGTACGGCAAGCTCCTGGCCGAGCACTTCCCCGACGGTAGCGACCTCAGCGTCACCTACTTCACCAACTCCGGCAGCGAGGCCAACGAGCTGGCCACCATGATGGCCCGGCTCTACACCGGAAACTGCGAGGTGATCGCCCTGCGCAACGCCTACCACGGCGGCCTCCAGGGCAGCAGGGCCCTGACCGCCCACGGGGCCTGGAACTTCCCCCTGCCCCGCCCCGCGGGCGTACTCAGGGCGGCCTGTGGCTACTGCTATCGGTGCCCCATGGGCTTGGAGTACCCATCCTGTAAGATGCGCTGCGCCACCGATGTCGAGCAGATCATCGAGCACGAGGGGCCGGGCAAAGTGGCCTGCTTCATCGCCGAGCCCATCCAGGGCGTCGGCGGCGTCGTCGATCCCCCGCCCGAGTACTTCAAGATCGTCTACGACATCGTCCGCGCACACGACGGGCTCTGCATCGCCGACGAGGTCCAGACCGGTTTCGGCCGCACCGGACGACACTTCTGGGGGTTCCAGAACTGGGGTGTTGTCCCGGACGCGGTCACCATGGCCAAGGGCATCGGCAACGGCGCTCCCCTGGGCGCCTGCACCACCCGGCCCGAGGTCGCCAAGACCATGGCCCAGAAGCACCATTTCAACACTTTTGGCGGCAACCCCGTCTCCATGATTCAGGGACTGACCACCCTCGAGATCATCGACTCGGAGGGCCTCCAGCAGAACTCCCTCGAGATCGGTGGTTATCTGAAGGAGCGACTGCTCGATTTGCAGAAGCAGCACCGCATCATCGGCGAGGTCCGCGGCAAGGGACTGATGCTGGGCGCCGAAATCGTCACCGACCCGGACACCCGGGAGCCCGGCACCCAACTGGCCGATCAGATCACCGAAGGCGTTCGGGAGCGCGGCCTGCTCATCGGCCGGGGCGGCTGGTACGGCAACGTCCTGCGTATCAAGCCCCCCATGTGCATCACCCGACAGGACGCCGACTTCCTGATCGACTGCCTCGACGAGGTGCTGCTCTCGGTGGGCTGACCTCGCCCGCGCAGAAGAAGATGTGCCTTTATACGATCCGCGCCCGTCTGCAAGCGCGATTCCACCCCGCCGGTCATCTGTCCTTGAAGGGTGATCGCTTTGGGGCATGACCCCAAGCGGGTCCGCGCCGCCCTACTTCACGCTGCGCATCATCGCCGACCGGCGAACCGACCAGAACGCCGCGATCGATGCGGCCGTCCCCACGCAGACGTACTCGGCGGGTAATGACCTGTAAAACGTGCTCGGCGGCACACTGGCGATATGACCGTAGCCGCCACCCGGCGAGGAACTCATGGCCGCAAGGGAATAGCCCAGCAGGCACAGCAGCGGAGCCGACAGAATCCCCCACAACGCCGTCCGGGCCGGGAAGATCTCATAAGCGATCAGGCCGGCCAGGTAGAACGCCGCCGCCAGCGCAAAGTAGCTCTGCCCCTGCTGCACGCTGCGTAGCGGCGACCCGGTGGCCAGAATGCGATAGATGATCGTCGCCGCGACCAGCGAGACCAGCATCGTCTTGACCCCGCCGACAAGCTTGGGCTGATCCCCTGCGTCGTCCGAAGCCGAGAACCACTCGCTCATCCCCGGCACGTTCGCCAACGCCAGCGCACGGCACGAGTCCCCTGGATCATCTGAGCCGGCCCCGTGCACCCAGCGCATGACCAGCCCACTCGCCAGGATCGCCGCCGCAATCGGCAGAAACCAGACCAGGCCTTCGAATCCCAAGCGCCACGCCAGCGAGCTGCGGGCCGCCGCGCCCTCACCGGCCACGCTGATCAACAGATGGGACGTGCCCTCGCCTCGCCACACGGCGACCGCTAAGCCGATCGACACCGCGAACACACCCGCGTCCGGGAGCTTGCGTCCCACCAGGGCCGCGGCCAAGCCCGAGACGACGGCGGCAAGCGCCGCGATCTGGGCGACAGACCAGAGTGATCCGCCGCGCGTCAGAAGGCTCACCGCCCCCTGCGGGTCGTCCGGTTGCAGCGCCATCCAGCCCACCGAGGCAAACAGCGCCGAAGCGCCGATCCACACGGCCAGCGAAAGCAGCTTGTCCCCCGCGTGAAGGTGTATGTGATCGGGAAGCACAACGTCGCTCATGGTCTTCTCTTCGGTTCGCTATCTGGCGTGGCGACCGTCCTTCGGTCCGCAACGGCACCACTTGCAATCAGTTTGGCCGATTCCCCGGCGTTTGGCAACGCGGGCGCCCGCCTCGCGCCGCGGGACTCACAGAAGCTCATGCTTGCCAAGGGCATCGGCAAGCTGTCGCTTCGCCTCCTCCTCCATCGGGCACAGCGGCAGCCGGAACTCCTCGGCACACAGGCCCTTCAGCGCCAGCGCCGTCTTGATCGGAATGGGGTTCGGCCCGAAACCCCCCAGCGTCTCCGCCACCGCGCAGACCCGCCGATGGGCGTCGATCGCGACCGAGACGTTACCCGCCAACGCGGCCTCCGTCAGCCGCCGCATCCCTTTGGGGTCGATGTTGGCCACCACGCTGATCACCCCCACCGCCCCCATGGCCATCAGCGGCCAGGTCAACGCGTCGTCCCCGCTGAGCACGTCGATGTCGCAGCCGCGGAGCATGCGGTCCACACCGTCTACGCTGCCCGTGGCGTGCTTGACCGCCACGATGTGCTCGAAGTCCTTCCGCAGCCGGATCACCGTCTCTTCGGCAATGGCCACACCCGTGCGCTTGGGCACGTTGTACAGGATGATCGGAATCTCGGTTGCCTCGGCGATCGCCGCGTAGTGACGATAGAGCCCCTCCTGCGTGGGGCGATTGTAGTACGGAGCCACGATCAACGCGGCGTCCGCTCCAGCCGCGCCCGCCTGCCGCGTCCGACGGATGGCCTCCGCCGTCGAGTTCGAGCCCGTGCCCGCCACCACCGGGCATCGCCCGTCGCAGCGGGCGATGACCGCCCCGATCACCCGGTCGTGCTCCTCCCCCGTCAACGTGGGCGACTCGCCGGTCGTCCCGCACGGGACCAGCGCGTCCGTCCCGGCTTCGAGCTGCAGGTCCACCAGCCGATCCAGCGCCGCGTAGTCCACGCCGCCGTCGCGGAACGGCGTAACCAGGGCGACCATCGAGCCCCGTAACCTGCGCTTCTCTCTGTTCGCTTGTGGTGCCATCTACGCCGACCTCCGTGTAGCCTGCAGCACGGCCCGGATAGGGCTTGTCGATACGACCAACCTACTTGCCGGCCGGCGGCTTCGCCAGCTTGATCTCCAACGCGACGTCCATCGTCCGCGGAGTCCGGTTCATGACCCGGTCCACCGCCTCCAGCTCCGCCACCATCGCCTTGCGGTACATGACGTTCACCTCGGCGTATTCGGGCTCGGCCAGCGGCTTCTGCAGGAAGCGCTCCAACTGGTCCAGACGCAGGTTCTTCCGCTTGAAGATCTCGTTCATCAGTTCCTGCACGGGCCGGGCTGTGATCAGCGGGCCGACCGACGCCATGTCGAAGCCCTCCTCCAGCATCCCCTCCAGCCACGGCGTCGGCTTGCCACCGCCCTCCGAGATCAACACCCCGCCGGGCGGCACGTTGTGCAGATGAAAGATGAAGCGGCAGAAGCGCGCCCCGGGCCGATCCGGCTCAAAAAGACGCGCCCCTCTCGGGAACGCCCACGGCATCGGAAACTCCCCCAGCGCCACTGTGACGGCCGAGTCATCCTTGCGCGTCGCGCTGATCGACCCCACCGTCGTCCTCGCCTCCAGGCTCGCCCAATCGACGTGCACCGTGACCTCGTGCGGCTCAGCCCCGAAGGCCTCCAGCATCACGTCTGTCGCAATCGCATGTGCCAGCGGCGTCGCGTGCAGCCCGTCCGTCGTCAGGGCGTTCCGCTTGTCCTTGCCCTGTCCGCTGTCGCCCAACCGCTCGCGGGTCGCGGCGTACCAGTCGATGACCATCAGCTTCCGCTCGGCCGCCACGTCGCGCATCACCTGGGCATACCGATCCACCACCTCGTCGTAGTCGGCCTTGATCAACGCCGTCTTGCGGCTCTTCTCCGGGCAGTTCGGCGTGACCAGGATCACCTTTGCCCCAGCCTTCTCGCACTTCTCGATCATCGCGAGCAGGTCGGTCCGGAACACGCCCAGCTTCGACTCGACCAGCGGCTTGACTTCCCCGTCGTCCAGCCCGCAGTTGAGCACCACCACCGTCGGCTCGAACACGGGCAGGTAATCGTCGATGCACGTCTTCATCTCCGGCAGCTTCACCGGCAGCGACGGCCCCCAGTGCCAGAAGCGGGTCTTGAGCTGCGGATACTTCACCCGCACGAACGTCTCGATCTGCATTCCGTAAGACGCCGGCCACATGGCCGTCGAGCTGAAGAACAACACCCGGTCCGTGTCGCCGAATGCGAACTGCCCACCGGCCGCCCGCTCCGCCGGAACCGCCACGGAAACCGTCACCGCTACGGCAAACCAAAGGCCAAGCCGTTTCATCCTCATGCCTCCGTTGGAGCGTACCGCTCCAGCAACGCCTTCATCTGTCGCACCGCTTCCCGCATGCCGACGAACACGGCCCGGGCGACGATGGAATGGCCGATGTTGAACTCGCTGAATCCCGGCTCCGCGGCGATCGGCGCGATGTTCCGGTAGGTCAGCCCGTGTCCGCCGTGGACCTCCAGGCCGAGGCTGTGCCCGATGTCCAGCGTCCCGCGCAGGTTCGCCAGGGCTTTATCAAGCTCCTCCCCGGTCTTGGCATGCGCGTACGCCCCGGTCCACAGCTCGACCGCTTGGCAACCGCAGTCCGCCGACGCCCGAACCTGATCCTCGATCGGCTCGATGAACGCGCTGACGATGGTACCACCCGCCGTCAGCCGCTCCACGGCCTCCTTGATCGAGCGGGCGTGCGTCACCACGTTCAGACCCCCCTCGGTGGTCAGCTCCTCGCGCCGCTCGGGCACCAGCGTGGCCTGTGCCGGCTGCAGCTTGCAGGCGATGTCCACGATCTCAGCCGCGATCGACATCTCCATGTTCAGCTTCACCGCCACCGTCTGCCGAAGCAGATACGCGTCGCGATCGGCGATGTGCCGACGGTCCTCGCGAAGATGAAACGTGATTCCGTCGGCCCCGCCGAGTTCGGCCTCGACCGCCGCCCACACCGGATCGGGTTCGTCCGTCCGCCGCGCCTGCCGGACCGTTGCCACGTGATCGATATTTACACCGAGAAGGGCCATGTTCGCCTCCTGGCACAATTGGCGTGCCACTGGGGCATTATAAGCGTCGCGGTGAGGGAGTAAACTTGGGGACGGCCCGCCGGATCAGGCATCCGGCTCGATCGTGACCGTGAGGCTCATGGTGGCGAATTGCTCGCTGTACAGTTCGGCCCGTTCCTGGTGGGTGACCAGCAGGAGGGAGACGCCCGTTTCGTGCGCCTCCAGCGTCTTCTGGAACGCCTCCTCCAGAGACAGCGGCGTCAGCTTGATGATCGCGCGGATCACGTGCTCGAAGTCGTTCACGTCGTCGTTGTGCAGCAGCACCTTGAACGGCGGAAGCTGGCGAGGCTTGGGGCGTTTGGGTTGCATCTTGGGTGGCGCGGTCTGCGTCGCCGGCTCTGCCACCCCGGTCTCCACCTCAGACCCGTCGGTCCGCGACGGCTCCGCCGGAACGTTCGCGTCGTCGTTCTCGCCGTACACGCTTGCCATCTTGTCGATTCCGAGAGTCGTCCGGGTAAAGACCCAACCCTCCTTACTATAGCACGCCCGCCACGCAGCGCCAAGCTCACGCTCTGCGCCCACCCCGTCCCGCCTGAGCGCCGCACCGTGGGCCGACCCGACGATCAATCCGGAAGGGATACCTTCACGACCTTCGTCGACGTGCAACGCTTGCCGGTCAGAAAATCGTAGAAAATGGCCTTGATGGTGACCTCGCGGTTCGTCGGCGGACCGATGGTCGGGTCCCAGGGACACTTGATGGTGTAGTGGTTGGTCAGCAGCCCGCCGTGCCACAGCTTCCGCAGTTGCTGCTTCTCGTTATGGACGTAAAGCCCCAGGCTTTTCGGGGCGCCCGGCGCATTCGCGTCCAGCAGCTCGATGGTGATCTCCCCAGCCGCCTTGAGCACGTGCCCGTCCGCATCCACCGGCCGCAGATAAACCGTCACCCCGTCGTCCCCCGGCACGTCGTCATACTCGGCGCCCCCCGTCAGGCTGGCCAACTCGATGCGATCCACCACGAACAGGTTGTTCAGCCGGTCCGGCCCCAGGTCCTGCAGCGTCTCTACCTGGGCCTGGAGGTCCGCGATCTTCGCCTGCCGGTCCAGGCTCTCTCGCTCGAGCCGGGCGTTGTCCTGCACCAGTTCGTCCACCCGCTGCTGAAGCGTGCGCACACGATCGTCCGGCCGCCCGTCGCAACCGGCCGACGCAATCCCGGCCAGCGCAAGCGCCATCGCGGCCACACGGAACTGACTCCGGCTCACCATGACCACGGCTATATATGCAGAGCCCCTCGAATGCAAGAGTCCTGGCCACGGGGCAGCACCACCCCGACCGACCGATAACCGCCCGCACCCCCGCCATCACCGACGCCGTTTTGCCCCAGCCCGCTCCGTATCGTACGTCACCAGGGGAGGATGCGCTATGAAGACTACCGTGCCGCCGGCGTCCGTCGTCAACAGCCTCATGGCCCGCGAGATCGACCGGTTCATCGAGGCCGCACGCGAACGCGGCGAGTACGACATCGACACGCGCCGCCGTGCCATGCGGCGCTACCATCGCTCCTGGCCCCTCCTGGTCAGCAACCTGCGCGGCAACAATGAGATCAGCGCCGCTCTGCACAACGCCTCCGTCAACGGGATCGGCTTTCTGTCCGCCCGCGAGTTCTCCGTCGGGGCCATCGTGCTGATCAGGCTGTTCTGGTACGAGGACAGCGGCCTGCGCGTGCCCGCCGCCGTTCGTCACATCACACCGTACCGCGACGCCATCCTCACCGGCTGCGAGTTCGCCATCGACGACGAGTCCGCCTGCCAGGCCGGCCTCTACGCCAACCGCTGGTACGACTGAACCGCCGGCCATCACCCCAATCCATCCGACCCGCGCCCGCCGAAAAACGGTGACGTGCGGCCCGGCACCACGCTGGGCACCCGCCGCGCGTCACGGTATCCTTGCCACGAACGCTGGCTGGCTATAGCGAAGCGAAACCCACCATCGAGTCAGATGACCGGGCTCTTCCGCCCCAGCGCAGAACGATGAGAATCGTCGTTGCCACCGACAGTTTCAAAGGCACCCTCACCTCCCGGCAGGCCGGTGACGCTATCGCCGCCGGCATCCACCGAGTCCACCCCGACGACCAGGTCATCGTCGTCCCCGTGGCCGACGGCGGCGACGGTACCGCCGACGCATTGCTGGCCGCTCTCGGCGGCCGCAGCATCACATCCACCGTACCCGGCCCGCTGATGACGCCCGTAAACGCCGCCTTTGCGATTCTGCCCGACGCGAACCGTGCCGTGATCGAGATGGCCGCCGCCTCCGGCCTCACGCTACTCGCCCCGAAAAACTACGGCCCGCTCCGCACCACCACCTACGGCACCGGCCGGCTCATCACCGCCGCTCTGTCCGAGGGCTGTCGCTCCATCATGGTCGGCGTCGGCGGCAGCGCCACCGTGGACGGCGGCTGCGGGGCCGCTCAGGCCCTTGGCGTCCGATTCCTGACGGCCGATGGTCATCCGCTCCCCGACGGCCTCGGCGGTGGACAGCTCGATCGCATCGAGCGCGTCGATCTGACCAACCGCGACCCGCGCATCGACGAATGCGAGATTCAGGTCCTTTGCGACGTGAACAATCCCCTCTGCGGCTCCAACGGAGCCGCCCGCGTCTTCGGCCCTCAGAAGGGCGCCGGCCAACCGGACGTAGATGTGCTGGACCGCAACTTGGCCCACTTGGCCGACGTCATCCGGCGGGACCTGGACATCGACGTCGCCGACGTTCCCGGCGCCGGAGCGGCCGGTGGCCTCGCCGCAGGCCTGATGGCCTTCCTGGACGCCCGGCTCGTGCCCGGCGTGGACGTCATCCTGGACCTGGTCGGATTGATCGACCGCCTGCCCGGCGCGGACCTGGTCGTCACCGGTGAAGGCCGGCTCGACGCCCAGTCCATGATGGGCAAGGTCGTCAGCGGCGTCGCCGCCCGCGCCGCCAGACTTCGCATCCCCACCATCGCCATCGCCGGCTGCCTCGGCCACGACGCCGACCAATGCCTCGATATCCTGGAAGCTGTCTACCCCGTCACCGAATCGCCGCCGGACAAACTCCCCAGCACCGCCGAAGCAACCCGAGCCCTGACCGACCGAACCGCCAAAGTCTTCGCCCAGCGCCCCCACCCGTAGGGTGCATCTTGATGCACCACCTGAATGCAACTCGTAGGGTGCAGCTTGATGCACGACCTGAATGCGGGGCCGGTCACCCTGACCCGACAAAAACCCGAGCCGCCCTGCAATCGGATCGATGCCGGCGGATGCACCTCAACCCACCTGCCGGGCCTTTCCGCCCCGTTTTCCGCATTTCCGACCACCTGAGAGCGATCACGCGCCAAGTTATATAGAGGGGGTACGGTGCACCTCGATGCCCCACCGGAGCCGTGGGGGCCACCGCCCGAACCGATACGGTCTGCCTCCGTAGCCAGGGAGCCAGCACCATGCGAAACCGTCCTACGCCGATAAGCCCAGCGGGCCAGGCAACCGCCCGCAACTGCCGCATGGGCCTTGATTCACGTGCCCCCGACATCCTCGCGCCGACGTCTCGATTCCACCCACAACGCAGAAATGTAAAACAGGCCCCTTCCTCACGAAACCAAACCCCTCCCCGAACGATGCAACTGCTTATACTACAGTGGGTTATCCGCCGACAAGGCGCGCCGAAACTCCCTCAAACGCGCTCGATTCGCGCGCGTTGCGCGCACAAATCGACATCAAACGCGCCCAAACTCGACCCGCAACCTCGAAATGACGCCCCACAATGCACAACGGATTCGGGCCGTCGGCCGACCTCACTCTTCTCTGCGGTCTTGGCGATCTCCGCGCTTCAGTGGCCTTCCGGTCTAAACCTGCCCCGCCCGGTTGAGCACCAACAGCTTGATCTCCGTCATGTCTTCCATCGCGAACCGGATCCCCTCGCGCCCCAGACCGCTGTCCTTGATCCCGCCGTAGGGCATGTTGTCCACCCGAAGGCTGGGCACGTCGTTGATGATCACCCCGCCCACGTCCAGCACCTCGTACGCGTAGTAGGCGTGATCCAACAGCGGCGTGAAGATCCCCGCCTGCAACCCGTACACGCTGTTGTTCACCTCCCGGCACGCATCCTTGAAATCGCTGAACGGGGCCATCACCGCCACCGGACCGAACGCCTCCACGCAACTGATCCGCAGGTCCGCCCGAACGTCTTCCAGCAACGTCGCGTCGAAGAACACGCCGTTCCGCTTGCCGCCGCAGATGACCTTCGCCCCGGCCTCGACGGCCTCGGCCGTCCACTCCTCCATCCGCTTGGCGTCGCCCTCCGTGATCATCGGACCAAGAAAAGTGTCCTCATCCAGCGGATCGCCCGCCTTGAGCTTACTGATCCGCTCCACCAGCATCGCCTTGAGCGCGTCGTACACCGACTCGTGCGCGTAGATGCGCTGCACGCCGATGCAGCTCTGACCCGACTGATAGAACGCGCCGAGGATGATGCGGTCGGCCGCGTGTTCCAGGTCCGCCCCCGCGTCCACCACACAGGCCGCGTTGCCGCCCAGCTCGAGCACCACCTTCTTCTTGCCCGCCCTGGCCTTGAGCGCCCAGCCCACTTCCGGCGACCCGGTGAAGCTCAGCAGCTTGAGCCGCTCATCGGTCGTAAACAGGTCGGCCCCCTCGCGCCGACACGGCAGGATCGAGGACGCCCCGCCCGGCCAATCGGTCTCGGCCAGAATCTCGCCCAGGATCAGCGCCCCGATCGGCGTCAACGAGGCCGGCTTGAGCACGAACGGGCAGCCCACGGCGATGGCCGGCGCCACCTTGTGCGCCACCAGGTTGAGCGGAAAGTTGAACGGGCTGATGAAGCTGCACGGTCCGATGGGAAACCGCCGCCACATGCCCTGGTAACCGGCCGCCCGCTGGCTGATGTCCAGCGCCAGGTATTCGCCCTGAATCTTCACCGACTCCTCGGCCGCGATTCGGAACGTGTCAATCAGCCGCGTCACCTCACCGCGCGAATCGCGGATCGGCTTGCCGGCCTCGATGCACAGCGCCTCGGCCAGTTCTTCGTGGCGCTCGGTCACACGGTGAACGACGTGGTTCAATATCGCCTGCCGTTGGTACCCCGGCATGCGACGCGTTTGCTCGAAGGCCTCGACGGCCGCGGTGATCCCGGCGTCAATGGCCGCCGCGTCGGCCAGCGCCACACGGCAGGCCGCCTCGCCGGTATACTTGTTGGTCACCACCAGGTCGGTATTGGGCCGCGCGGCCTTCCCGGCCAGGTAATACGGATAGGTCTCCTGGAGCATGATCGTTTCTCCGCGGGTTTTGGAGGCTGCGCACCGCAGGATACCACAGGCCCGCCACGCGGGCAGCACGCAGAGCGTGCAACCCGGAACCTTCGGCCGGGTATAGGGAAACGAACAACCCAGGGACGGGTTCTGGACGCCCAAAGGAGGATGCCGCCATGAAGTTCGCGCGAGCCACCGTAGTCGTACTCTGCCTGGTCCTGCTTGTCGGTCCGCTGGCACTGGCCAAGTCTCAAAAGGACGACAAGAAACCCGCGCCGCCGCGGGAAGCCCGAACCATCCCCTTCGAGAACCACGACGCAGCCGAGCGATTCGTCGATGCCCTCAACTGCGTTTTGGAGGCCCAGGGCAAGCGACCGCCGCTGGAAATCGCCCTTCTGGAAGACGGTGCCGTCGAGATCGAAGGACCGCTGTACCTGATCCGTCACGTGAACGCTCTGGTCGGTCTGGATGGCCCGCCGAACCGTGCGAGAGCAGCCTCCGGAGCCACAGCGCGCCGCGAGCGCGGGCCTGATCGGCGCGAAGCCCGCCCCGAGGGTCGCGCCGCTGACCGGGCTCAGCGCGAAGCTCGCCGGGCCGAAGGTGACGCCGGCCGTGCCAAGAGCGAATCGCGGCGGGAAAAGCAGACGGCCGATTTCGTCGTGGGGATTTTCGCGCTGAAACACGCCCGAGCCTCCTCAGTTGCCAGGCTCGCGGACATCCTTAGCGTGGGCAGTCCCCACCCCTGGGCGGCAAAGCACGATACCCGCACCAACACCGTCATCGTCAATAGCACTCCCGACATGGTCGAACGCGCCGGACGACTCATCAAAGAGCTCGATCGTCCTGTGGCCGACCCTGACGGGGTGCAAACACCCGTGGTCACGCGACTGATACCGCTGAGTCACGCCGAGGCCAGAACCCTGGCCGAGGTCGTCTCGCGCGTTTCGCGGCGCGCCTACCGCGAGCTGGACGTAGTGCCCGACTTGTGGACCAACACGCTGGTGCTGGCCGGACCGAAGCAGCAGGTCGACGAGGCGGCATCCTTGATCAAGAGCCTCGACATCAGCCCCGCCGCAAACAAGGCCGGGCCGAAACCAGCGCCGCCCGCGGCCAAGGGCAAGAAGAAGCCTGAGCCGAAAGCCGGCAAGGGCGACAAGAAGCCAAAGCCCAAACCCGCCCCCGGCAAGGACAAGAAGAAGCCCGACTCCGCCGACGCCAAGAAGGGCAAACCCAAACCTCCGCCCGCCAAGCCTGTCCAGCCCAAGCCGCCCGCTGCGGTCATCGAAGGCGGCAACGCGCCTACCGATGCGCCCGCGGCCAAGGACACGCCGGCCGAGGTCGAGAAAGAAGCAGCCAAATCCAAGGACAACAAGGCCGGCCCCGAGGCCGGAAAGCAGCAAGAGGAAGAGAGACAGCAGAAGAAAGAGCAGAAAAAAGAGCAGAAACAAAAGCAGAAAGAGAAGCAGGAGCAGAAGAAGCGCGAACAACGCGCTGCTGACATGCCCCTCACAGACGTCTGATATCCAATCCCGCCGGCGGGGAGGGATCCGCGCTCCCGTCTCCCCGCCGGCGCCCTTGCTTCCTCCTGTATGCGTCAACCGCCGCCGGGGATTCGACCGATCCCCCGCGGCGGTGCCGTTTCGCTCGCCACAGGACTGAGTGCCACTGCTATGGCACTCCTATAGGTCTTCGTCGCGATCGCCTTCGGGTCGGGTCCCGCTCTCCGCGGCGCCCTTGTGCTTCGGCCTCTTCTCCGCCTTGGCCGGTTTCCTTGGCGGCTTCGCCTCATCCGTCCCGGCCGTGAACAGACCGGCGCTGTCGGACGCGGGCATGTCCGGGGCGTCCGTCATCGTCGATCCGGCCGGCGGAGTCCGTCCTGCGCCGCCCGCCGACGCGCGACCGGACTGCGGAGCCAACTGCTTGCCGAGCTGCTCCACCAGGTCGGCCACTCGGGCCTGGGTCACCGCAGGGGCGCGGACCACCAACAATCCGGCGAAATACTCGATCGACCCCGGCCCGCCATTGAGTTGCCAGGTATCGGGGGCAACGGACTCGGCGATGAGACCCTGGATCTCTTTTGCGATACCGGTCTCGACGTCGGCAAACCACGAGAATTGACTGTTCTTGACTGCGGAAGAGAACTCCCTGACGCTGCTCATCCGTCGGGTCACAGCCGCCTCGATAATGGCCCGCACGTCATAGACGGCTTGCACCGTGCCGAGTTCCGGCTGGGGCGAGCGCAGCGTGTTCGGAGTGCTGATCTCGATGACGTTGTCGCCATATCCGAAGGCGATCAGTCCGCCGCCCTCGCCTATGCCGGCGCAGAGCAGATCGAGCAGGCGACCCAGGCTGACGTCCTCGAGCTGCATGGACACGGGCGTGTCACCGTCGATGCCGACGGCCTGGAGTTCGGCCCAGTTCACCCAGATGTTGACCCCGCTGATCTCGCGAAAATGGGCCAGAACGTCCTCCAGCGGCTCTTCCTCGAAGGAGACCGCCGGGAGGCGGAACTTGAACGCCTCGAAGCCGGGCGCCTCGACCTCCGGCGTGCCGCCCAGCACGCCGACCACCTCACCCAAAAAGGAAAGCGTACCACCGGCCAGAGCCGGACCAGTACGTTCGGTGCTCCATCGACCATGCGATCCCGCCGGCCCGGGGCCTCGCAGTCGCATCTGCAACAGGAAGGCCATCATCAGCGACGCGGCCACCAGACCGACGATGCGCCAGGCACGCCGGTGGTACGGCCTGGCCACGGCCGCAGCCAGGCGGTCCGAGGGGCCGAAGTCGTCGAGCACCTGACGGATGCGCTGGGGACGTTCGCCACCCGAGGCGGCGATCGCAGCCCAGTGTTCATCCAGGTGGGCGCGGAACTCCTCGCGGATTTCGTCCTTGCGATGGGGCGGGAGACGCAACCTGGCGGCCACGTCTTCCAGGTAGCGCTCGAATTCGGGCTCGGACATGGCTGGGCTCCTTTCTGCCGGCGGCTAGAGGGAGGCCAGGGCCGGCTTCAACAGACTCTCCACCAGAGCGTTGAAACGCTGCCACTCGTCGGCTTTGGCACGAAGCCGACGCTTGCCCTTGGGCGTCAAGGCGTAGTATTTTCGTTTGCGCGTGGTGCCCGCCTTCCAGGATGCCCGGACCGCGCCGGCCACCTCCAGACGGTGCAGAATCGGGTAGAGCGTGCCGGCCGACAGTCCTACCGCCCCACCGGCCCGCGACCGCAGCGCCTGCAGAATCTGGTACCCGTACTTGGGCTCGTCGGCCAGGGCGGCCAGGACGATGGTCTCGGTGCTGGAACGGATCAGGTCGGCGTCGAAGGCTTCCATCGGGTCGGGACTCCGTGGGCACGGACTGAGCGGACTTTCCGCTTAAATATAGCCTGCCGATACTATCGTGTCAAGAGCGTTTTACGTTTCTCACGAATGCTTCACGGACCCCGGGGCGCTCCGCTAGGAGCGGTGGGCTGTTCCGGTCGATCGGGAGGCGTCCGGTTTACTCGGTCCGGCAGGATCGATAGACTGCCCGGTGCCCGAGCAATGTCTGGCGTGGGGCGTCGCCAGAACTCTCTATCGACCCGCCGGAAAGGGGCACATGGCCAAGGAGTGGATCATTCAGCCGCCGTGGGAGCGATGCGAGGAGGCGGCGGTGCGCTGGAACGTGCCGCCGCTGGTGGCCCAGCTTCTGTACAACCGCGGGATCGATCTGGACGGTGATCCGGGTCCCTTCCTTTGCCCACGTTTGAAGGACCTGCATCCGCCCGAGTTGCTGCCCGGCGCCCAGACGGCGGCGGCGCTGCTGGCCGATGCCGTCCGTGCGGGCCGGCGGATCGTTCTCTACGGCGACTACGACGTGGACGGGATCACCGGAGTGGCCATCCTCTGGCGGCTTCTGACCAAGGCCCGCGCCGATGTGGGGTACTACGTGCCTCACCGGCTGGAGGAGGGCTACGGGCTCAACGCCGAGGCCATTCGCAAACTGGCCGAGGAGGGCGCCCAAATAATCGTATCGGTGGACTGTGGGATCACCGCGGTCGAAGTGGCGGCCACGATGCCGGACGGCGTGGAACTCATCATCACCGACCATCACCAGCCGAAGGAGCGCATCCCCGAGGCCGCGGCGGCCATCGTTCACCCCACCGTAGGCGGTGACTACCCCAACCCACACCTGTGCGGCGCGGGCGTTGCCTTCAAGTTGGCTTGGGCGCTGGCCCAGGAGTTGAGTGGCGCGGAGAAGGTGGCCCCGGAGTACCGAGACCTGCTGATGGAGGCGCTGCCGCTGGCTGCGCTGGGCACCATCGCCGACGTGGTCCCGCTTGTGGGTGAGAATCGGATCATCGCCCGCTGCGGGCTGGCCCCTCTGAAGGACACCGAAGACGTGGGGTTGCGGGCGTTGATCGAGTCGGCCGGTCTGACCGGTCAGCGGATCGGTGATTACGAAGTGGGCTTCCGCCTGGCGCCGCGGCTGAACGCGGCCGGACGCATGGGCCACGCCCGCCTGGCGGTCGAGATGCTGATCCGGCCCGACGCCGACCGGGCCCGGGAGATCGCCCTGTACCTCGAGGAGCACAACCGGTCGCGCCGCTCGCTGGAGCGACGGATACTCCAACAGGCCCGCGAGATGGTCGAGCAGCGCGGGATGGATGGCGACGCGTGTCGGGGAATCGTGCTGGCCGCCGAAGGCTGGCACGCGGGAGTGATCGGCATCGTGGCCGCCCGGCTGGTGGATCGCTATCGCCGCCCCACGGTGCTGATCGCCGTAAACGGTGAGAGCGGCCAGGGATCGGCCCGTAGCGTCGAGCACTTCGAGATGCACGAAGCCCTGACGGCGTGCAGCGAGCATCTGCTGGAGTTCGGGGGGCACTCGATGGCGGCGGGGCTGAGGATCGACCCCCAGGCGGTCGAGGCCTTCACCAACGCGTTCATCGAGCAGGCCAACAATCGTCTTACCGGCGCCGACCTGCGGGCCAGGCTGCGCCTGGATGCCGAAGTTTCGCTGGGCCAACTGGACCTGCGCACGGTCGAGGCCGTCGAGAACCTGGGGCCTTTCGGCACGGGCAACCCCAAACCACGTCTGGCCACGGGGTGGATCGAGTTGGCCGGCGAACCGCGTCGCGTCGGCGGTAACGGTGAGCATCTGCAAGCGGCCTTCCGCGACGGAGACGCGGTCATGCGGGGCATCGCCTTCGGTCAGGCGGCCGCGGCCCAGGATCTGATGGAATACCGCCGGTGCCGGATCGCCTTCGAGCCGACGGTCAACGAGTATCAGGGGCGCCGAAGCGCTGAGATCCGCGTGCTCGATTTCCAGTTTCCGGACGGTACCGGCCCCGGGTCGGTCTAGCCGGGAGCACCCTCCACGTTGTGTTAGCCGCCGGTTGTCGTATATGGTAGGCTCGAATTGCCCGACCAGGTCGACGCGGCGCGGACTCGTCGCACCGCGGGTTGGACTGTACTATGATCCGCATCCAGTTCGACGAGCTCGAGCCGGGGATGGTGCTGGCCGCCCCCATTCGACACCCGAGCCGAGCCAACCACTGTCTGCTGCATGCCGGCTTCCAGATGGACGCCGAGATGCTGCGCCGTTTGGAGCGGTTTCCCATTCGTAGCGTGTGGATCCGGCATCCGGGGTTCGACTTCCTGGAGCAGGAACTCACCGACGCGATACCCAATTCGCGGATCAACCTCTACCGCAGTGTGAGACGTAGCTTCTCGGGCATCGCCGAGCGAACCTGCGGTGCGTTCAGCCTGATCGAATACCGGACGGTGGTCAGCAACACGATCATGGCCATGGTGGCCGACAAGACCAACGCCGTGTACGCCGAGCGCATCATGGAGGGGGAGAGTGAGCTGTTCTCCCATTCGGCCAACGTCGCCTACCTGGCCCTGGTCATCGGCATGCGGCTGAAGGAGTACGTCTGCACGGAGCGGAGACACACCAGCCGGATCGATGCCGAAGACCTGACGAACCTCGGCGTGGGCGCCCTGCTTCATGATCTGGGCAAGCTGGGTCTGGACAAACGCCTCCAAGGAACCCACCTGTGCGACCCAGAGGCAGAAACCGGAGACTACCGCAGCCATCCGCAGCAAGGGCACCGAGGGCTCCAGGGCCGCATCGAGGCCACAGCGGGCACCGTGGTCCTGCACCATCACCAGCGGTTCGACGGAACGGGTTTCCCCGAGCTTCCACCGCTACCCGGCCGGGAGAAGGCCCTGCCGATGAACGGGCATCGAATCCACATCTTCGCGCGGATCGTGGCCGTTGCCAACGCCCTCGACGGGCTGATGGTGCGGGCCCAGCAGAAGGACCTGCCGCTGGTGGCAGCCTTGGCGGCCCTGCGGGAGAAGCCGCTGGCCGACATGTTCGACCCGATGGTGCTGGACGCCGCCCTGAGGAGCGTGCCGCCGTTTCCGCTGGGAAGCCGGGTGAAACTGTCTGACGGGCGGTACGCGGCAGTAACCGATCTCAACGAGGCCGCCCCCTGCCAACCCAAGCTCCACGTCATAGAGTCGACCGGGCCGCCCGGAGAAGGCGATGTCTTCGAGCAGATCGACCTGAGCGCTCCGGACGCCCCCTCGATCGTCAGCGACGGCACCCGGCCGGTGGAAGAGTACCTGTACACGCTGCCCAAGAGGTGTGACGCCCGTGAGGATCGCCGAAGAGGCAAGGGCGGCGACGAGCGACCGGGGGACGCCGCTGATTAGATTCGGCGCTCAAAAACCGGTAGAGCATCCCGGCCCGGGTGGTGTACGCTAAGCACATGAGACGCAACTTGCCACCGGCCGAGATGGAACGCGCGGTCCGCGACCGAGACGGTGCGTACGACGGCATCTTTCTGCTGGGCGTTCGGACCACGGGGGTATTCTGCCGACCGTCCTGCCCGGCCAGGAACCCGCGACCGCAGAACACGGAGTACTTCGCCACGGCGCAGGAGGCGCTGCTGGCCGGCTACCGCCCCTGCAAGCGGTGTCGGCCCATGGACGCCAACGGCCGGCCACCGGACTGGGTGGAGCGATTGATGAGCATGGTGGAGGCCGACCCGACGCAGCGTCTGACGGACGCGGACCTGCGGGCGGCCTCGATCGACCCGGTCCGGGCCCGGCGGTATTTCGGCAAGCACTATGGGATGACCTTCCAGACTTACCACCGCGCGCGGCGGATGGGTTTGGCCCTGGCCCGGATTCGTCAAGGCGGCGAGCTGACCGGCGTGGCCCTGGATCACGGCTTCGAGTCGAACAGCGGGTTTCGAGAGGCCTTCGCCAAGCTGTTCGGCCAACCACCGGGGGCGGCCCGCGGCGCGTCGTGTATCGTCAGCCGACAGCTCGAGACGCCGATCGGGCCCTTCGTGGCCGGCGCGACGGACGAGGGCGTCTGCCTGCTGGAGTTCGCCGACCGTCGAGCGCTGGAGACACAACTCAAGACGCTGCGCGCCAGGCTGGGTTGCGCCATCGTGCCGGGCGACAACAGACATCTTCAAACACTGGCCGACGAGTTGGCCCGTTACTTTGACGGCAAGCTGACCCGGTTCACGGTGCCCCTGGTGATCCGGGGGACACCGTTTCAGGAAAGCGTGTGGCGTCGCCTGCTCGAGATTCCTTACGGTGAGACCCTCTCGTACGGCGAGTTGGCCCGAGCGGTGGGCCGCCCCGGCGCTCAACGGGCGGTCGGTCAAGCCAACGGCGCGAACCGCATCGCCGTCGTGGTGCCTTGCCATCGGGTGGTGCAGCAGAACGGCGAGCTACGCGGGTACGGCGGTGGCCTGTGGCGCAAACGGTTCCTGCTGGACCTGGAGCAGGCCCATGGCGAAGGGGGAACTGCCGGGCTGTTCGCGCCGGGTGAGCATGCCCGCTGACAACCCGTGCGATCCATTTCACGTGAGTCGGGGCCGCTCCCCGATGATCGCCGCCCGGTACGGCATCCGCCGTAATACGGTAGCGTGAATCAGCGCCAGCGGAACAGGCCCAGGATGTTGGAGTACTGGTCGGTCCAGACCGGCGCGTTGGGGTCGGGAGGAACGCGTTTCCATAGGGGATGATCCAACAGGTTGCCCAGGTCCTCCGCCGTGCGGGCCAGGGCGGCGTAGTGCGAGGGGAGTTTTCCCTCGGCCTGTTCGTCTTGCCTCACCGCCAGATCGGCCCGGGCCGCGCAGACCAGATCCATTTCCCGGGCCAAGTTGCCCAGGATCGGCTCCAGGCCCAGGTACCGGTTCGAGATATGGAAGACGAGCAGGCCGTCGTCCGCGAGCTTTTCCAGATAGAGCTCGACCGCCTCGCGCGTCAGCAGATGCGTGGGGATGGCGTCAGAACTGAAGGCATCCAGGATGATCAGGTCGTACTGCCGATCGGGCGCGTCGCCGAGCGTCAACCGACCGTCACCCAGGACCACGTCGCACGGTGCCCGGCAGTGAGCCAGGAAGGTGAAGTAGCGCGTGTCGGCCGCGATACGGGCCACGCCGGGATCGATCTCGTAGAAGGTAAAATGCTGGTCCGGCTCGGCATACGCGGCGATGGCACCCACGCCGAGTCCGATGATGGCCACGCGGGCAGTGGGCCGCGATTCGCTCAAACCGTCGAAGACGTCGCCGACCGGACCGGTGCGGTGGTAGTAGGCCAGCGGTTCATCGCTGCGGGCCGGGTCGGTGCTCTGTATGCCGTGCTTGGTGCGCCCGTGGACCAGGACGCGAAGCCGCCCACCCGCGGCAACCTCCACTCGCTTGGTGCCGAAGAAGTTCCGCTCGACGTGCAAGCGATGGCCCTTCTCGAGACCGGCGTAATACGAGACCGTCAGCAGGAGAACGCCGAAACCGAGCCCGAAGCGGAGTGGGCGGTCCTTGAAGCTGAAGCAGATGATCGCCGGCACGCCGAAGGCAAACAGACGACCGAACACGCCCTGCGTGATTCCGGCAGTCTGGAGCCCAACCATGATTGCACCGGCCACCACTGCCAGGGCGATCGGCAGGGCAACGTCCAGCCGTTTTGTCCGAGCGGTGTCCGGTGCCGTGCCCCTCCGAGGCATCATCATGCAGGCCAGCACCATGACCAGCGGGTACTCGACCACCGTTGCGAAGATCAGCGGAGCGATGATCGCGTTGAAAAGACCGCCCAGCACGCCGCCCACGGACATCCAAAGATAGAACTCGGTCAGGTGGCCGGCGCTCGGCCGGCTGCCCGCCAACCGGCCATGGCAGACCATGGCCGCGACGAAGAACACGAACAGGTGCAGTGGCACCAGCAGCCAGCCCGCGGCCCGCAATTCCAGGAAGGTCAACAGGGCCAGCGGCAGCATCACGAACGGCAGAAGCCGGACGTTCACGGCGAGCGGAATGGGCGGTCGCTTGGCGAAGACCAGGACGAAGGTCAACAGGTACAGGGCCAGCGGGATGACCCAAAGCAGTGGTACGGCCGCCAGGTCGGTGGTGATGTGAGCCGTGACGCCCAGCATCAAACTTGAAGGAACGAAAGCCAATACCACCCAATGGGCGCGCCGGCGGAGAGTCGGAACCGCAAGAGCGGTGTGGGGGATACCAACGGTCGCTGCGACGCCTGTTGGCCTGCGCGGCGTTGTCGCGAGCGCCGGCGAGCAGGTCCGCCAGACCGCCGCAGCGCAGCCGGCCGCCATGACGATCAGGACCACGTAGCCGGCGGTCCACACCTGCGCCTGGGCGTCCAGCGGAAAGGCCGGCTCGATCAACAGCGGATAGGCCAGCAGGGCCAGCAGACTTCCGGCGTTGCTGGCGGCGTACAGGAAGTAGGGATCGCCGGCCGACGGATGTGCCGTGCCGGCGAACCAACGCTGCAAAAGTGGTCCGCTGGTCGAGACCACGAAGAACGGCAGTCCGACCGTGAGCAACAGCCGCCACAGCAGCCAGGGCGCCGGGTTGGCCGCTGCCGGTGGGGCCGGTCCGCTGGCGGCCGCGATCGGCAGCGCGGCCAACGGGATCAGCAGCAGCACCAGATGGATGACCGCCTGACGGCGAACGCCCAGCCAGACGGTGGTCACGTGGGCGTATGCGTACCCGGCCAGCAGGACAGCCTGGAAGAAAACCATGCAGGTGTTCCACACCGCCGGCGTGCCGCCGAACATCGGCAGGATCATCTTGCCGACCATCGGCTGGACCAAAAACAACAGCAACGCGCTGACGAAGAGTGTGGCCGTGAACGACACGACCAGTGCGCCGCCGTGTGCCGTCCGCGGCCGGGTGGAGACCGCCCCGGGCCATTCAGCAGCGACCGGCGGTAATGCGGCGTCCGCCAAGCAGGTTGGGGCGGCAGCGCCTTCCTGAGAGAACTCGCGGTTCATGCGGTAGTCAATCGGAAGATCGGGCGGCACTCCCCAGGAATCGTGGTGCACGGCCCGGTTTTGCGGCCGGACCGACAACCCGGCCGTTCGGGGCTAAGCCGAGGGGGCCCTACGTCCGATATCATACGTAATGTCTGACCCGGCATCCATCCGGACACCCCCGGTCTACGCGCTGCTGACCGGGCAACCGAACCTGGCTGCGGACGCGGCCCTGATCGAGGCGCTGCCCGACCTGGAGCCCGAGCTGCAGGAGGTCGCACTGGACACGCTGATCGCCCGGGCCCGCGACGGTGGTCTGGCCGAACTGGTGGGCCGCTTCAGCGAATTTGACGAGCACGTGCGAGAGTCGATCGTTGCTCGCATCAACGGGCTCTACGCGGGCGTCAGGCTGGCGATCGCCGACGAGCGGGTAGCGTTTCAGGTCTCGGCGGTCGAGCTGATCCGCCGCAGCGGTCAGTGCAAGCTGACCTACCTGTTGGTCGACGCTCTTCGCTCGCGGAGCGTCGACCGCCAGGCCCGGGAACTTGCGGCGGCGGCGTTGAACGAGGTGACCGCCGACTACGTGGCCCGGCGGGCGTGGGGCGCCGCCGACACCGACGAAGCGACGGCCCTCGATCGCGACGGGGCGTACCTGGCCCGGGCACTGCGACGGGCGATCGAGTGTTGGGAGCTGCATTTCCGAGGCGAGGTGTTGCTGGCCGCAGTATGGTTGGGCGATCGGTTGGAAGAGGTCCTGCTGGCCAAGGCAACCGCGGCTCGGTCGCGTTTTGCGCGGGCACTCATCGAGACCATCTACGGCGGCTACAACCCACAGGACGGTCGTCTGGCGTCCTTTGCCCTGAGGGCCCTGAAGAGTCCGCAGCTTCGAACCGAAATGGGCAAGCGACTGGCGTCCTGCCGGCATCCGGATTTCGTGCAGGCACTGATCGATGAGTCCTGGCTGTTGGCCGATCCGCGGATCGCCCGGGCGTTCCAACGGGTCCATCAACTGGCCTGGCTGGATCCCGTTGAGGAATGGCTGCTGGAAATGCCGGCGGACCGTGCCGAAGGAGCGCTGCGGTTGATCGCGGCCGCCGGTTTGAAAGCGGAGGAAAAGACGGCCGCGTACGCCGAACTGTTGTCGGCCGGCGGGCCGGCGATCCAGGAAGCGGCATTCTGGAGGCTGGTCGAGATCGAGGCCGATGCGGCGACCGACGTACTTCGGGCCCTCGCCCGCCGGGGCGACGGTCGGCTGGCGGCGGTGGCCGGGCGGGAGCTGGAGCATCGCGGAGGCGGGGAAGACGAGCGGGCCACAGCCGACGATTCAGCGGGCGAATCCTCTGCCGACGGTGAGTCGCGGGCTTTCAGCAACTTCTGGCTGACCTTTGACGAACTCGACGACGAGGCCCAACGGAAGGCGGGTGCGGCACTCGCTAACGGCACCGACGGCCTGCCGGCCCATCTGGGTAGAAGATTGGCGTCCGCCGAGCCGCGCGATCGAGCCCGGGCCCTGCGGATGGCCCGTGTTCTCGAAATGGGCGCGGCACTGGCCGAGCAGGTGTATCGAGCGGCCAACGACGCCGACGCGGTGGTTCGCAGTTCGGCGGCGGCGCTGCTGGGTGATATCGGCGGAGCGACCACCCGGCGCATTCTGCGCCGGCTGCTGGATGACCCGGACCCGCGTGTGCAGGCCAACGCCATCGAAGCCATCGACCGGATGGAGGTGCCGCAGCGCGACGAGCAGTTCCTGCCGAAACTGGAGGCCCCACACCACCGCGTCCGGGCGACGGCCGTCGCGGCGCTCTTGAGGATGCAGGTGCAGCAAGCCGGGGAGGTGCTGCTCGACATGCTGGAGGATCGGTCCCGGGCTCATCGGATCGCCGCCCTGTGGGTCGTCGAGCGGCTGCAACTGGGCAGCCTGCTGTACCGGCTCGAACATCTGGCCCAACACGATCCCGACAAGCAGGTACAGCGTCGCGCCCGGCGGGTGTCTCGCGCGATCGGCAGTTGGCTGCTGTCACCGGAGGCGGCACCGGTGGAGGGTGAACTTCTATGAGCGGGTCGCTGTTGCTGCAGACCTCATCCTCCGAGCGCCTCGAGGCCCTGCGCCGGCAGTTCAGCGGCGGCGGGAACTGGTCGGAATCGTTCCTGACCCTGCTGGCATTCGCGGCCCTGTTCGCGCTGCTGTTGATGATCCACCGGCTGCAGCAGCGGCGGCAGCGCAGGGACATCAACGATCCCTGGAAGCTGTACCGACAACTGCTGAAGCACCTGGGTCTGTCCGCACCACAGCGCGAAGTGCTGCGCCGAATCGCTGCCGACCTTCGGCTGCAACATCCGAGTGTCTTGCTTCTGGGCCGAACGATCTTCAACCGACACGCCACACGCTGGCAGGAGCGCGCCCGCCACGTCCGCCGCGACGACCTCCGACGAATCGAGGAGATCGTCGGCAAGCTGTTTGCCAGAGCATAGCCCTCTCACACGGCATTAAACGCCGGGCCGGCACCGGTACCTTTATGGGCTGGCGGCCAAGGAACGTGGGTTGGTGCCGCTGCATCCGGAGGATAGAATAATGGGGGCACGATCGGGGATTCCAGACGAACAAACAGCGAATGGCAAAGGCGGAGAGAGGCAGGACTGAGTGCTGAGGACTGTGGCCGGGGCGGTGGCCGGGCGGCAAGGGGGTAGGGCGGAGAAATCCCATGGACGGCAAGACGGTAACACGACGCGAGTTTCTCGAGGCGGGGGCGATGGCGGCAACGGTGGCGGCGGCCTCAGGACCACTGAAGGCCGTCGGCGCCGAGAAGGACAAGACCGACCAGCCCATGCTGCGGCGAACGCTCGGACGCACCGGATTGCAGGTCACCATCCTGAATCAGGGCGAGGCCAAGGTCGGCGACCGACACCTCAACATCATGCACGAAGAAGGCGTCCGGTTCTTGGACTCCTCCGGCTGGTACCAGGGCGGACAGCACGAACGAGACTTGGGCCAATGGCTCAACAAGACCGGCCACCGGAAGGAATACTGCCTGATCACCAAGGACGTTCCTCGGACCACGGATGAATGGGTGACCATGCTCGACCGGCGGCTCAAGAACGGACGGCAGGATTACTACGACCTCTACTTCCTCCACGGCCTCGGTGGCGGCGACTATCCCTCCGGCTGTACGCGCTGGCCGCAGGATCGAGAATGGGCCAAGACCGCCGAGAGAATCAGGAAGTCCGGCAAGGCCCGGTTCGTCGGCTTCAGCTTGTGCATCAATCCGGTGGCCAGGCGCATCGAACTGATGCACCGCGCGGTCGAAGGCGGGTGGGTGGACGCCATCATGGTGGCCGCCGACCCGATCTTGCTCCGCGACAACGCGGCCTACAACAAGGCCATCGATGCGTGCCACAAGGCCGGCATCGGGCTGATCTGCATGAAGGAGATGCGCGGTCGCAGCCAGATCAAGGAAGTGTTCCCGGAGTTCGAGGCCCGCGGTCTGTCGTCGGCGACGGCCGTCCTGACGGCCATGTGGACCGACGAACGTTTCGCCGCCGTCAGTTCGCACATGGACAACATCGTCAAGCTGAAGGAGAACGCGGCCGCCGCTCGCAACTTCCGCCCGATGAGCGAGCGGGAGGTCGGCGCGGTGCGGCACATGCTGGATTGTCATGGGACGGGATTCTGCATCGGTTGCGACGGGAGCTGCCGACGGGCCGCCGGCACCGAGACCGCGTTCGATCAGATCGCCCGCTTCCTGTGCTACTACGAGGAGAACGGTGACCGGGAGGAGGCCCGGCGCCTGTTTGCCGCCCTGCCGCCGCAAGCCCGCGACTGGGCCAAGGCCGACCTGGCGGCGGCGTCCAGGGCGTGCGTCAGCAGGCTGGATTTCCAGCGGATTCTGGCCCGGGCGGCCGAGAAGCTGGCTTAGCGCTGTCTCCGGTCTAACCGTGTGAGGAACACCTCTTCCCTTGTCCTGTGAAATGAGATGGTGCGGGCGATCACGGCACGGCCACGTCCGCGACGGCCAACGTCGCAGTGCCACCGGCCGCGGTGTCGACCGTTATTGCACCGCCCTGTGTGACGGGCGTGGTGGGCGGACCCACTCGGATTTCGCCGGCTGGCGCTTCGGACGCAGCCACTTGGACGAATCGTTCGTCCAGGCGTTGGCGGATGTCGGCACCGAGATCAGCGTCGGTGTTCACTCTACCCGCCAGCACGGTCAGGGCGGCGGGATGTGCGTCGCACCAGGCCAGTACGGCGGCAAGATAGCGCTCCGTCGGGTCGGCCGGGCCGGTCTCCGCTGCGGCACCAACGCAGACGACGTGGAACGACTGCCGCCCGGGCCGCCGCAGCGTCAGCGCGACGGCGTCACCCACAGGGGTGGGCACCAGATGATAGGCCGCCACCTCCAGGCGCGGACCGGCCAGGACGACAAGATACCGCCCGGACGGACCCGGAACCGGCTGGACCTTCCAGTCGGGTCCCAAGCGGCTTGCGATCCCGGCGGCATTCTTATCGCTCGACAGTCCCTGGAGGCACACGGCGTCAGCGCTTGACTCGCGCAGTAAGTCTGCAACAGCCTTCTCGGAGAGGCCGGCCGGTCCCTCCTCGGCCATGTTCCAGGATACGACCCGGACGAAGCCCTCACCGGCGGGGGCCCGGCCGACGTCCCCCGGCGTCCGGTAGAGCAAATATACCACCGCCGCCAGGACCAACAGTGAGGAGACCATCGCGGGACCGGCGGGGAATCGACGCGGGGCTCGGGGCATCCTCTGCTGTCTCCACTTGTCGCCCGGTTCCGGCCATCACCTGGGCCGGTCGAACGCCGTACTCGGCGTTTCCGCGGCTCGCAGGGACGACCGTACTTCACGGCCGAAGGACCATTCTCTCGCCGGACGGCTCTATTCCGCCGGTACCTCGTGGAACGTCAGTTCATCAGTGATCAGGTCCAGAGTGGCCACCGTCCTGGGCCGGGCCCGGTGCAGCGCCCCTGGGTTGATGACGCGAACGTGCCCGACCCGCTCGTCCTGCGGGTAATGTGTGTGCCCGCAGAAGATGTAGTCCACCTCCAGCGTCTGCGGTGCGGACGCGAATCCGGGCTCGTGGCCGTGGAACACGGCCATCTGGCGATCCGCCCATTCCAGCATCAGCGGAACCGATGCGGGCGGCGTCAGGTCAACGGTTTCGAGGTAGGCCCGCAGCCCGGGGCCGGGAAAATCGGTGTTGCCCCAGACGAAGCGGACGTCGCGACCGACCAGTTCGTCGAACACGGCTTGGCCGCCGACGTCGCCGCAATGGACGATGCGCTCGACGCCAAGCTTGTCGAAGACGCCCAGCGCCCGGCGCATCATTCCGGGGTGATTATGCGTGTCCGAACAGATGCCGAGCAGCATAGCGTTCGCCTTCCCGGGACCGGTTGCGGTCCGATTGTAACGCAGTCGCGGTCGCCCGCGAGCGTCCGCCGGGGGGCATTGGAACCGCCCCGGCAACACCGCGCCAACGGTTTGCGTCCCTCAGACTAGGGAGTTAGCATCATCTGTTGTGCGGGCCGACGTGGTGCCGCACTCGCCATCGTTTTGGAGAGTCTGGAGACAGCCCCATGAAGTGCCTCTCAACGGCCCTCGCCAGCCTGCTGCTGTTGGCCACCGCCCCCTCGGTGCTCGCCCAGGACGCCCAGGACACCACAACGGCCAACCCCCGAGTCAAGATGGAGACCAGCCTCGGGGATATCGTGCTCGAACTCGATGTCGAGAAGGCGCCGATCACGGTGCACAACTTCCTGCAATACGCCGCCGACAAGTTCTACGACGGCACCATCTTTCACCGGGTGATGAGCGGATTCATGATTCAGGGCGGCGGATTCACGCCGACCATCGATCAGAAGAATGAGGGGCTGCGCCCGCCGATCCGGCTGGAGGCGCAGAACGGGCTGAGCAACCTGCCGGGCACGATCGCCATGGCCCGGATGCCCGCACCCCACTCGGCGACCTGCCAGTTCTTCATCAACGTGGTGGACAACTCCGGGAAACTGGACTACCCCCGCCCGGATGGAAACGGCTACGCGGTGTTCGGGCGGGTCGTCGAGGGAATGGACACGGTAGAGAAGATTCGCAATACCGCAGTCGAGGTCAATCCCAAATACCAGGGCGGGCCGGTGGTGCCGGTCGAGACGGTGCTGATCAAGTCGGTCCGCATCCTCGACGATTACGACGTGGAGTACGCCGCAACACTGGCCGCGGCCGCCATGGACGAGATCAAGGCTCAGGAGACTGCGGGCAAAGCTGCGGAAAAGGCGGGGCGCAAGAACTGATCGCCAAGGTCGAGAAAGACACCGGCGGCAAGATCACGACCACCGATTCCGGACTGATGTACGTGGACCTGCAGGTCGGCGACGGCCCCAGCCCCGGGCCCGCGGACTCGGTTGAAGTCCATTACACCGGATGGCTGACCGACGGGACCAAGTTCGACAGTTCCGTAGACCGCGGCCAACCGTTCACCTTCAGCCTCAAGGGCGGCGTTATCCAAGGCTGGCTCGAGGGCGTGGCTTCGATGAAGGTCGGCGGGAAGCGCAAGCTGATCATCCCGTCGGACCTGGCCTACGGTCCACAAGGCAGGGCGCCGGTCATCCCTGGAGGTGCGACGCTGATCTTCGACGTCGAGCTGCTGGGCATCAAGTAGATTCAGTAAGTCGCGCGGGCATGCGTCCTTCGGAGTGAACGACGGCGCGCACCATTGGCCGGCACCCTGATACGCAGCCCCTCAGGACGCGAACCCGACGCGGTTGCGCCCCGCTTGCTTGGCCTGGTAGAGGCACTGGTCGGCCCGCTCGAACATCTCGCGGGCATCGCACCGCTGCTGAGCGAAGTCGACGTGGACCACCCCCAGGCTGGCGGTGAAGCGGACCGTGTGGCCGTTGTGTCGGAAGCTCGCGCTCTCGATGCTCCTGCGGATGCTCTCGGCCAGATCGCGGACCGCGCCGGCGGTAGCCACCCCGACGATGACAGCGAACTCCTCACCGCCGTATCGGGCGGCCATGACCGGGCCTTCTGATATCTTGCGGAGGCAGGCCCCCACCAGTCGCAGGGCGTCGTCGCCGGCCGCATGGCCAAAGGTGTCGTTGATCCGCTTGAAGCGATCGAGATCCATGAGGATCAACCCCAGGCTCCCCTTGTTCTGCCGGGCCCGACGGATCTCGGCCTCCAGTCGCGTGTCGAAGGCCTGACGATTGGCAATCCTGGTCAACGGATCGGTGTTGGCCTGGTGCTCGAGCACGGCGGCCTGCTCGCTGAGTTCCTCCAGTTGGGCGCGGGTGGTCTCCTCCCGGCGGGCGGCTTGGACGCGCCCGAGTTCCGCGTCGACGGTCAAGGCGGCCAGTTGAGCCATGGCCATCGACTGGATGTCCTGGTAGCTGAACGTCTGTCCTATGTCTACCGCGAAGAGGGACGCGGTTTCCTTGACCTGGGAGTCGAAAGCTTCGAGTACGGTTTCGAGCTGTGTCGCGCTGATGCCGGTCAGTTCGACGCAGCGGTGCTTGACCATGTCGAGGGTCTGCGAGTCGGTGTCGCCGCAGAACAGGTCGGCGATCATGGCCGCCGACCACAGGACGCCGCCCAGAGCCCGGCGCCGCCCTTCGAGGGCGTCGTGGCCCTCGCCGTGGTGGGCAGCGACCGCCTCACAGAGCATGTCCGGCAGGCCCCAGTGGGCCAGCAAGTGGCTGCTGATGGTCGCGTGGGTCACGCCGAGGATCTCTTCCTCCACCTCCTGAATGGGCACTGTCCTCAACGCATAGGCACGAGTGACCGGCTCATATTCCTGAGCGGCGCAGCGGACGGCGGCCATCATGCCGATGTCGGCCAGCAGCCCGCCCACGAAGGCCTCGTCACGCCGCAGATCGGAGACGGCATCGGCCAGCAGCTTGGCACCGACGGCCATGCTCAGCGAGCGGCGCCAGTACTTCTCGAAATCGAAGCGCCCATCGGCCGGGCCCTCGAAGCAGTCCATGACGGAGAAGCTCAGGACCATCACCTTGACCGTGCGCAGGCCCAGGATCACCGTGGCCTGTTGCAGCGAGGCGATCTTTTTGGGCATCCCGAACATCGACGAGTTGGCCAGTTTGAGCAGCTTGGCCGACAGCGCCGGGTCGTTCTGGATCACCTCGGCGATCGCCGCTGCCGAAACGTCCGGCATCTGCGTCAACTCGATGAGCTTTAAGGCTACGACCGGCAGGGTGGGCAGGTTGTCGGCGTTGAGTACCTTGGCTTCCACCGAAGCGGCCAAGTCGAGGGTGGTCATAATCAACTGTCCCCTTGTCTTCACATGTGTGGCGCAGCCTGCCCGCGATCTCGCCGCAGGGCTGCAACCGGATCGGTGCAGGCGACACACACATCGACTCGTCCCGGAAGATGCCGTGTCCGCACTCATACCGCGTCGGCACGAGCGGACCGCCGTCCCCTCCCCTTGGGAACGGATCTCCAGGACTCCCCTGGCTGTGTTGAATCGGCCGATCGTTGTGCGGCCTTGACTGAGTCTGTCCAGTTTGTGTGGATTCTGGAGGGCGCGGTGCTCCGGGCGGGCAAGCGCCTCCTGCCGCTGTGTGGCGGGCGGACCTCAGCCGCCGGCGCCGCCCGGCTGACTCCGATATTCTCTTCGCACGGGCCACGTTTTACTCAAGTGCCGCCGATAAGCCTCCGATGATCGGCCGTCGTCAGGAATTCATGGCATGTCACGTTGTTGACAAATGGAGATTGCGTATGCCAACGGATACGACCAGACGCCGCGGCACGACCACGCGCCGCAGTTACAAGACGCACAACAACCCCAGGACCAATCGAGGCGATTGGGGCAGTTGGGGCGGATCGTACAAAACGGCCGGCGGTAGCTACAACCGGCCGAAGACCGCGAACCCCAAGACTACCGGTCACACGACGGCCTCGGGCGTCGCCCCGGGCTACAGGAACATCAGCAACACCTTTGCCGCCAAGGTGCAGTCCTTCCGCACGCTGTACCAGCAGACCAAGGGCAACGCCAGGCAGCCGCGTCCCACCGCGGCCACGTTCAAGACGTTCGCCAACTGGGTCAACAAGGGCGCGAACATCTACTACATCACCAACAACCAGATCAACAAGTGGTGTCATACCGACCAGAAGTACAAGACCAACATCGCGGCCAAGAGCGCCCTCTGCAAACGGTTCGGCAAGAACACCATCAAGGCGGTGTGCAGCAGCAAGACCGGCTTTATCGTCGCTGCCGCCCCCACCTGGAAGGGCAAGACGTTTACGTTTCCGTACTAGCGGTCGCGCGGCCCAAGCCGCAATCCTGAGAGACCAAGACCATCCACAGACGTGACAAGCCTGCAGGGGCGGCCCGACAAACGGCCGTCCCTGATTTTTTTGATGAAGGATGTGGAGACGATCCAGACTCCGAGCAGGACCATGGCGCCGCCGAGCAGGCCGATGGTGTTGATGCGTTCGCCGAGAACGATCGCGGCCGTTATCCAGGTGACGACGGGTTCGAGGTAGAGATAGGCGCCGGCGGTGGTCGAGCCGACGTCGCGAACGGCCGCGTTCCAAAGCCAATGGGCCGAACCGGTGCAGACGACGCCGAGGAACACGACGGCCGACACAGTCTCGAGGTCCAAGGGGCCGACCTGCCACGGTTGTGCGAAGGCCACGAGCGTCGTGGCCAGCGCGGCGACACCCACGGCCGCAAAGGTCACGGGGAGAGGGCCGCTTCGGGTAATGGCCCTGACGGCCAGCAGCGTGTAGGCGGCCCAGGTGATGCAGGAGACCAGTTGGAGCAGGTCGCCGAGCTTGGCGTCGGTGAATCGCACTCCGGTCGATAGCGAGACGATGAGCACGCCGCAGGTGCCGAGCAGGATTCCGCCCCAGGCGCGTGCGCGTAGGCGCTCGCGCAGAAAGATGAGGCCGCCAACGGCAATGGCAATGGGGGCGAAGGCGATGATCCAACCGGTGTTGGTTGCCGTGGTCTTGAGCAGGCCGACGGCCTGAATGAGCAGGTGGGCGGCCAGGATCGCACCGAGCAGCACACAGCGGGATCGGTCCTGAGCGTGCGGCCAGACGCGGCCTCCCACGAGACGGGCCAGGGCTAGCATTGCGGCGCAGCCGATGATCATGCGGGCGGCCACCAGGGCGAACGGCGTGAGGACCTCGAGGGCGATCCTGGTGGCGACGAACGACACGCCCCAGAAGACGACGACGGCCAGGGCCTTGATGGAAAGGCGTTCGCGGAGTCGCATCAGGTTGGCATCCTCGTGCCTTGGCGCGCCGTCGGTCACATCCCCTGGCCCGGCTGCGACAGGGCGATGGCACTCGCGACGCATGCGACAGAGCCGTGGCACCCGAGGGGCCGATCCGTGCCCACAGGGGTCGGGCGATGGGGCAATTGTAGGGCAGGCGCCGGGCGGCGGCGCGGTGGTCGGGGCGCTGGCCCGACTCCGGGAGGCCCCGGCCGGTGGGCCATGCGGGTGGCGCCGAACGGTCGGAGAACGTGCAGTTTTGGCGGCTTTTTGGGGTGGATTTCGGGCGAATCGTGTCGGTTGCGCGCCGGTTTTTGCGCGCTTTGGCGTGTTTTGAAGCGAGTTTCGCACAGTTGCGCGCACTCGCTTTTGTCCGTAACTCATTTGGCGATAGTTGGTTATGTTCGCTCATGGGTGGTTTGGTTTCGTTGGGAACCCTCATTTTTTAACTATTCGCGTCTCCACTTTAATCCGGGACACACGCGTGCTTCCGGGGCGGGTGCGGTTGGCCGTGGGCGCAGCGCGGAGGCCGAGCGCGGTTCCGCCGTCCTGCCTACCCTTATAACTTGGCGCGTGATCACCCTCAGCGAGCGCGGATTGCGGAAAACGCGGTTTGGGGGCTCGAAATCGGGGATTTGGGTCTGCAAAAACCGAGTAGTCGGGAACCCACGGTTATCGCGGACCACGCGATGGGCGGGCGCGTTATGATCCCGGCGCCCGGGATGGGGCGCGGAGTCGAGAGAGACAGGTCGAGTTCCTGATGGAGAACATGTCATGAAGCTGCAGCGTTGGATTTCCGGTCTGATGTTGGTGTACGGCTTGGCCGCGTCGGTAGCTCTCGGCGATGGCGGGTATTTCGAGCCGGCGACCGTGGGCAACCTGGCCCAAACTGTGCAGAAGGCCGTCATTGCCTTCCACGTTGATGCCGAGCAAGGTGATACGCTGGCCACGTACGTTCTTCAGTCGGCGTACGAGGGGTCGGCCGAGGAATTCGCCTGGGTCATCCCAGTGCCGGGAACGCCCACGAACGTCATCGCCCATGAGAACGACGATCTGCTGGCACATCTTGAGAGGATCACGGCGCCGAGGCTGACATTCGTCCAGCCTTATGACTACTCCACGCCCTCGGGCGGCGGTGGATGTTTCTGCAACGCGGTGCCCGGCGTGCACATCGAAGGCGGTGGCGACATGCTGGGCGAGGATAACCAGGGCGTGGCGATCGAGGACCGGGGACAGGCGGGGATCTTCGAATGGGTGGCGCTGACCAGTACGGGAAGCGATGATCTGTTGACCTGGCTCGACGAGAACGGTTTCGCCGTGCCGGAGGAGGCCGAGGCCATACTCAACGGTTACATCGAGGAGGACTGGCACTTCCTGGCGTTGCGGGTGGCCGAACCCGAGGAATCTCAGGACTCGTTCGATGAGGTGGACATCCCGGCGATCCAGTTCACGTGTCAGACGACCGAGCGGGTGTACCCGATGGCGATCTCCCAGGTCTCGGCGGCCGAGGAGGCCGAGGTGCTGGTCTATGTGCTGGCGGAGCACCGGGCCGAGGCGGCGAACCTGGGCAACGGAGTCGTGGATCGGGATCGAGTGATTTACGACCCGGACGGCGAAAGCAAGACCAACTACGAAGAGCTCCTTGTCGAGATTGTGACCGAGAACGACGGGCTGGCCCTGATCACCGAGTACGCGGAGGGGGTGCCAGGCGGGCGGGACTACGTGCCATGGCCCGAAGGGACCGACCCGGGTGTGATCGCACTTCCCTTCCTGACGCGGATGCGAACGGTGATCGCACGAAGCGACATGACGATTGACTTCGAGTTCGAGGACGCCCCCGAGGACGAGGCGGTCTACGAGAACTTCTACATTACGATGAAGCGGAGCCCGGACGTGGCCGGCGTCGCCGGTCCGCCGCTGGTGGGCGTGCTGGTGTTCGGCGCGTTCGGTCATTGGGCCAAGCGGTGGCTACGAAAGAGGCGGTAGGGCGCGAACGGTTGGCATGAGAGACACAGGTTGAAAACCTGTGCCACACCATAACCTGTGCCACAGTCTGGCTGCGCGAGTTGGGGACGTTTGATGAGCGGCGCGAGGTGGATGTGTGTGGTGTCGGTGCTCTGGGTCGCGGGGTGCGCGGGGGCTGGGCGGACGGCGGGCGGCGTCGAGCGGGGCGTTCAGGCGGCCGGGTATCCGTCGCATTGGTGGGCTTCGGTTGCGCGAGAGGAGGCGAAGTGGTGGGAGATCCTGCCACAAGAAGCGGGGGAGGGGGAGGTGATCGTATCAAAGCGGAATGAACTGGGGCTGTTGTCGAACTTCGCCCCGACGCCGTTTGTGTTTCGCGGGCGACGGTATCCGAGCCTGGAAGGCTTCTGGCAGATGATGAAGTACCCGGAAGGGCCGGCCGACCCTCGGGCGACGTTTCCGGGCGTCAATTGGAAGCATACGCGCGAGGAGGTTTCGCAGATGGTGGCGGCGGAGGCCAAGGCGGCCGGCGACCTGGGCAGCGAGAACATGAGGGCGATGGGGATCGACTGGGTGACGTTTGACGGACGGAGGATGAAGTACCGGGGTGCGGGGAAAGGCGAGCACTACGAACTGATTGTCGCGGCCACGCGGGAAAAGGTGCGGCAGAACCCGAGGGTGCGTGAGGTGCTGCTGTCGACGGGCGACTTGGTGCTTCGGCCGGACCATCGTCAGGTCGCCGATGTGCCGCCGGCGTGGCGGTATTGCGAGATCCTGATGGAGATTCGGGAGGCGTTGCGGGGAGGCGCCCTGGTTGATGTCGGGGGCGTGGATGGGAAGCCGGCTGAAGCCGGCTCAAAGGAAAAATGAAAGGGATGTCAGGCTTCCACCGGCTGAAGCCGGTGGCAAAAAACCGGCCGGCTGAAGCCGGCCGCCGCTCCTGCGCGACAATGATGGGTGAAATGCGACCTATAGGGATTCAGCTCGCAGGTCATCCATCAGGCGGGCGAAAGCCCCCTCGAACGCGTCGTGATCCGTCCAATTCGAGAAATCGGGGATGTGGTACTCGCGAACCTCGACAGACAGGTCCTTGCCGGTGTCTGCGTCGAAGCAGGTCCACTGTTGGATGATGTCGAGATCGACCAGCCGAATGGGAAACAGAATGCGCCGCTTCTCCTCGACCTCGCGCTTGCGAGCCCAGCGAATCTCCGTCATGACCCATTCGCTGTTGATGCTGTGCTCCGACAACACGAGGAGCAGCTTGTCGAAGTAGCGGATAGCCTGCTCGATCTGCTCATATGTTTTTCTCCCGCCCCGCATATCCTCGGGCGCGTACCAGACACGCAACTTCTCATCCTGCATCCGCGAGTGTAGCCGACGGCAGAATCCTTCATCCTTGCTGCTGTGGCTGATGAAACAGGAATAGAACTGGACCGGCTCATGAGCGCCGATTAGTGACGGAAGATGATCAATCAGAACGTCTGGCACGCCACAGCCGCGTAAAAACGAGAGAGCCAGACGGTTCCCAGAAAGCAGGAGAGTCTGCGCCGTCACGTGACTTGGACCTGAATGCTCAGCAGTTTCCAGACCAAGGGCTTCCGAAAGGTCCACTTCACCAAAAACGGTCTCGCCAAAACAGCACCGGGTGAAATCGGTCTGCCCGAGGATAGCATGATGTAAGTCGGCGCCCGTGAGGTCGGCGCCGTTGAATGACGCGTTCAGTAAACCTGTGTAGTTGAGCCTAGCTTGATACAGGCTGCAATAGTCAAGCCTCGCGCCAGTCAAGGTGGAAAACAGAAAACTCGTCTCTGACAAATCTGCTCCGGTCAAATCAGCCTCGGAGAGGTCTGCTGCTCTGATGTCAGCCCGGCTGAGATTAGCATTTCGCAGGTTGGCACGCTTCAGCGACGTCTCGACCAAATGCGCCCCGCGAAGGTCGGCACCTAACATGGGGGCGCATGCCAAATCGATGCGCGCCAGCCTCGCGCCTCGAAGCTTGAGCTGCTGCCATGGATACTCCTTCCTCCATGCTCGAATGGCGTCGGTCCCGGCCTTGACGACCTTCACGTGTTTTGAGTTTGCCATTCTAAACGTCTTTCAACCGCAAGGTCGCTCCCCTGTGTCTGTCACATTGTCCGGCAGCATCGAGGGGCTTTGCGCCGAGCGTAAGTTGTCGATCCGGTCTAGCTGGCGTTCGAGCTGGCGGGTGCGGGTGGTGGAGAGGAGCTCGTACTGCTTCATGGCCTCATCGAGGCGTTTGCCCATCTTGTCCATCACGTCGGTGTACTTGGCCCATTCCTTGCGGAACGCGCCGAGCAGGACGAGGATTTCGCGCGAGGTCTGCTCGAGGCGGAAGTTCTCGGCGGCCTGGCGGATGACGGCCAATACGGCGTACAGCGTCAGCGGGGAGCAGAGGACAACGCGGGCCTTCAGGGCGTCGTCCAGCAGTGACGGGTCGTGCTGGTGGATGAAGCTGTAGACCTGCTCGTTGGGGATGAAGACCAGGACGTATTCGACGGTGCCGGCGTCGGGGTCGATGTAGTCGCGGGTGGTGACCTCCTTGATTCGCGAGCGGACGTCGCGGAGGAAGGCGGTGCGGGCCTGGTCGCGGGCCGGCCCGTCGTCGGGGGCGTCGAGGTACTTGAGGTAGTTGGGCAGGGGAAACTTGACGTCCATGTTGACGCATCGGCCCTGCGGCAGCAGGAAGGTGTAGTCCGGCTTGCTGCCGGTCGCGGTGACCGACTGCTTGCGGTAGTTGACGCCCTCGATGAAGCCGGCCAGTCGCAGGACGTCCTCGGCCATCCGCTCGCCCCATTGGCCGCGGCGCTGGGGGTTGGCCAGGGCCTCGCGGAGCTGGGCGGTGGTCTTCTGGAGCTCGCCGGTGGCTTGGGTGGTAGCGTCGAGCTGTTTGGTCAGTGAGCCGTGGGACTGACGGCGGTCCTTGTCGAGCGTCTGGAGGGCGGTGCCCAACTCGCCGAGCCTGGTGGTCATCTGCTCGACGGTCTTGTCGATGAGCTTCTTCCTGGATTCGAGGGCGGCCTCTCCCTGTTTGGTGTGGTCGGCCAGCTTAGTGCCGGCGAGTTTGAGGAAGTCCTCGGTGTTGGCGGAGAGGGCCTCGCGGGAGAGGGCGGCGAAGTTGGTCTTGACCTGGTCGATGATGGACTGGAGTTCGTGGGCCTTCTCGGCCTGGGCCTGCTCGATGAGCTGTCGGGTGAGGTCCTGCTCCCGCCGCCGCCAGAGGAGCCAGACGAGGCCCACGACGACGGCCCCGACAACGACACCAATAATCACCGCGGCTACCGCGTTCATAGCTGTCGCACCTTCGGGCCGAGCCCGACCCCAGCTCGGCCGGGGCGCCAGTGTACGGCGGCTGGGGGGGTCGTCCAAGGTGCGGGGGAGAGTGCCGGTCGATGGGGGGCCTGGTGGGGCGGGATTGCTGGTAGAATATTTGCCCGGGGCCTGCGAATGGACGTACGTAGGAGCGGCCGACCGGGCCGCGGGAGATGCCCTCATGTTTCACTTATGCATGTTCGGCAGTTACGAGGGGCGGTTGACGGTCAAGAAGCGGGTGGTTTTTACGGCGTTCGGTGCCAGCGAGCTGCACCGGCCGACGCTGGCCCGGCGGCTGCTGAGCGAGTGTGCCCGGGGGCAGGAAGCCAAAGCGGAACGCCGCCGGCCGGTGGTCATCACGCTGTTTGGGGCGTCGGAGATCAAGGCGCCCACGCTGGCGGAGGAGTTCCTCGACCTGCGAGAGGCGATGCGCAGCGGGGCGCTGACGCACGACGCCCTGGATCGGTTGCTGGCGGACCTGGCGGCCGAGGACGAGGGGGCCGTCTTCTCGCTGACGCTCTTCGGGACGTGCAGCGAGGCCGAGCTACCCGACGAGAACGAGGAGGTGGACGGTCTGGCGCTGCAACGGCACCTGGGGAACATCTCGGAAAACGAGGTCCAGGTCCTGCAATACGGGGTGGGGCAGGACGACGCCCAGCGCCGAGCGGTGCTGCGGCAGGCGATGGCCGCTGGGGCGTAACCCAAGTTAGACAGCACACGGCGATTTTCGATTTCTTTTCGGTCAGGATTCCTGTTGGCGGGGTGGGTAAGGCCGTTCGTTGCTCCGAGACCCGATGTAGTGAAGACCTTGCCTCTTGAATGCCATTTCGCATGTGCG
>DATKXO010000441.1:0-7823 GCA_035528995.1 Phycisphaerae bacterium | reverse complement strand
CATGAGCGTGTCGGCGGCGAGCAGATCCTCCTTGCCCGCTCCCTCCACGATCCATTGGCCGGTCTGCTTGGCGAAGTCGAACAGCGTGGCCAGCGCGGCTGCGCTGTTGAAGTCCTCGTTCATCGCATCGGTGAAGCGCTTCTCGATCTCGGCCAGCGCGGTGCGGATTTGCTCGGCTTGCGGCTTAGAGGGGGCCTCCAACGCCGCCCGCGACAGTTCGCGTGCCGCGTCGCGCAGCTTGTATGAGCCGCTTTCGGCCCCCTTGAGGGCCTCGTTGGAGAAATCCAGCGGGGCGCGGTAATGGCTGGTCAGGACGAAGTGCTTGACCACGACCGGCTCGAACGTCTTCTCCAGCAGCCGGTGGCCGTCGTAGAACAGCTCCTTGAGCAGCACGAAGTTCCCCAGGCTCTTGCCCATCTTCTGGCCGTTGATCGTGCACATATTGTTGTGCAGCCAATAGCGGCAGAACGGCTTGCCGGTGGTGCACTCGCCCTGGGCGATCTCGCATTCGTGGTGCGGAAACTGGTTATCGAGCCCGCCGCCATGGATGTCGAACGTCTCGCCAAGGTATTTCTGGCTCATGACGGAGCACTCGAGGTGCCAGCCGGGGTAGCCCGCGCTCCAGGGGCTGGGCCAGCGCATGATGTGGCCGGGCTCGGCCCGTTTCCAGAGGGCGAAGTCGGCCGGGTGGCGTTTCTCCGGGTTGACCGCGACCCGCGCGCCGGCCTCCATCTGCTCGACGCTGCGGCCGCTGAGCTGGCCGTAGTCGGGGAATGAGCTCACGTCGAAATAGACCGAGCCGTTGACCTCGTAGGCGTGGCCCTTTTCCAGTAGCGTCTTGGCGCAGGCGATCTGCTCGGTGATGTGCCCGGTGGCGTGCGGCATGATGTCCGGCCGCCGAATGTTCAGCGCGTCCATGTCGTCGAGGTAGCTGCGCGTGTACGTTTCGGCCACGGCCATGGGGTGCAGCCCCCGCCGGCGAGCCTCGGTGACGACCTTGTCCTCGCCTTCGTCGGCGTCGTCGGTCAGGTGGCCGACGTCGGTGATGTTCTGCACGTAGTTGACCGCGAAGCCGCTGAAATCCAGCCAGCGGACGACCGCGTCGAACCCGACGTAGCTCTTGGCGTGCCCGAGGTGGCTGTGCCCGTAGACGGTCGGCCCGCAGACGTAGATCCCCACGCGCGGGGGCTGGAGCGGCACGAACTCCTCTCGGCGACGCGTCAGACTGTTGTGGACCCTCAATGCCATTGTCGCACCTGCCTGTCAGCCTTACGGATGGGGGGTGATTCTACGCGATTTGCGCGGGAGTTTGCCACCGGTCGTGCCGCTTCGGTTGCCCCGCGCTTGAAGAGCCGAAAGCCCCCCACCCCCGGCGGTGCGAGGGTGGGGCTGGGCGTTCACCTGTGGGGCCTCGGCGGAAAGAACCGAGCCGCCATGTCCGTTGGACGCAGGCCGCTCTCCGCGTAAGTCATGTTCCGGCTCTGCTAGGGCGTGCAGCCCCAGTCGCCGAGCAGAATACCCAAGTCCCCGTGGTCGGTATTGCCATCGTCGTTTAGGTCGCCGGCGCAGCCACCGCCGCTGCAGCCCCAGTCGGTGAGCAGGACACCGAGGTCGGCGTGGTCAGTGTCGCCGTCGCCGTCGAGGTCGCCGACACAGCCGGCGGCTTCGGTAACTTCCACTTCGCCCTGATAGGGTAGATAGTTGCGTTCTGTCACGGTGACAAACATCGTCCCGGTCGTGGTGGGAATGATCAGGAAGGTAACCTGTCCCGCGTGGTCGGTTTGGTCGATCTCGTAGATCTCACCGCCTTTCCACAGACACACGGTTGCGTCGTAGAGTGGATCGCCACCCGCGTAGACCTGCACCGGGAACACCGCCGGCTCGCCGGCGGTCAGGCTGTCGTCGTGAGTGACGGCGAGGCTCTCCGGGTCCTCGGTCCAAATCGGCAACTCCGGATCACCGAGCAGCGTGAGTTCCGTGAAGATGTACTGGTATGCCCAGTCCTGCAGATAAACGTCGTTCTTGTGGTCTGAGAAGCACGGGCCGAGCTGGTAGTGACCTTGACTGAACAGCGACCGGAAAAAGTAGCGGTCGAAGCGGAGCGAGTAGTAGTCATCATACGACGGCGAGTACCAGCCGTAGCGGGTGTTGCCGACGAAGGCCACGCCACCGCCGTTCGTATTCTGGACGAAGTGCTCTGCGATACAAGCTGTATAGTCGAACGCGCAGGGCCAGCAACCGATGGAGTAAAGAATCGTCTGGCGGTCGCCGTTGTATAGAGCATCCATGTTGGAGTTGCCGAGGCCCTGGCCGTGGTTCGTGGAACCTGTGCCCATGAAGTATTCGCCGCAATGGTCGATGTGGTTGGCGAGGTTGTTCCCCTGATTGAGGTAGCCGATGACGTCCGACTTGTGGTAGCCGGATTCGCTGTCGTACTCGCGCCGGTACGTCCAACTCGAAGGCACGTAGTAGTTCTTGATGTCCGTCTTGCAGCCCTCGCCTTCGTGGCTGCCGTAGGTGTTGAGGTCGAAGCCGCAGAAGAATGCCGTCTTGGCGTAGTCGGTTAGCGGCGGGTTGGTTTCGTACGTCAGCGCCTTGTCGATGAACGTGAGGATCGCGGACGTGCTTCTGACCGAGGCTCGGCCGAGATGGACCTCGCAAAGCCAATCGTTGTCGTAGTCCGCGTAGTACGTGTCATTGGGGATGGAATAGCCGCTGATGTACCGAGTGTGATACGGGATGGTATTGGAGTCGCCACCCAGCAGGAAGAACGAGGCTCCCCAGGTGTTGCGCGCATCTTGCACAAATGCCCGGATCTTGCTTTGATTGTTGCCGTCATAGCCGCCCTCGTTGTAGATCCAGCTCGTGGTGACGACCGTGGCCGGCACGCCCTTCTTCGTCTTCCAGTCGGCCAGCAACTGGAAATAGTCCACCCAACTGGATTGCGTGATGATCACGTAGTCGTAGTCACCGGGGCCAACGCCGATCGTGTGGGGCGGCGGGTTCGGTGAAGTCCTCAGCTCCACATCCTCGGGGTTCACCACCGCGGCTGTGAGCATTTGCTCGTAGATTGTGCGGCCGTATTCGGAAATGGAGGGCGGCAGGTAGTCGCCACATTCGTACCCGCCGACACCGTTGATCACCACCGTCAGCGACGTGCAGAGCTGCAGACGCCTTTCACGTGGGAAGTACTGCACTGGGGACACGCCGATGACGGCGATGCTCTGCCCGGCCAGGTCGGTCTGGTACGAGAAGTCCGCTAGCTCTGCCGGATAGGCCTCGGCCGAGGCATACGTGGCCGGGTCCGGGGCCACGAAGTCCTCTTCGTCCACCGGGTCGCTCACTTTTCTGGGGGGCTGGGCCGGGAAGATCGTATATTCGCCGGCAATCTCCTGTCGCACGACATCTACCACCGACACGCCGGTGACTGCCATGCCCGGCGGCAGGGCCAGCCTCACTGGTTGTACCGGCAGCATCGGTCGCCCAACGTCTGTCAGGAGACTCCCGTCCTCGAGCGTGACCACGTCGTAGCCCATAACCTGCTCGAACGACAGATCATCCAGCGCGAACGTCGCCGTGTACGTGAGGCGGTAGCCTTCATCGGCCCCAGCGGCTAGCGGGCGTCCAGGCTTTGTCTGAGCGAGGGCGAGCGGCGGGAGGAGGAGAACGGCGACCGCGGCCGCCATGACGAGGCCGGTCCAGACCGTTCGCGCCTTGCGCACCTTACCTACCATAACCTATGCCTCCTTGTTTGTGTGTGGCCATGCCTTCACTTGGTGTGTGCAGAAAACCAGCGCGCCGCCTGCGACGCACTCTCCAAACAGTCTTGGGTAGCCGTCAGGCGTGCCGTACGGCGAGCCGCCCGGGGCAGCGTCTGCCTGCGCCTTCGGTGCGGTCCGCGAAAGCATGGTAACCCTCTCGTGCCAATAAGGTTACGCCAGTATCCGCACATCCGCTTGCCGGCCGGCGTCCCACGCCGACTCCTGCGGACCTGGGCAGAGCGCTTCGGCGCCGCCACGCGTCAGCTATCAGGCTAGCGTGAACGGGCAGGACGCCTCGCGCGCGATTCCATTATGCGCGCTTTGGCTCGATAACTCAAGCGTATGTCGGGGCGCCAAGCCGGTTCCGGGCAACACGTTGCGGTGCGTATCGGTAGGAGGAAGAAGACTAGGCGGGGCCGTGTGAGGGCGGGGCGTTATCGGACGCTGGAACCGCAACCGTAGTCGCCCAGCAAGACCCCCAGATCGCCCTGGTCCCGGTCACCATCGCCGTCGAGGTCACTGGCGTGTCCACCGCCGGGGCAACCCCAGTCTCCCAGCAGAATCTCCAGATCCGTCCCGTCAGTATCGCCGTCGCCATCAATGTCGCCGACGCAGGCGGGCGTAAGCTTGACGATGTAAGCCGAGCCGGAGTCGGGACCGTTGTCGTCGTGCCGGAATGCCCCGATGACGGCGGTGTCGCCGGAAACGGCCACGGAATAGCCGAACCAGTCATCCGCCGCGCCGTCGGATGCCAGCAGCTTGGCCTCCTCGACCCAACTGAACCCATCGAAGCGGTACAGGTAGGCCGAGCCGGAACCGGCCCCCTTGTCATCGTCCAGATATGCCCCGATCACGACAGTGTTGCCGGAGATAGGCACGCAGTAGCCGAACTTGTGTCCCGGCCCGCCGTCCGAGGCCAGCAGCTTGGCCTCCTCGACCCAACTCGAGGCGTTGTAGCGGAACACGTAGGCCGAGCCGGAGTCAGGGCCGTTGTCATCGTTCCGGTCTGCCCCGATGACGACGATGTCGCCGGAGACCGCCACGGAGAAGCCGAACGCATCGCGCGCCGCGCCGTCGGAGGCGGTGAGCTTGGCTTGCTCGACCCACGCGTTGCCGTCGTAGCGGAAGACGTAGGCCGAGCCGGAGGCGGGCCCGTGGTCGTCGTCGCTCTGCGCCCCGACCACGATGGTGTTGCCGGAAATGGCTACGGAGTAGATGTAGCCGAAGAGGTCATCGATGGCGCCGTCGGAGGCCCGCAGCTTAGCTTGCTGGACCCAGCCCCAGCCGTCGTAGTGATAGACATAGGCCGCCCCGCAGTCGGTGCCCTTGTCGTCGTCGAAAGGTACGCCGATAACGATGGTGTCGCCGGAGACAGCTACCGACTTGCCGAAGTGGTCGCCGGCCGCTCCGTCGGCGGGCAGGAGCTTGGCTTCCGGGACCCATTTCGAGCCGTCGAAGCGGAACACGTAGGCCGAGCCGGACTTGGAGCCGAGGTCGTTGTCGCGGTCTGCCCCGATCACGGTGACGTTGCCGGAGACGGCCACGGAGTAGCCGAACCAGTCATCCGGCGCGCCGTCGAAGGCCCACAGCTTGGCTTGTTGGACCCACTTCGACCCGTCGAAGCGGAACACGTACGCCGAGCCGGAATCGGTGCCGTTGTCGTCGTCCAGGTAGGCCCCGATCACGACCGTGTCGCCCGAGATGGCCACGGCGCGCCCGAAGTAATCACGCGTCACGCCGTCCGCGGCGCGCAGCTCGGCCACCTCGTGCTGGGCCGGGGCCGCCGTCAACGCGCCCGTCGCGTTGAGCGCAACAACGCCGGTCAGAACAGCAAGCGTCTGCGTGTAGATTCGGTTGGGCATGCCAGCCAACTCCGCCGTTGCGAGGACTCATCACGCCGGCTTGGTTGGCCGGCGACCTAGCGAGCTTGGGCTTAGACGCTCTTAGTATAGTCGAGGCGGGGCTGCCGTTAACGTCGGCTCGCCGGCTCGTCGGCTTTTACACACCTGCGCTACGAACCGCAACCCCAGTCGGCGAGCAGTACGCCGAGGTCGGTTTGGTCGGTGTCGTCGTCGCCGTCGAGGTCGCCGGCGCACCCGCCGCCAGTGCAGCCCCAGTCGGCCAGCAGAATGCCCAGATCGGCCTGGTCGGTGTCGTCGTCGCCGTCGAGATCGCCGACGCAGTCGGTGAACGTCGAGGCCCCGTAGGCGTCGAGGATACCGTAGCCGCGGACGTACTGCGGGTCATAGGTCTGGTGGGCGAGGTAGTAATCAGCGGTATAGAAGAGCTGGTTGCGGAAGTGGTCCACGCTCCACTCCGGGTGCGCTTGGAGCAGGGAGCCGACGGCGCCGGCGACCAGCGGCGTGGACAACGAGGTGCCGCTGGCGGACGCATAGCCGCTGGTATCGTAGGGCCAGACGGTATACGTCTCCACTCCGCGGGCGAGCAGCTCGGGTTTGACGCGCCCGTCAGCGGTCGGCCCGTCGGAGCTGAAATCCGCAATGTAGCCCGACGCATCCACCGCCCCGCAGGAAAACACCTGAAAGGCGTCGGACGGCGCGATCAGGTGCGAGCTGTTCGGGTTCCCGTCGTGGTACCCGTTGCCAGCCGCCGTGCAACATACCAGACCGTTAGCCGTGGCGATGTTCACCGCGATGGTGGTGACGGCCGTCTGCCCGTCGAGATCGTCCTGCGTGTACCAGTCGATGTAGCCCAGCGACGAGGTTGCCATGTCGCCCCCGTTCTGCTCGATGAACTCCAAACCGGCGACGTAGTTGTCCTCCTCCGCGGGATACTCCCCGGTGGTGTCCTCGGTTTTGGCGAGGATGAACGCGGCGTCGTAGACCGCACCGACGAGTTCGTTGGGCTTATACGCCCCGAGCACGCCCAGGATGAGCGTTCCGTGTGCGTGCTGACCGGGGTCGTCGCCCGGTTCGTAGCTCGTGTCCGGGTCGTCGTCCACGAAGTCCCACTCGGCAAGGACATTGAGGACGTGATCGGGGTAGTTGAACGCCTCGTGGGTGCGCTCGAAACCGGTGTCGAGCACGCCAACCACGACGCCCTGCCCGGTGTAGCCTGCGTTGTGCAGCGCAATCAGGTTGATCTGCGTCAGTTGTGCTTCGGCGTACCCGTAGAAACCCCGGTCGTCGCGCGTGTCCTTTCCGCTCCCGTCGAACGGGCCCATCACGATCGGCTCAATCCGGCGCGAGCGGCGGACCGGCTGGAGCTTGCCCACGAAGGGTAACCCGGCAATGGCAACCACCTGCTGACGAGAGGCCACCACGCTGACGGCGTTTACCCAGCGGCTCGTGACGTGGACGCGCGCTCCGGTCGCCGCCACAGCGTCAACGTAGGCTGGGACCAGGGGCAGATCGTGCTCGTCAAACAGCCCTGGTAGCGTACGCCGAAGCCCGCGACGCCGCACCGCGCGGACCGGGTACTCTCCAGCCAGCGCCTCGATCGCGGCCGCGAGCTCCTCCGGCGAATCGATGCCCTTGTCCCTGAAGAACACCCAGGCTTTGACCAGGCCCTGCGACTCGTCGAGCAAACGCTCAAGAGCCGGGTGGACCTTGCCGGATTCCGCTTCCGGCGTCGCCTGAGGCTTGGAGCCGACGGCTGCGGTTGTCACGGCGCACGTGCCGTATTCAGCGGGGCACGATTCCGCCGGCACCAAGCGGGCTGCGGCGAGGTAGTTCACGATGAAGAATCCGGCCAAGCCGTACAAAGCCCATCGCGCTCGCATGGTCATCGGTGACCCTCCTTGGGGGCGGGGCGCACTTGTTTCCCTTCCTCGGTCCCGAGCCGACTCACGGTTTGGTGGGCCCGGAACGCTCTGCTCGCATGATACCTCAATCCTGAACCGCGTGGAACCGGTTTTTCCCGACGCGCCGTAGGGCGTGAGGGCCGCAAGCCGTAGCTCATTAAGGGATAAGACGTTATGGCCTGAGATGGCCTGTCTCGCCGCGCCCGGCCTGCTCGGGAGGTTTCCTCCGGTGGGGCACGGCCACGTTGTTGGCGGTGTGCGTAACCTGCGCGAGGGAAAGGGGTTACGTCTGCGCGGCT
>DATKXO010000440.1:0-16775 GCA_035528995.1 Phycisphaerae bacterium | reverse complement strand
TGAACGTGACCGACGTGTTCCGCCGACATCGGGACTGCATGGACGAAGAGGCCATCCAGATCATCGAGTCCGGACAGCGGCTCTTCAAGTTCCCCGGCATGCATCTGGTCCGCAGCACCAACGAGTCCAAGGCCATCAACCGAATCCGCGGCTCGTGCATCATCATGGCCGGCTCGGGAATGTGCACCGCCGGGCGCATCAAGCACCACCTGGTGAAGAACATCTCGCGCCCGGAGAGCACCCTGGTCTTCGTGGGGTACCAGGCGGCCGGCACACTCGGGCGATTGCTGGTCGACGGCCGGGACGTGGTCCGTATTCACGGCGAAAAACGCGAGGTGAACGCCCGCGTGACACAGATCCACGGTCTCTCCGCCCACGCGGACCAGAAGGACCTGCTGCGATGGATCGGCCACCTCGAGGCCCCGCCGCGGCGCGTGTTCCTCACCCACGGTGAAGAGGAAAGCATCACCCGGTTGGGCGAAGAGATCGGTTCGAGGCTGGGATGGTCCGTCGAGGTTCCGGCGTACCAGGACGAATATGAACTGGAGTGAGCCGGGGGGGCTCACGAGCGGCTCGGTTGGACCGATCCAACGCCGGCGGCGCGAGTATATCCGTAGCGTTCTGATCCCGGCCCAACGTCGCTAGAGGGGGCCGGAACCCTGGCACAGCCCGTAGACCTCCGCGTAGTCGGTCAGGTCCACGTCCCCGTCGGGCTCGAAGTCGAACACCTCGCAGCCCATGCCCGCCGGATAAGCGTTGCCGTCGCCGCTCAGGCACATCTGGAACCAGCCGATGTCGTACAGGTCCACGTCCTGGTCGTCGTCGTGATCCCCATCCGCCGGCGGGTTGCAGTTGAGGCCCACGAGCTGAACGTCATCGATGTTCCAGCCGCAGTAGGTCCAAGCGGTATCGGTCAAGCCCATCGTCCAGCGCAGGTAGACCGTGGACTGATCGTCGGCCACCGCGGAGATATCCAGGTCCATCTCCTGCCAGTCCGTGTCGGCGATCTCGACGAGGTTCTCCCACACGGTGACCCAGTCGGTGCCGTTGTTGCTCACCCGGACATAGGCGTGATCGTACGACGGCTGCTCGACGCCCAGCCAGCGCCGGAAGTTCAGGTGCACGCCGAATCGCCCGCTGCAGTCGATGGCCGTGCTGGTCAGGTGTCGTTCCGGCATACTGTTGGTGTAATCGCCGGCCAGGTTGTATCCATAGACGTTCGTGCCGGTGAAGCCGCCGGTGGGGTCGGGCCCACCGTAGGCGCCCCCGCCGCCGGTCGGCTGCCCGAAGGCCCAATCGCCCTCCGTCGTCCACAAGGGGTCTGCATCGAAGTCGTCCTCGAACGAGACGATCTGCCCGTACCCGGCGATGGCCGAGAAAACGCCGGCCGGCGCGTCCCACGGATCGGTGTAGGGCGTGCCTCCGAACGCAGTGGCGCTGACGTAGTAGAGGATCTCGTCGCCGCAGTTCGCCGCCGGGAACGTCGCGTCATAGACGTTGGGCGAGGCCTGCTTCATGGGCGAGGTCTGCCAGCCGCCCCCCAGGTTGTAGTGCAGCACACCTGTGCCGGGCTGCGGCACCTCGGTCCCCAGCCCGACGACCTCGACGCGCATTACCGTGCCGCCGACCGGATCGACGTACTCCGGCCGCCCGTTCGGGTAGATGAAGTCCAGGGCGTCGATGGGGACGTCCACGACGGCGTGATCGACCAGCCAGCCGACCACCGACCGCGTCATCCGCCGGGCAAAGTCGTAGTCGATGTAACCGGGCGTATCGACGCTGTCGTCCTGCGTGTGGTAGTTCGGGTTCAGAGAGTAGTCGCCCTCGATGATCAGGCAGGCCTGAAACCCCTGCCACTCGAAGGGCGCGTGATCGCTCCCGTCGAGCGGTCCCGTGATGGTGGGCGAGATGCCCTGTCCGTAGGTGTTGACCGCCGCCGCCAGGGAACTCTTGATCGGGTCCGAAGCGGTCCGCCCGAAGATCAGGGCCTGGTCCGTCCCCGGATTGAATGAGACCATGTCCAGCGAGATCATGCCCAGGATGTCGCTGGAGCTGTAGTCCGTGGCGTAGGCGTCGCTGCCGACAAGCCCCTGCTCCTCACGATCGAAAGCGATGTACCGGATAGTATACTCCGAGTCATACTGTGACAGGATGCGGGCCGCTTCCAGGACGGCGGCCACTCCGCTCGCGTTGTCGTCGGCGCCCGGGTTGCTCACCGAATCGTAGTGTGCCCCGATGATGTATTCCTGATTGGGATAGACCGTGCCGACCTGCGTGGCCACGACGTTGTAGTACGTCGTGCTCGAATACGTGAAAGGGTGCAGGACCACGCCCAGACCGAAGCTCTGGAACTCCGCCTCGATGTTGTCCCGGGCCAGATCGTGTTCCAGGCCATAACCCCGGTCGTCCCCGTCGTGCGTGTACAGGATCCCCGCCACGCCCAGGCTGTCACCCAGGAAATACCGATAACTGGCCTCGCTGACCTCGCTGGCGGCCGCCTGGCCCGCGTCCGACGCCGACACGGTCTGCGGCGCGACCAGCGCCAAAGCCGCGCTGGCCAACACCACGCAGATCCACCATGTGTACCTCACGTTCATTGTCGGTCCCTCCTGCGGACCCCGATCCGGTGCGGACTGGGCTTGCTGGTCTCGTTGTCCCCCGAGTCACGAGCGAACGGCCGGTGTTGACCGCCTGCCCCCGCCCTCCTGATCCTAGTTTACCGGCAGCGGGTCAGGCGGCACAAGGGATAAACGGATCAGGAGCACTGGAATACGTGCAGGTAGGCGTGCAACTGAAGCCCGCTGGGACCGAGGGCGCCCGCCGGGCAAACACCCGCAACGTGCCGACCCTCAGGACGCCCGCCGAAACGTCCGCCGCGAAGAGAAACACCGGATGATAGCCCCGGCGGCGGCCCGGACGGTCCGCAAACCGGCTCAGGGGCCCGTGAACACCGCATGAAGCTCGGCGTAGTCCTCCACATCCACGTCGCCATCAGGCTCGAAGTCCAAGACCTCACAGCCGATGCCTGCCGGATGGGCGTTGCCGTCACCGCTGAAACAGACCTGGAACCACGAGGAATCGTGCAGGTCCACGTCCTGGTCATAGTCGTGATCGCCGGTCGCAGCGGCGGTCGGGACGGCCCGGATCTCGACGTCGTCGACGTTCCAGCCGGGGTAGTTAAAGCGAGCACCGGTGGGCCCCATGGCCCATCGGACGTACACCGTGGGCTCACCGTCGGCGACGGCGGAGATGTCGAAGGTCTGCAGGTGCCAGGTGGCATCGCTGATCACGACGCCGGTGTCGGTTGCCCGCCAGAGCACCGTCCACCTGACCTTGTCGCTGCTCACCTCGACGGTGGCCTCGTCGCGGTCCGAGTTCGACTCCACGCCCAGCCAGCGGCAGAAGGCCAACTCGACGCTGTAGCTGCCCGAGCAGTCGATGGCGGTCGTGGTCAGATGGGTGGGCGGCATGTCGCCGGTGTAGTCGCCGCCGATGTTGTACCCGTAGACGTTCGTGCCGCTGTAGGCGTAGCCGGGATCGCCGTTGTACGAGCCGCCCGCGGTGGCGGGCCCGAATCCCCAGTCGCCTTGCGTGGTCCAGCCCGGGTCGGTGTCGAGCGTCCATTCGTATTGAAGCGCCCGGTCCCCGACGGCCAACTGAACCTGGCGGGTGGTGTCGCCCATGTGGTCGGTGGTGTTGGTGAAGTGGACCGTGGCCACGTGGGCGCCTGCGGGCAGGACGGCGGCGTTGCCGTTGATCGCGACGGTCACCTCGGCCGTCTCGTTCGGCTGCAGCGTGCCGGACGTGTCGCCCGAGAGGGTCACCCACACCGCGAACGGATCGCGGCTGACCTCGTAGTCGATCGCGTGGCCACACACATTCTCCAGTTGATAGACCTCGCTGAGCGGCGAGAACGGGCCGCCCGCACTACCCGTGGATTGGAGGTTCTCCGCCGGACTGACCGGCCTGGTGGCCAGGGCTTTGATGCAAAAGTTGGCCGTCCCCGTCCAGGGCGAGTCCTCCCAGTCGTACAGGTCCTGCCAACTCGATCCGTTCCAGTAGTAGCTCTCGCCGGGGTGGGCCGTGGAGTCCACGATCGTGCGCGTCGTCGCTCCCAGCAGAACGGGGATGTCCGACGTGCGGTCATAGGCCTGTCCGCCGGCCGAGAGTTCCAGGTAAACGTAGAAATCGTCGCCCGCGCTCAGCCCCGGGGGGACGGGCAGGTCCACGGTGTGCAGGCCGGTGTACGCGATAACACCGCTCGCGGCCGCCAGCTCATCCAGCAGTTGGCCGCCCTCGAAGCGGTCGTACACCTTCACCGTGTAGGTCACGTTGTCGGCGGCCGTGTAGAAGCTGACCGCCCGCACGATATCTCCGCCGGCAGCGGTGAAGGCGTTGAACGCCTCGGTGCAGTCCGTCCTGGTGTCGCGCCAGCCGTGGTAGTCGTGGTAGTAGACCTGATCGTAGGCCAGGGGCTCGACGTCCTGAAACGACACGGCGCCCATCTCGGGGTGCTGACAGCAATGCTTGTCGTAATAGGAGATCCAGAAGTAGCCGCTCTCGCCCCAACTGCTTCCCCAACTGTTCTTGCACAGCCAGGCCCCGGGCCCGGGAGGGTTCGGCGTCCCCGTGGCGTTCATATCCTTGCCGTCATCCCAGCCGACGATGCCGATGGCGTGGTTGGGGTCGGTGGGATCGCTGGGCGGCTGGTAGTGCTTGGTGCCCGAGATGAACGCCGCGTCATAGAACATGCACGTGCCCAGCACGCCCTCCTCCATGACCTTGTACTTGATGGTGTCGATGTTGCTCAGGTCGGACTCGGCCACGTACCACTCGATGTCCCGCGGGTAGTAGTAGTGATAGCCGGCGGCGTAGCGGTCCGGTGCCGTGCTGAAGGATTGCCCGTCCACGTCACGGACCGCTCCCTCGGCCCGGGTCAGATAGGCCGCCCCCACCCGGTAGTCCCCGCCCTCGTGCACGGTGAGTCCGGCGCCGCTTGGGGGATCGGTATCATCGTTGTTGGGCTGGTTGAACCCGTCCCACCAGTCGAGGTGGTACTCGGCCAGGTTGGGCTCGCCGGACTCACCGGCCGCCGCCCAGTTGCCGGTCATGAGCAGGTTGCCCTCCATGGCGGCCATGATGCCGTGTGCCCAGCAGGTACCGCCGCTCTGGCTCTTGACTGACGTAACGTAGTCCTCGCCGCCCACGTCCCGCAGGTCGAATGAACTCGGCGGATCGGCGACGGAGGCAACCGGGCAGGCCGCGACCAGACCCGCGCCCAGGACCAGCACCCAACTCGGCACGACACGCTCCATGTTCATTTTCGGGCCCTCCTGCCCTTGCCTACATCGTCAGGACCGACAGTCCAGGCTTCGATTCAGTCATGCCCTGAAGGAAAGCGTAACAGCCAAGAATGACCATCTCCTTCACAACCTGTCGCCCAGTGTATCGCGGGCGGGAACGCCCGGGCGCCGGCTCAGGGGCCGCTGAGCAGAGCGCTCAGTTCGGCGTAGTCGTCCGCATCCACGTCATCGTCAACGTCGAAGTCGAAGACCATGCAGCCCATGCCGGGTGGATAGGACAAGACAGTCCCGCTGAAACAGGCCTGGAACCAGGAGACGTCGTACAGGTCCACCAGGCCGTTCTCGTCGTAATCGCCGTCCGGAATGATGACCAGCACGTTCGCGTTGTCCACCAGGTAGCCCACCATTACCCGCGTCATCCGACGGGCGAAGTCGTAGTTGATGTTGCCGGCCTGTTCGACGTTGTCGTTCGCTGTGTGGTAGAAGGGGTTCATCCAGGTGGCCCCCTCGATGAACAGGCAGGCCTGAAATCCCCGAGCCTCGAAGGGCACGTGGTCACTCGCGTCGAGCCGACCCTGGACATTGGGCGTCATGCCCTGTCCGTACGTGGTGACCGCCGACGCCAGGGTGTTCTTGATCGGGTCGGACGCCGTTCGCCCGTAGATCAGCGCGCTGCCGGCGCCGGGGCCCGGTTCGAAAGCGAGCATGTCGGCCGAGATCATGCCCAGGATGTCGTCGGACTGGTGGGCAGTCGCATAGCCGGTGCTCCCGTAGAGGCCCTGTTCCTCGCGGTCGAAGGCGATGTAGCGGATGGTGTACTCGGACTCGTAGCGGGAGAGCACGCGAGCCGCCTCGAGGACGCCGGCCACACCGCTGGCGTTGTCGTCGGCCCCGGGGTTGTTCACCGAGTCGAAGTGGGCGCCGATGATGTACTCCTGGTCGGGGTAGGTCGTACCGAGCTGTGTGGCCACAACGTTGTAGTACGTGCCGGTCAAGTAGTTAAACGGCTCCAGGATCACGTCCAGGCCGAAGTCATCGAACTCGGCCACGATGTTTGCCCGGGCCCAATCGTGCTGCACCCCAAAGCCACGGTCGTCGCCGATGTGCGTGTAGAGGATTCCCTCGACGCCCTGATCATCGCCGAGGAAGTATCGGTAGCTGCTCTCGGTAACCAGGCTGGCGGCGGCCTCGCCTAACTCCGACGCCGCCGCGGGCTGGGCCAAAGTCAGCAGGAGACCCGTGGCCGCCGGAAACACCCAACTCCGTCTTGCGCGCATCACGTCCATTTCCATGCCCTCCCGCATAGCGGTTGCTTGTCCAGACCGGAAGGGTCGGTGTTGATCGATCACCCCTCTCGCAGGCTCAACCGAGCGGCCGGGGTCGACCGCTCGTTCACACCCCACCCACCCCAGTGTACCGGCAGGCAACTCCATCACACAAGGGATAAGTGGATCAGGAGCACTGGAATTCGTTCGCGCGTGGGCCGGCAGCGGGCGGGCGGGAGGTCTGCCGTTTTCGCCCGGGCGAAGAGCCTGTCCGCGGGGCGGGCCGCCCGATTCCGCTGCGCCAGACCAGGCAGGTTGCCCCCGGCGCGGCGATCGCCTAGAAATACGGCCATGAACCCGATGGAGCCGACAAAGAAAACCGGTCGGGCCGCTGTCTGGCTGATGATCGGACTGCTTTGCGTTACCGGCCTGCTGGTCGGTTGCGTTAACGCGCGGACGGGCGGCGCCCAGACGCAGGACAATGCCACCCCGGCGTCCGAAGACGACACTCCGCCCGATGGGAACGACGTGCCCGGCCAGCCGGGGACCGAGGGTGCCAACGCGAACGAAGACTCCACTCTCGAACCCGGCGACGGCGTAGTGCCGGACGACGTCACCGACGGCGCTTCCAACGAAAGCGCGGACGACACCGGTGACGGCGAACCCGACGAGCCGGCCTACGAGGACCCGCCGACCGACGATCTGCTCGACGGCACCGACAACGCCGAGTACCTGTCCACGCTGGCGGTCGCGCACGCCCGGACCGGTGGACGAACGTTCCTGATCTGGGTGGTGGACGAGCCGGACACGCGCCAGCGCGGGCTGATGTTCGTCACGGAAGAGGAACTGGCCGACCTGCCCGACGGACGATCGCGCGGCATGCTCTTCGTTTACAACGAGGACGCCCGCAGCGGTTTCTGGATGCGCAACACCATCGCGCCGCTGGACATCGCGTACATCGAGGCCGACGGCAGAATCGTCACCATCCACACGATGGCCCCGCTCGACGAGAGCGTGTACTACCCCGACGGACCCTACCGGTATGCCCTGGAGGTCAATGCCGGTGCGTTCGCCGAGTTGGGCGTGCAACCGGGCGATTTCGTCGAACTGCCCTGACCCGTCTGGTAGCGCGGTTGGGCGCGTGGTAGCAGGACGCAGGATTCACCGGCCATGGCGCGTGGCGACCGGTTCTTTCACTTTCCGACCCACAAGCTTTACGACCGCCCCGAGGAGCACGGGCTGGTCTACGAGTCGGTCTTCTTCGACAGTCGCGACGGCGTTCGGCTTCACGCCTGGTTCTTCCCCGCGGTGGGCGACGTGCGGGAACCGTCTCTAACACGCCCCACTGATCCCGGTTCCGCAACTGTTCGCCGACGCGCAAAGGGAACCGTCGTCCACTGTCACGGCAACGCCGGCAACATCACCGGCCACTACCGCTTCGTCGCCTGGCTGCCCAAACGCGGCTGGAACGTGCTGTGCTTCGACTACCGCGGCTACGGTGAGTCACAGGGCCGCGCAACACGCCAGGGCACACTGCTCGACACCCACGCCGCCATCGACTACGTCCGGACGCGTGACGAGGTAGACCCGTCGCGGATCGTGCTGTTCGGCCAGTCCCTTGGCGGAGTGGTCGGGATCGTGGCCGCGGCCCAGCGAGACGACCTGGCCGCCCTGGCCGTCGAGGGCGCGTTTGCCGGCTATCAGCAGGAGGCCTTGTTCGTTTGCCGGAACACGTGGTGGCTGTGGGGCGCGGCCGGGCTGGTGTCGCGGTGGTTCGTGGCGTCCGGTTGTGATGCGATTGATTACATAGACCGCATCGGGTCGATACCGAAACTGTTCATGTGCGGGACCGAAGACGGCATCGTGGACTACCGGCAGACGTTGGCCCTGCACCAGCGGGCCTGCGATCCGAAGGAGCTGTGGGTCCTCGATGGCAACGGGCACACCGAGGCCCTCATCGACGACGAACCCGATCAGCAGTACCCGCAGATGACCCGGCGCGACCGGTTCTGCCGGTTTCTGCAAGACTCCGTTGACGGATCCGACCGTTGAGTGATAACCGGCCCGAGACCGTGATGGAGCCCGTCTCCGCAAACCGGAGCGGTGCCGCCGATGGATCCCACGCTGCCGGGCCGTCCGCCCCAGGCACACGGACCCCCTCCCGGGCATGGCTTGCGGCCATCCTCGTGTTGGCCGCAGCGCTGCGGCTGATTGGGCTCGACTCGCTGCCGCCGGCTCTCAGCGCGGACGAGGCCAGCAACGCCTACGACGGATACTGCCTGCTCGAGACACACAGCGATCGCTGGGGCCGGTCCTGGCCTATCGTCCTGCGGGCGTTCGGGGACGCGGACTATCGCCCGGCGCTGATAGCCTATCTCACCGTGCCGTTTCAGGCGGTGCTGGGGCCTCGCCAGATCGTGACCGCCGCACGCCTGCCGGCGGCCATCCTGGGCGTGGTGACGGTTCTCTGCCTGTACTCTTTTGCCGGGCGGCTCTTCGGCCGGCGAGCCGGTTTGATCGCCGCGTTGTTGTTGGCCCTATCGCCCTGGCACGTCGTGATGTCGCGCCTGGCACATGAGAGCGCCCTGACGCCAATGTTCCCGGTCTTGATCCTGCTGCTGCTACAGCGCGGTGGTGTCCTGCCCGGTCGTAGCGGCCGATCAACCGACGCGCCGGGGCCGCTGCGATGGCCCTGGATGATCGCGGCCGGCATTGCCGTCGGACTCAGCCCCTACAGCTACGCCTCGATGAAGCTGTTTGTTCCAGCGTTGCTTCTGGGCATCGCCATCCTGTACCGGTCGTCGTTGCGAAGACAACTCGGCACCGCAAGGAACCGCTGGGCCTTGCTGGCCGCGGTGGCCGCTGCTGCTGTCGTGGCCGGTCCGATGATCAAGCTGACGGCCACGGACTGGGATCGCGTCAACGCTCGGGCGCTGTCCGAGTCTCTGTTCCACACCGAGCCAACCTTCGGCGCCGCCCTGGGCAAAACCGTCCGGCAGTACGCCGCCCATTTCGGCCCGGACTGGCTGTTCATCACCGGGCACCCCTATGTGGACCAGTCGCCCCGCGGCTTCGGCCAGCTCCAGTGGTATTCGGCCGTGCTGCTCCCGCTGGGGCTCGTGGCCATGCTGCGCTATCGCCGGCAGAACCGGGGCTATGCGTTGGTCCTGCTGTGGCTGATTCTGTATCCGATCGCCTCGGCCACCACGCACGGCGGTGTAAACGCGGCACGAGCGGCCGCCGGCGTGGCCGTCTTCCCCCTGATCGGCGCGATCGGGCTGGCGACGCTCTGGGATCGCTGGTTGCACGCCCTGCGGGGACGGATGATCGTCGCCGTTGTGTCGGTGCTGCTGATCGCCCTGGTCGGCGGCCGATTCATCTACCACTACTTCGCGGTCTATCCCAACGACCCCGAGGTCCAGGCCCGTTACCAGCTCGAGTTCCGCCAGGCGATGGACTATCTGCGCGACCGGCGCCAGCGCTTCGACCACGTCTTCATCTCCGACCGGCGGTCCGTCTCGCAACTATGGCACACCAGCGAGGCCTACATCTTCCCGCTGACCTATCTGCCCATCGAACCGGAGGAGTTCCACGCCGCACCAAAGGTCGAGGTGCCCAACCCGCCGGGCGTGGTCGCCTTCCACTACATCGCCCGCTTCGGCGACTTCACTTTCACGATCGACCGCGAAGCGCTGGCCGAATATGCCCGCGCCTTTCCCACCGGCAGAATCCTGCTCATCGCTCGACCCGGCGAGGTCCAGGGCGGACGCGTCGTGCAGGAGATTCATCGAGCCGGAGCAACCCCGCAGGCGGGGTCCACGCCAGCCCTCCAGCTTGTGGCCGTCGATCTGAGCCGCGAAACCCCCCGAATCACGTGGGAACGCCAGTAGCCGCCCGAACGCCCCAGGTGGCCGCGACGGCCGACGCGGGCTATAACCCTGCCGTCAGGGCCTATTCCACAGGCGTGTTCGGGCAAAACCGATTGGACGGAGGAAACTCAAATGAGCAGGGTCATCACATCGACGGTTGCGGTGTTCATGTTGTGTGCAGTTCCCGGTGCGGTGCTCGCCCAGGACCAGAAGGAGAAACCGGATGAGCAGAGCCCCAAGGCCAAGTCCGTACACGACTTCACCGTCAAGAAGATCGACGGCGACGAGGTCAAGCTGGACAGCTACGCCGGCGACGTGCTGCTGATCGTCAACGTCGCGTCCAAGTGCGGCCTGACCGATCGCAACTACCGCAAGCTCGAACCCATGTACCAGAAGTACCGCGAGCAGGGCTTGCGGGTGCTGGCCTTCCCGGCCAACAACTTCCTCGGCCAGGAGCCCGGCACCAACAAGCAGATCAAAGCGTTCTGCACGACCAAATACGCGGCCACCTACGACCTGTTCGCCAAGGTCTCAGTGAAGGGCCAGGACATCTGCCCCCTGTACAAGTTCCTGACCGAGGACACCGGTGAGGGCATCGCCGGCCAAGTGTCCTGGAACTTCCAGAAGTATCTCGTCGGGCGCGACGGCAAGGTTCTGGCCCGGTTCGGCCCCAGAGTGGACCCGGACGACGAGAAGCTGACCGAGTCCGTCGAGAAGGCCCTGGCCCAGCCCAAGCCCGAGCCCGGGTCTCCCACTGAGTAGTGGTAGGGTGCATCTTGATGCACCTCTTTCCTGACCGGGTGGCATGCTCACGCTCGCGTGAGCATGTTCGACGCCGGGTGCCATGGCCGCGTCGGGTGCCACGGGCTGGGTGCCACGGGCGGCTCGTCCGCCCGTGCGGTCTCTCGGCTGGGCGTGTGGCCGGGTGGCATGCTCACGCTTGCGTGAGCATGTTCGGCGCCGTGCGGCCTCTGGGTTGAGCGTCTAGGGCACACAAACGCCCAGCCAAGCTGACGAAAGCACCCGCCTGAACCGTCGTGCACCCGATCGTTCTTCCGAGCCCAATCGACGATTGCCTCCGGCCGGGAATGCCGATCGACGATTGCCTCCGCCCGGGAATCCGGTAGAATGCCCGGCTGGCGTTCCGCGGCACAAGCTTCGGCCGCGGGCCCCATCAAAAACCGGGGCGTAGCTCAGTCTGGTTTAGAGTGCTTGACTGGGGGTCAAGAGGTCGCAGGTTCGAATCCTGTCGCCCCGAATCGCGCAAGTCCTTGTCCGAGGCGGACTTCTGCTAATCCAGTCTATCGAGGTTCTCGCCCAGAACCCGCGCCAGTGGCAATCCAGTGGCAATGGGGTGGGGGGTCAGTTGGCGTCGCGCGCCGCCTGACTGGCGGCGGGAAGCCGGTTGGTCGTTCGGGCAGCCTCCCGGACGTTGGCATCGGTCACCTGGCTGTCGGAGTTCCCAATGCGTCGGGGAGGGAGGCTGCGAGGCGTCCTGGCCACACGTGCGGCAGAGGAAGCCCGCGGGAGCAAGCTTACATTTCGTTTGATTTCTAATGTTCGCCCTTGACAATGTAAAATACCGTGTTAGGATTGCTGTAGCGTGCCAGGGGAGAGGGCGCTGGTAATCCGGCGTTCCGGTCGTCCAGCCGGGCGCTTGGCGGAGCCACGGAGATGGCTGAGAACGAGACCCTTGATCTTTGGGACCGCTACAGCAGGCGGTGGCAGCGATTGCTCGAGTCGGTCGAGAGCAGCGAGCCTGCCGAGTCAATCGCCGACGAGGGCGTGCGCTGTTTGTACCGGACCTTCAAGAACCTAGTCGAATTGCTCCCGCTCGAGGAGCTGCTTCAAGCAGCAGACCGGGGTGATAGGGCTGCGGTCGACGATCTCGTGCGCAGGTGCAGCAAGGCCCGTGATTACGCCGAGCTGATAGGGCTGGAAGCGGCTGTCACGAACGTGTCGGCGCGCCTCCTTGAGGGCGTGGCGCGCGGCGCTGTGGACAGGTTCCTAGATCAGATTGCGATGAAGGTCGTCGGAGACGGTCACTGGCCTGATCTTGCGCGGTTTCGCATGCTACGCGAGCAGGTCCAGAATCTGATGCGCCCGGGCATCGCCCGATTGGCAGGGCAGGTCGCCGCGCACCCGAATGAGAAGCCAAGGATGCCAGCCAAGACGGCTGAGCGGCACGAGAGGGAGCAGCGCGACCTGCTCGGTATGTCTCTTGCGGCTCGCTCAGGGACGGATGGATGATGGCCGGTGCGCATTCCTTCAAAGTCGAGTTCTCGCGGCGCGCCGACCATATGGTCGGGCGAGTCACTGGCGACACGCACGTCCGACTGGATGAATACGCCCTCTCAGTCAACCTCTTCCGTAGGATCCCACATCTGGCTGGCGATCTGCTCAGGCTTGGCCTTGCCGCGTACGCGGCAGATCGGCTTGCCCGCCGGAACTGGCAAAGGGTGGCTGGTGGGTCCCGTGTAATGGACCTTACGCTCGGCGTGGCGGAGCCGGACTTCTGGCGTGACGATTCGATTACCGGCCTTGTGCGCGATGCGCTCCAGTTGCTGAGCGGGGATCAATGGCACGTTTGTTTTACTCCCGCGCAGGCCGATCCCGATTACCTTGGCTCGCGGACGGAACAACACCCAAGTGTATGCCTGTATAGCGGCGGGCTTGATTCGGCGGCGGGCCTGGCGACGCGCCTTCGCGTTTGCCGGGAGCCGGTTCTCGCGGTTACTGCTTGGCACCAGGCGCGCCAGAGGCAGCGGACCCTCAAGCAGCTCCGGCGTCTAGCTTCCCGCTACGGGACCGACGTCAGCCCCATCGTTGTGCGCACGGCGTGTGTCAACCCGCCCTCGTTTCGTGAGCAAGAGCTAACCCAGCGGTGCCGATCATTCCTTTTCGCGGCGCTCGCCGGGGCCGTCGCTTGCGCCGAAGGCTCTTCTGTTGTCGAGATGTACGAGAACGGCGTAGGCGTGATTAACCTACCGCTGATGCACGGGATGGCCACGGGGGCGCGCACCACCAAGTCCTCCCATCCACGCTTCGTTCGCTTGATGACGGACTTGGTGAGCCGTGTTGCTGAACGTCGGATAGATTACTTGCTGCCCCACCGGAGCCGCACCAAGGCGGACATCGTCCGCACGCTGCACGAAGACAGTCTGTCCGACGTAGCCCTTGAAACGGTCTCCTGTGTTCACTACCCGTTGCGCCGGAAGGCGAAGCAGTGCGGCTACTGTCCGGCCTGTATCGGGCGTCGCCAGGCATTGATTGTCGCGGGGATCCAGGAGCCCGAGGGGCTGTACGAGTGCGACCTCTTCGGCCCGTCGGAGATCACGAACTCCATTGACCCAGCCAAGCTCATGGGCATCAAGGCCACGCTGATGCACGTGGACCGGCTCGCCGACTTGCGGCGCCGCTTCCTGCCTGACTGGTTCCTGCAGTATGCGTCTGGTACGGGCGTCGAGAACAGCGTCGCGGCGCTGGATAGTTGGGTGGATGTGCTGCTCCGCTTCCGATCAGAGTGGCTCAAGCTCGTCGAATTCGGTCAATCGAAGGGTTGGAAGTGGGCGGGCTGGCTACCGGTCAGTTCTGCCGCATAGAGGGAAAGCCAAGCCATGTTCGAGCTGGAGAATACTGACCCTCGGCTGCTTGGCGGCCGATTGACCGCGGCCCGGAAAGCGCGGGGCGTTACGCAAGAAGAGGCGGCCGCACACCTCGAGTGCAGCCGTCCTACTTACATCGCAATCGAAAAGGGCGACCGACGGGCGAAGCCAGGCGAAATCGTCAGACTCGCCGCATTCTATGGGCGCTCGCTGCACGAGCTGGTTCGTCCAGGCCTAGAACCGGTCTCATTGGAACCGCACCTTCGGGCCGTGGTCGACCAGAACATGGCGTCGGCAGATGAGATTAACGTTGCGATCAGTGGTTTGGAGCGATTCGCCGCGGACTACCGCGAATTGGAAAGGCTGCTCAACGCCAAGCCGATCAGCGCCTATCCGCCTCTGGTTTCCCTCCCCAGGCGCGGCAACCTGGCTGACTTCGCTGAGGACGTAGCCATGCGCGAGCGGGATCGCTTGGACCTGGGAAGTCAGCCGATCCTCAACTTGCGTCAAGCCCTGGAGGCTGATGTCGGACTCCGTGTTTTCTACGGTGATCTGCCGTCCCGAATCGCGGGCATGTTTGCCTTCACGGCGGAGCTTGGTTTCTGTGTCTATATCAACCGCAAGCATCCGCCGGAGAGGCGCCGAGCAACGCTCTCGCATGAGTACGGCCACGCCCTCTGCGACCGCCACAAGCCTGGAATCGACTATCTCGACGGACCGCGCCGGAAACCAGCCTCGGAACGATTCGCCGAGGCCTTCGGGCTGAGCTTCCTGATGCCGGCCAGTGGCGTGCGTCGAAAGTTCTACGAGATCGCCGACTCGATGGGCGATTTTCAGGTCGCGGACCTGTGCCGGCTAAGCAACTTCTACTTCGTCTCGGTGCAGGCCATGACCCTCCGGCTTGAGGAGTTGGGACTCATCGGTCGAGGCATTTGGGAACTGCTCTCAGAGAAGGGCTTCAAGCCGCGTAAAGCCGCGCAGGAACTGGGCCTCAACCCTCGCTTTCCAGAGTCAGACGAACCGTATCCCCAGCGATACAAGTTCCTCGCCGTGCAGGCGTATCGAATGAGCAAGATAAGCGAGGGGCAGCTGGGGAAGTTCCTGCGTTGCGATCCAGTTACCGCGCGCGAGATTGTGGCCTCCTGCCTCAACCAGTCGATCGTTGATGCGAACGGAGAGATCCTGGACGCAAGGATGCCGTTCGAGGAGTCGCTCTTACGCTCCCAGCCGTAGCCGATTCGCTGAATGACCGACGCTATTATCGACGCCTGCTGTTTCATCAACCTCTACGCGACAGGTGACCTGCGCGGCTTCCTGAGCGCGTCGGAGTACGGCTGGCACATACCGACCGTGGCCCTCGCCGAGTCGCTCTTCGTTCGGGCAAGCACCGATGCTGATGAGGATACCCCGGAGCCCATTGTGGCGCAACCACTGATCGAAGACGGCTTGCTCGAGCCTGTAGACGTCGAGGCCGATTCCGAGGCTGAATGGTACGTCCGTCTGGCCGCTGGTCTGGACGACGGCGAGGCCATGGCACTGGCCATTAGCAAGGTTCGAGGGTGGATGACGGCGACCGATGACCGCAAGGCCAGACGAATCGCCGCGAGTTTGGACATCCCAGTCGTGACCACACCGGAATTGATGCAGCAGTGGGCTGAGCGCGCGGCGCTACCCTCTCCGGTCCTCCAGAAGCTGCTTCGCAACATCATGGTGCGCGCTCGTTTCTCGCCCGCAGAGGATGCGCCAGGTTTCGTCTGGTGGGCGTCGCACGTTGGAGAAGCGGGATGAAGGATACCTCTTACGTACCTTCACGAGTGACCAGCGGAGTGACTTCTTTCCCATCGCTCAGAAACTCCACGCCCCGTGCCAGTGGCAATCCGCCCCGAATGTCGCCGGGGTGCCGGTGGGGTATCGCCCGTACACCCTCGGTAGAAGAGGCTCCAGGGTGGTCTGGGTGCGAAATCATAGGGATTGGGGGCCTAAGAATGCGTTTTTTGCTAGAAGGGCGAGTTGGGGGTCAAGAGGTCGCAGGTTCGAATCCTGTCGCCCAGAGCAGCTAACCCAATGAAAACAAAAGACTTACGTCACCCCTTGGCGTGAGTCCTTGTTGTTTGCACGCCTGTCGCGCCACCCAAACGCCACCCTTTCCCCACCCCAACGCCACCCCCTTAAAACGGCTGCTGGCGGTTGATGACCGGCTTGGCGGCGGTCAACAGGTCGGAAACGGAGGATTGCGGTCTGGATCAGCGCGCGAAAAAGCAAGGCCACCGGCGGCGGCCTTGCGATTTCCGATTTCGTCAGGTGGCCTAGTAGCGGTCTCGGCGACCACCGCCGCCGCCGCCGCCGTAACCACCGCGACCGCCGCCGCCGCCGCTGCGCGGTGCACGGGGCTTGGCTTCGTTCACCGTCAGCGCTCGGTCGCCGTGCTGCTTGCCGTTCAATGCCGCGATGGCCGCGTCGGCCTCCGCCGCAGAGTCCATCTCCACGAATCCGAAACCCTTACTCCGGCCGGTGGACCGGTCGGTGATCACCTCCGCGCTCAGGACCGTTCCATGCGCCGATAGCAGCGCCTCCAAATCCGAACTGCTGACATCATAGCCGAGGTTCCCGACATACAACTTCTTGCTCATCGCAATCTCCTGACGATGGCATGTCTGACCCGCTGTTTTACTTTCAGGGTCACAGGTGAAAGTGGCCGACGTTCCGGCCTGGAAGGCAGGAAGGCGATCTCGG
>DATKXO010000439.1:0-17577 GCA_035528995.1 Phycisphaerae bacterium | reverse complement strand
TTGACATCTCATGAGGTTATGATATAATGACCTGCTGAGTGAGCCGGTTGAGTTGAGTACCACCAGGGAGCCACCACACCAGGGGTCGGGGGGCGAGAAGCGGGAACGGGCCGTGCTAGGCCACTGGCCCGTTCCCTCATTTTACAACACACCAGGGAGCACGACATGACGGACTTTCAGCGCATCCGCCCGGCGGACCTGCGGAGCCGCCTGGCACAGGGCAACGGCCTGAACCTGATCGACGTGCGGAACCTGGACGAGTTCGAGCGGGTCCACGTGGCCGGGGCCACCTGCGTCCCGCTCTCCCAGTTATTGCACCGGGCATCGGCCTGGGACCCGACACTGCCCGTGGTCCTCATCTGCAAGCAGGGGCCACGATCCGAGGAGGCGGCCCGGCAGCTCTGTGCGGCCGGGTTCGGCGACGTGGCCGTCGTCGACGGCGCGACCGAACGCTGTGTCCAAGAGCGGCTTCCGGTCGTTCGCGGGCGGCGCCGGCTCTCGATTCAGCAGCAGACCCAACTCGTGATCGGCCTGATGGTGGTAGCCGGGCTGGTCGGCGCCCACTGGTTCGCGCCGGTCATCCTCCTGTCCTGGCTGGGCGGCGTGGGCTTGATGGCGGCCGGCATGACCGGCTCCTGTCCGATGGCCCGTGCGATCGCGTCCCTGCCCTGGAACCGGGCCCGGCCCGCAGGCACGTCCGGCTGCGACCGTCCGAGTTGCACCCGCTGAATTGCAGGGCGGGTCGAAGTTGCCGCCTGTCCCCGAGCCCCGACAACATCCGACATCCTGTATCCGCCGCTGTGTTAGCATGCGGCCCCACGCTGGCGTCTGCCAAGCCGGTTCTGCGGGGGCGTGTTTTGGTGGGGCCGGCTGTGCGCGGTATGCTGTCAGGCCGATGGCGGCGTCGTCGTCCGTCCGCGAGTGGGAGGTGGCCATGGCGATCTTCGGCGTCGAGACCATTCTGCTTGGCCTGACCAACCTGCGCCTGCACAAGCTGCGCAGCCTGCTGACCGCTCTGGGCATCATCTTCGGGGTGGCGGCGGTGGTGTGCATGCTCTCGATCAGCGAGGGGGCCAGCGCCGACGAGATGCGCATGATCCGGCTGCTGGGGACGCAGAACATCATCATCAACTCGGTCAAGCCCGAGCGGGCCACGCAGGTTTCCGAGGGCGAGACCACCATGCTGGATTACGGCATCACGCGGCAGGACGTCCGGCTGATCGAGGCGACCATACCGCACATCCAGAACAACATCCCCCTCAAGACGATCGCCTATTCGGTGCGGTACGGCTCCAAGCGGTTCGAAGGACAGGTGGTGGGGACCAGCCCGGCGTTCTTCGAGACGGTCAACATCTCGGTCGCCCAGGGCCGGCCGCTCTGCGACTTCGACAACGCGGACGTCAAGAACGTCTGCGTCATCGGTGACGACGTCCGCCGCGAGCTGTTCACCTACCAGGATGCGATCGGTCAGCCGATCATGGCCGAGCGCTACGCCCAATCGGTGCCCTACACGGTAGTGGGGGTGCTCAATCGGGTGCAGACCGCCGGAGCGCCGGCCCGCGGCGTCGAGGAGCGGAACCTCAACCGCGAAATCCTGGTCCCTTATGCGACGGCGGTGAAGCGTTACGGCGACACGACCATGCGCCGTACCAGCGGCTCCCGCGAATTCTTCAAACAGCAGCTTTCGGCCCTCTACGTGAACGTGGACAGTCTCCAGCGCGTGGAGAGCGTCTCGGAGATGGTCAAGCGCGTCTTCGAAAGGAACCACGACAAGGGCGACTACGAGATCCGCGTGCCCTTGGCCCGACTGAAGCTGGCCGAGAAGAAGGCCCGCAACCAGAAGCTCATGTTGGGGTTCATCGCCGGCATCTCCCTGCTGGTCGGCGGGATCGGGATCATGAACATCATGCTGGCCACGGTCACGGAACGGACGCGCGAGATCGGCATCCGCCGGGCGTTGGGTGCCAAGCGGCGGCACATCACCGTGCAGTTCCTGGTCGAGACGGTCGTGCTTTCGACGGGGGCGGGGCTGCTGGGTATCGGCGTCGGCGGGGCCAGCGCCTGGGCCATCAACGCCTGGGCCGGCTGGCAGACCATCGTCCAGCCGTGGACCATGGTGGTGAGCTTCACGCTCTCGGTGCTGGTCGGCATTTTCTTCGGCATGTACCCCGCGGTGGCGGCGGCCAAGCTCGACCCGATCGAGGCCCTGCGGCACGAATGAGCCTGGTGTCACCGGCGGGGCACGCCGCCCGGTGGACGGTCCGATCCCCGCGTGCGGGCACGTCAAAAACGGTGGGAATTCTTCCGGACGGTTGCCGGTCCACCTGATGTGTGGTATACTGAGGTTGGTGTAAGGCTCCCCGCACTGGCACTCTCCCAACAGGCAGCAGATAGGCGTATAAGGTGTGGCCGCATTTTTTCTGGCCCCACCGATTTGTGGGGTGCGCCGCCCATAATTCGGGGCGTACCGTGTTGGGTTTGGTGACGTATTAGAGAGAGGGGGCCGGTGCGGCCTTCGTCTCCGAACTCCGCTATCGGGCCCGCGGAGGTCCAAGGAGCGCGACATGGCAGCCATAACCACGATTGAAAGCGGGCGGCAGCGAAGGGGGCCGCCGTCCGGGTCACCCAGGCCTCCGGCGCGCAGCGTCCTGGAGTCGCTTGGTGAGCAGGAGCGGGCCATGCTCCGAAAATTGCTCACCGAGGCGACCGACTTCATCGACCATCCTGACTTCCACCGGCGTGGAGCGGAGAAGGCCTTGTTCGGCTCGGTGGCCATGCCGACCGGGCTGCGTTCGACGGAGTTCGTCAAAGCCGAACCGGTGGTCATACCGCCGGCGTCGGGTGGGTCGGCCATCCCGACGTTGACGGCCGATCAGGAACGGAAGCTGTTCCTGCGCATGAACTACGCCCGCCTGCGGGTGCAGAGGATTCTCGAGGCCGAGATTGGCAAACGACTGACCGCCCAGGCCACGCGGCGCCTGTTGGCCTGGCACCGACGGGTGCTCGGCCTGCGCGCGGAGATCGTGCGGACGAACATGCCGTTGGTGTTGGCCATGGCCAAGAGGACGCGCCTGAACTCGATCGACTTCAACGAGTTGATCAGCGAGGGCAACATGGCCCTGCTGCGGGCGGTGGACAAGTTCGACTGCGGGCGGGGCTTCAAGTTCAGCACCTACTCCTGCCGGGCGATTCTCAAGAGCTTCTCGCGAGTGGCCATGCGGGCCAGTCGGTACCGGGGTCGGTTCCCGGCCGAGTTCGACCCGGCCCTGGAGCCGGACAAGTACATCGAGCAGAAGCGCGAAGAGACCGAAGACGACTGCGTGGACGAGCTGAAGAGCATCCTGGTGAAGAACCTGGCCGACCTGAGCGACGTGGAGCAGACGGTGATCCGAGAGCGCTTCGCGCTGGTCCCGGGTGGTCCGGACCTGTCGCCACCCAAAACGCTCGAGCAGGTGGGCTCGATCATCGGGGTGACCAAGGAGCGGGTGCGCCAGATTCAGAACAAGGCTCTGCGCAAGATTCGGGCGGCTTTGGAGGACAACTACCTGGCTGCGTAAGCCGCTGGACCACACAGTGCATTGTGATTGACGCCCCGGTCAGCATTGGCCGGGGCTTTTTTTGTCCGCAGAGAGCGTTTCGCCGCTGGTGCCCGTGCCGGTGCGGACTGTCATCCGTATAATGGTCGGCACGGTACGGCCGCGAATCCGCGCGGCCCCGTTGTGCGGTCGGCGACCTCCTGCGGGTGCGGTGAGTCGGCGGATCGCCCCGGCCGGCAGGAGGCAAGCTCATGTTGCATGTACCCGTTGTTCTGGCAGTGATGCTGGCGGCGATGTCCGGCTCTCAGATTCCCGAAACGGTGCGATTGGCCACCTTCAACATATGGGAGCTGAGCACGGCCAAGCTCGACCAAGTGGACGACCGCGGTCACGGCGTCAGCCTCCAGCTCCGTAAGGCCGCGGAGATCATTCAGCGCGTCCGGCCGGACGTCCTGCTGATCAACGAAATCGATTTCGACGCCGAAGCACGCAAGAACGCGGCCACCTTTGCCGAGCGTTATCTGAAGGTCGGTCAGAACGGGCAGGAGCCGATCGAATACGCCTATGTCTTCTTTGAGCCGGTCAACACCGGCGTTCCCACGGGTCTGGACCTGGATCACGACGGCCGATCGGATGGCCCGGCCGACGCCATCGGCTACGGGCGCTACCCCGGCCAATACGGGATGGCCGTGTACAGCCGATTCCCGATTGATGCGCAGGGCGCCCGCACGTTCCAGAAGCTCCTCTGGCAGGCCATGCCGGGCAATCTCATGCCGGACGGAGGAGGCGACAAGCCTGCGTGGTACTCGCCGGAGGAGGCGGCCGTCCTGCGACTGTCGAGCAAGAGTCACTGGGACGTGCCGGTGCGGATCGGTGACGCGGTGCTGCACGTGCTGGCTTCGCATCCGACGCCGCCGGTGTTCGACGGTCCTGAAGACCGAAACGGGCGACGGACGTTCGACGAGATTCGTCTATGGGCCGACTACATCACCGGCGGGCGGGCGGCCGAGTACGTGGTGGACGATCGAGGCCAGCGGGGCGGCCTCGCTGCCGAGGCCTCGTTCGTCATCCTGGGCGACCTGAACGCCGAGCCGTTTCGGGATCCGGCAGCTTACGGCCGACCGGCGATCGACCAGTTGTTGCGCCACCCGCGTGTGAAGGATCCGGTGCCGAAAGGTAAGGGCGGCGCAGCCTCGCCGAAGGCCTATCCCGGTGAGCCGGCGTGTCGAACGGCCGAGTTCGGCCGGATCGATTATGTCCTGCCGAGCAAGGATCTGCTCGTCCGCGACAGCGGCGTCTTCTGGCCGGCTCCTGACGACCCGTTGCATGTCCTGGTCGATCCCCCCGAAGCGTCCAGTGATCATCACCTGGTCTGGGTGGACGTAATCTTCCCTGCAAGTCACTGAGACTGCCCGGGTTATGAAAGATGAATAGCGCGATTGCCGCCCTGGCCACCCCGGCCATCGCGGGGTCGCGCGGCGTATCTCAGTAGTAAACCGATCGCGTGCGGTGATGGGGGAGGGAGACGTCCGCATCGTGAGAACGCTCCCAGAGGACGAAGTCCAGGTGCCAGGCCGGCACGGGTAGACCGCGTTCGGCCAGGGCCGTCTGAAGCAGGTCGGCGGCCACGACCGTGGCGCAGCGCAGCTCGATCTCCTGGTCTGACTCGGAGCGGATCTCGCGCCGGGCATCGATTGTGGCGGCGAGTTCCGGCTCGAGTGTCAGGACGCCGACGTGGCGCAGGTACTGCGGCAGGCGGTAGTCGGCGAACACGGTCAGGCAGTCCATCGCTTCCAGACCATCGTAGCCCAGGCGGGTCCACGAGTGGTGCAGGTCGGCGGCGCAGATCTGGGCCCGTTTCAGGATGGCCACCGTTCGGCCTTGATACTCGGGCGCATCGCGGAACGAGGGGAAGACGTCCGCCAGCAGATAGGCCAACGCCCGGGCATCGCCGCGGACCTGCTCCGCGGCTATAGCAAACCGCCCCTCGAAACGTTCGAGCAGTCGGTGACCGGTCTCGTTGAGCACCTCACGGCGGCGGTCGGGCAGCGGGATTCCGCCCCGGCCGCGAAAGAGGTGGGCGATGTCGTCGGCGCCGGCCGCTCGCCAGCGCTGCGGCGTCAACCACGTGTCATCGTCCTCGATGGCCCGCAGGATACCGGCGTACATCGCGTAGGTCCGCGTCCAGGTTCGGCCGCGGAACTCGACCGACCACGGCTCGTCGGACCAGAAGCAGAAGTTCAGGCAGCTCAGCAGCAGGGTAAGGTTGGCGGATTCGTCGCGGTCGCCCTGGAAGAGCAGTTCGGGCGGGGACGCGGGCGCGCCCAGCGTTTCGATGGTCTGCTGGTCGGCCCACCGCGCTATGGCGTCGTGGTCGATTCGGACGAAGCAGGCCCGCTGGACGACGAATCGACAGGACTCCAGGACATCGGGCAGCGAGGTCAATGGCTTGGCTTTCGCTGAATGCGCTTCGCCCAGTACGGGTCAGTGGGACGCCGGCGCCTGGGCCGGCTCGAACCATCCATCCACCATGCGATACCAGATCGGCTCGTCGGCCTTCATCCGGTGGAACCGGCCCGAATCGGCTCGTTCCAGGTGGCAACGGGCCAGGGCCAGGGCGACCGGGCCGAGCACGATCGCCACGGTGGAGCCCTTGTGTTTTCGAGCGATGCGATCGAGCGTTTGCTGCAATCGCTCGGCGGCGGCGTCCAGGCATTCGCCGTCTGGCGGGCAGACCGAAGCCGGGTCCTCGATCCAACGCCGGTAGATCTTGGGAAAGCGGCTCTCGACCTGGGCGTACGTCAAACCCTCCCACAGGCCGAGGTCCACCTCCTCGAGGCCGCGCACCTGCCGCAGCCGGACCTCGGAGCGTGCGGCGACGCTCTTGGCCGTCTCCCGAGCGGTGGGGTCGTCGCCGCAGTAGACGGCAACCAGTTCCCGTCCGGCCAGTTCGTTGCCCCATTGGGCGGCCTGTTGCTGCCCGGTGGCGTTGAGCGGCAACGGTGTACGCGCCGCCAAACGGCCGGCCTGACCCCAATCCGTGAGTCCCCACGGTACGAGCACCAGAGAGGTCATCCTTGCACCTCCGCGGCGGCCGACAGCGCCACACGCCTGAGTTCTGCAAGTGCTGCGCCCGGATCCTGATGTTGGAAGATGGCTGAACCTGCGACCAGCGTGTCCGCGCCGGCTTTCACCGCATCCGCTATTGTCTTCGGATCGATCCCGCCGTCAATCTGGAGCCGCTGATGCGGGCCCAGAAGGCCGCGCAGGCTGCCGACTTTTTCCAGTACCTCCGGCATGAAGGCCTGCCCGCCGAACCCCGGCCAGACGCTCATCACCAGGACCAGATCGACATCGCCGACGATCTTCTCGATGGCCGACACCGGCGTGCCCGGGTTGATCGACACGCCCACGGCCGCCCCGAGACCACGGATGTGATCGATGACGGCGCGGGGCTCGTCGGTGACCTCGACGTGGAAGGTAATCAGGTCGCTGCCGGCCTTGACGAAGGCTTCGGCGTAGCGCTTGGGCTCGGTGATCATCAAGTGGGCGTCGAGGTAGAGGCTGGTGGACTTGCGCAGCGATCTGATGACCGGGACGCCGAAGCTGATGTTGGGCACGAAATGCCCGTCCATGACGTCGAGGTGGAGCATCTCGGCCCCGGCCTGCTCGACAAGACGCACCTGCTCGCTCAGCCGGGCGAAGTCGGCCGACAGCAGCGACGGAGCGATGCGAATACCGGGGGCGCGCAGGTCGAACTCGGACGACTCGCTTGGACTCGAACTGTCAGGCCGGTTGGGCTTCTGCACGCTGTGCGATTCACCTGTTGCGGTTACGCGTCGTCGAGGATTTCGATTGCGGCGAACTTCTTTCCCTCGAGCAGTTCGAGAGAGGCGCCGCCGCCGGTCGAGATGTGGGTCATCCTCTCGGCCAGGCCGGCGGCGTCCACGGCCGCCGCGCTGTCGCCGCCGCCGATGATGCTGACCGTGCCGCGATCCGTCGCGTCGGCCAGGGCGTGGGCGATGGCCAGGGTCCCCGCGTTAAACGGGCGCGTTTCAAACACGCCCATCGGTCCGTTCCACACGACCGTTTTCGCCCCGGCCAAAACCTCCGCGTACGCCTTGGCCGTGGCCGGGCCGATGTCCAGGCCCATCAGGTCGTCGGGAATAGCGTCGGTACAGACTTTCGTATCGACGCCGTCCTTGATTTCGGCGGCGGCGACCGAGTCGGCCGGCAGGTGCAGCTTGTTGCCGGCCATGTCGCGCAGGCGCTTGGCTTCGGGGAACTTGTCCGGCTCGACCAGGCTCTTGCCGACGGCCTTTCCTTCGGCGGCGAAAAACGTATAGCACATGGCCCCGCCGATCAGGATGGCGTCGCACTTATCGATCAGGTTCTCGATGACGCCGATCTTGTCGGACACCTTGGCGCCGCCGAGCACGACGACGAAGGGGCGCTTAGGGCTGGCCACCGCGTTGGTCAGGAACTCCAGCTCCTTCTTGACCAGGTATCCGACGACGCGCGGCTTGCCCTCCATCACTTGGGGGACGGTCAGCATGCTGGCGTTGTCGCGGTGGCAAGTACCGAAGGCGTCGTTGACGTAGACGTCGGCCAGTCCGGCCAGGCGGGCGGCGAAGTCGTCCTTGGCCCCGCGCAGGTGCGGGTCGTCCTTGGCGTTCTTGTCCTTGATGGTCTCGGCCGTGTTGAAACGCAGGTTCTCGAGCAGGCAGAGGTTGCCGTCCTGCAGAGCGGTGACCATCTGCTCGACGCCGGGCCCGACGCAGGCCGGGGCGAAGGCGACGGGCATGCCCAGCAGCTCGCCGAGGCGCCTGGCCACCGGAGCCAGGGTGAACTGCTTGTCTTTTGCCGGGTCACCCGTGGGCCGGCCGAGGTGGGACATGAGGATCACTCGCCCGCCGCTGGCGATCAGCTTCTGGATCGTGGGCAGGGCGGCCCTGATGCGCCGGTCGTCGGTGATGCGGTCTCCGTCGAGCGGGACGTTGAGGTCCAGCCGGACGAGCACTCGCTTACCACGGATGTTGATTTGATCGATGGTCTTCTTATTCATCATGTTCAGCCATACTCACCGTTGGGAACAGCTTCCTGAACCAACTGGCGAAGCGAAGTGCAACTTCGCTGTCGTGACGGAAGAAATGAGCCTTGATCGCCGTTCCGAAGGGCCTTCCGGGCTCTTCCTGCCAGGCGAGCCAGCAATGCAGCTCGGCCTTTGTGCGATCTTTCACGGGGAACCTCGCGCCCAACGCGACCGCTTGGTCGGTAGTGGTCTTGGCGTGCCCGAAGAGTGCGTCGCCGGTGGGGACGAGGGTTTCCACCAAGTGCTCAAGTTTGCCTTCGTCGGTAACGTTGTCCGGCATGATCCACACGCCGACTCGCGCCTTGAATGTAGGTGAGTCGCCGATGAATCCGTCGAGCGGGATTGCTGACGGCAGCGTGAGGCCAATCTCCACCAAGCGGTCGCCGACAGCCTGCCAACGATCTGCGACGGCACCGTTGGCATCGACCACGAATCCGACCGAGCGGTTCGTGCTTGCCTTCGTGGCAGTCGTTATCGCGTTAAGAACACCCTGGTCACCCTGGGCCTTCTTCACTAACACCGGGCCCAATTCTTTGTCGAGCGCGACATTGTGCCGATGCAGGAGATGGATGATCGTGTGGAGATCGTCATCTCCCTCGACGTACAGGGCTGGAAACTCGAGCGAGTCGGCCATCACCGAATCTCGATGTCCTGCTCGACTGCGCTTAGCACATCAGCTCCGGAGAAGGCAACGTCTTGTTCCAGGTCGCGCTCGATCTTGTGCGCCGAGACTTCCTGCTGCAACTCAGGGCTCTGTTTACAGACGATGCCCAATCCCCGAACGCAGTCGGCGCTGTGTGTCGTGGCGAATACCTTCACTCTTGACTTCCTTGCAGTACGGACCACTAGGTCCCACATCTTAGCCATGATTGAATAGTGCAAGCCGGTGTCGATCTCGTCGATGAGCAGATACCCTCCTTTGGCGTGATTCAGGGAAATCGAAAGTTCCAAAAGACGACGCATTCCATCTCCCATGCTTCCGAGCGGTACGCGCCGCTTGTGTCCCGAGAAGCTTACGAGTACGCCTGATCTCCGTGCGCGAGGGCGGACCGTGAACTCGCCCGTCTGGAACACGATGTCATCAAGATCGGGCTCGAGAATCCGCATCGCATTGCGAATCTTGCCTTCCTGCTTGTCGCGAAGCACTTGGTTCCACATCGCCCCAAGAGATTCGGGTTCGCTAGAATCGGGCGTGATAAACACGATGGGAGGACCTTCGCGACGCGGATCGCCGAAATACCGCCGCAGCGGAACGCGCGGATGGACCAGCAGAGCTCCCTCTTCTGACAACATGAACGGCCGCCCACCTTTCGACTCAGGACGCCAACCTTCAATCTTCAACGCAAAGGCGGGGCGCGCAGACGGTAATTCCTCGAACAGCGTTGGCTGTGGTTCGACATCGTCGAGTGGCACAGCTTCAACCGTCACAGGGGGCATGCCGTTTTGTGCCGTCAGGGAAAACCGTGAGCCTGGGCCGATGTCGTGCCCGTGGAAGAAATGAGAGACATCGAGAAACGGCGGTTCGTCTCTACCGCCCGAGACCACTTCACCGCGTCGAGTTGCCGCGTTCACGAGCACCATCGGATCGCCACCTGATGCCAGAAAGTGGATGCATTCCAATAGCGCAGTTTTTCCGCTGTTGTTCTTGCCGACCAACAGGTTCACCGGCGTCAACTCATGTAGCCGATAGCTTTGGAATCCGCGGTAATTCTCAATCTTGACGTGCGTGAGCATGCTCGGGTCGGCCTCCACGGCTAATTGACTCGGCTGGTGCAAGCACCTGAGCTCGCCGAATATCAACCGATGCCCATCTCGTCGGACCCTGACCTACAGGGCCGCGGCCCTCTTGATCAGGTCGGCGGTCCGCATGGAGTAGCCCCACTCGTTGTCGTACCAGGACACGACCTTGACCATGTTCCCGCCTTCGGCCGGCATGGTCATGGTGCACAGGCCGTCCACGATCGAGCTGTGCGGATTGCCGATCACGTCGCTGCTGACGATGGGCTGGTCGCAGAACTCCATGAGGCCCTTGAACGGACCGTTGGCCGCTGCTCTGAGGGCGGCGTTGATCTCGTCCGCGGTGGCCGGCTTCTTGAGTGTGGCCACCAGATCGGTGATGGAACCGTTGGCCACCGGCACGCGCAGGGCGAAGCCGTTGAGCTTGCCTTTCAGTTCGGGCATGACCTTGCCCACTGCCTTGGCGGCGCCGGTGGTAGTCGGGATGATGTTCATGGCCGCGGCCCGGGCGCGGCGCAGGTCGCTGTGGATGCCGTCGGCCACGCGCTGGTCGTTGGTGTAGGCGTGGATAGTGGTCATGAGGCCCTGTTCGACGCCGAAGGCATCGTGCAGCGTCTTGACGACCGGGGCCAGGCAGTTGGTCGTGCAACTCGCGTTGGACATGCACTTGTGCTCGGACGAAAGCAGGTGGTCGTTCACGCCGAAGACGACGGTCAGATCGGGCTCGTCCTTGGCCGGCGCCGAGAGGATGACCCGCTTGGCCCCGGCGGCCAGGTGATCGCAGTAGCCGCCCTTTGGGCTGCTGCGTTGGCGGAACACGCCGGTGGACTCCAGGGCCACCTCGACGCCGAGCTCTTTCCAGGGCAGGTTGGCCGGGCTTCGCTCGCTGAGCACCTTGATGGCCTTGCCGCCGGCCATCAGGGTGTTGGGTCCGTCCGCCTTGATCTCGCCGGGACAACGCCCGTGCACGGTGTCGTACTTGAGCAAGTGGGCCAGGGTGGGCGCGTCCGAGAGATCGTTGATGGCCGCGATCTCGAACTCTTCCGGGCGGGCGAGCAAGCAGCGGGCCACCAGTCGTCCGATCCTGCCGAAACCATTGATGCCGACTCGTACTGCCATGGGATGCTACTCCGGTTCAAGATGTGTCTACCTGTTCCGCCTCACGCGCTTCGCTGTAGGAGCAGGCACGATACGCGCCGGGCGAAAGGGGGTCAAGTGGACCGCCCCGGGCGACAGCGGGAGAGGTCCCGTTGGCACGTTCCGCGGAGGACGAAATCGGCCACGACCTCGGCCGTGATCGGGGCCAGGGCCACTCCGGTTCGGTAGTGCCCGGTGGCGGCGATCAGGCCCTCGAAGCCCGGGACCGGCCCGATGTACGGTCGGCGGTCCGGCGTGCCCGGTCGCAGGCCGGCCCAGAAAGCGGCCACGCTCGCGTCGGCCAACCCCGGAATCAGCGTCAGGGTGTCCTCCATCAGTTGGTGCACACCGGCCGGCGTGGTCCGTCGGTCGAAGCCGGATTCGTGCTCCACCGTCGAGCCCACCAGCACCAGCCCGTCCGACCGCCGGACCAGGTAACACCCCTTACGCTCGACGACATGGGTGAACCGGGCCGCTGCGACGTCCGACGCGTCCAGGAGCACGATCTGCCCGCGGACGGGGTAAGTGGGCAGGAGCGGCCTGACCCGGGCGTCGATCTCGGACGACCACGCGCCCGCGCAGAGGACCACACGATCTCCCATGACGGGCTTGTCACCGGTCACTACGCCGGTCACTCGGTTGCCGTCGATCTGAAGGCTGGTTACCGGAGTGTTCTCGCGCATCTGCACGCCGCCGGCTTTGCAGGCCGCGATCAGCGCTCGCAGGAGGCGCGAGTTGCGCACTTGGGCGCTGAAGCGGCTCAGCAGCACGCCGAGGCAGTCGCCGCTGACGGCGGGCTCAATCTGCGCGGCTTCCTCCGGCGTGAGCACCTGCCATTCGGGCTGGCCGTCGGGCATCAGCAGGCCCTGCTCGGCACCGGCCCGTTGTTCCGACAGAGCCATGCGGTAGCGCTGATCGTCCATCAGCAGCTCCATCCAGCCGCAGCGGGCATACTCGGGATCGATGCCGGTTCGGTTTTGCAGGTCGGTGCAGAAGTCGGGGAACATCTCGAGGCTGACTCGCTGGAGCTGCTGCATCGGCCCCCGCTTGTTGGGATTGCTGGGCTTGAGGATGCCGGCCGACGCCCAGGACGCCTCGCGACCGCACGCCCCGCGTTCGAGCAGGGTCACGCCGACGCCTTCCCGCGCCAGACGATCCGCGATAGAGAGCCCGATGATGCCTCCGCCGATGATGATCACGTCGTTGCTCGCGCCCATAGCGCCGAGAGAAGACCACAATCCGGGACGGAGATCAAACCGCGCGGGGTCGCGACCGCCGGTTTCATGACAGGAGAAGTACGAAGATGAGCCCCCGGCCACCCGCCCCCTGAACCGCCCGTGCCGTCTCGCGCCTAGTAAGCCCGATGTTTCCGCAGCATTTCCACGATGGACTGCAGCTCGGCGGGCAGGGGAGCTTCGATAGTCACCGGCTTCTCTTGGATGGGGTGCATGAAGCTGATCCGCAGGGCGTGGAGGGACTGATAGGGGATCAGCGGGTCGGTCGAGGCGTCGGGCTCGCCGGTGATATCGCGGGCGGCAAAGAGGTGCCCGCCGTAGAACGTGTCGCCCATCATGGGGTGGCCGATGGCCGACATGTGTACGCGGAGCTGGTGGGTGCGCCCCGTTTTTGGGTGCAGGTGGACAACAGCGAAGCCCTTGAACCGTTCGGCGACCTCATATTGCGTGACGGCCTCCTTGAACAGGATGGGGCGCACCGGCATCCCTGGGATCATGTAGCGGCCCTTGAGCGTCGGGTGGGCGCCCAGCGGCATGTCGATGAGGTCGCCGTCCAGCCGTGGCTCACCCTCCACGATACCGAAGTAGGTCTTATCGATCGTGCGGCGCTCAAACTGCATCGACAACCGCCAATGAGCTTCGTCCGTCTTGGCGATCAGCATCACGCCGGTCGTGTTCTTGTCGAGGCGATGGACGATGCCCGGCCGAAAGGGGTCCGTGCCGTGCGAGAGCTGGTCGGCGTAGAAAGCCACCGCGTTGGCGATGGTGCCGGTCTGTCCGCCGCGAGCGGGGTGGCAGATGATCCCGGTGGTCTTGTTGATGGCCAGGAGGTAGTCGTCCTCGTAGATGATGTCGAGGGGGATGTCCTCGCGCACGATGTCGGCCGGCTCTGGCGGCGGGACAACCAGCTCGACGACGTCGCCGGCCGTCGGCTCGTAGCTCGGTTTGGTGGGCAGCCCGTTGACCGTCACCGCTCCTTGCTTGATGAGCCGCTGGAGCAGGGTGCGCGACATTCGCGGGAAGCGGCTGTGGAGGTACTTGTCCAGCCGTCGCCCGGGAAGCCGCCGGCGGACCTTGACGCGGGCCCTGCGGGTCTCCTCTCCCACCAAGGGAACGGGACGGTCCAGGATCTCGGCGTCCTCTTCGCCCGGCGAGTTCATCTCGAAGAGTATAGCTGACCGGCGGCGCGGCGTCGCATTCGCCGACAGGTGTGGCTCTGGTAGTGGTTCTCCGCCGCCGGCGACAGCACCGTAGCTCGGGACCGAAGCGAACTTGTCACGCGAGGCCGAACGGTTTGACACGACCGAGCGCTGCGACGACTATCCCTGCCGGTACGCCCGGCTGACCGAGTGTCTGTCTGGGTGGTCGAGCCGCTCACGAGTGTAGCGCGTTCCCGCCCCGGGGAGTGATGACGAACGACAAACGGGTCAAGGTTCTGGCTGTCGTGAACCCGGTCTCGGGCAGTTGCGGCCTGTCCGGGCTGCTTCGCCAGGTGGGCGAGAGGATCAGCTCCGCCGGCTCACACATGACGGTGCGGATTTCCCGCGCCGCCGGCCGGGCGGGGCATCTGGCGGCCGAGGCGCCCGACGACACCGATGCCATTCTGGTAGTCGGAGGGGACGGCACGGTTCGCGAGGTGGTGGACGGGTTGATGGCGGCCGGGCGCCAGGTTCCCGTGGCCGTCCTGCCTACCGGGACGGAGAACTTGGTAGCCAAGGAACTGGGCATGCCCGCAGACCCGGCCACTGTGGCCGCGACATTGCTGCGCGGTCGCCCGATGGCCTGTGACGTCGGGGTGGCGAACGGGCGACACTTCCTGATGGTCACCGGGGTCGGTTTCGACGCCGAAATCGTCCACCGGGTAGCCCGCACCCGGGACGGACACATCACGCACTTGACCTACTTCTGGCCGGTGTGGCGGACGTTCTGGACGCACCGGTTCCCGCAGCTGACGGTCCAGGCGGATGGCGAGTGCGTGTTCGAGGGCACCGGGCTGGTCATCATCGGTGTGACCTCGCGCTACTCGGCGGGTTTCAAGATCTGCCGCCAGGCCCGGTGGGACGACGGCATGCTCGACCTGTGCATCTACCCCTGCCGGTCGCGCCCCAAGCTGCTGCTGCACGCGCTGCAGACCGTTCGCCGGTGCCATGACCGCTGGGTGGGGACCGTCTATCGCAAGTGTCGCCGGGTCCGGATCGACGGGGCCCGGACGGTTCCGTTGGAGGTCGATGGCGACCCCGGCGGCCACCTGCCGGCCGAGTACACCATACTGCCATCGGCGACAGTCTTCCTGACACCGGTAAAACCGTAGTTCAGAAATCCGGATTCGTTTGACCTTCGCGCCCGGGCTGGCGTTGGGGGCACGCGCCCCCTGCGACGACTTCGCCCACGTCTCAGGCGCTGATACTTGCCTTTTTACGGTTCCTGGATGGGCGGCGCTTGTCTTTGCGGCACGGGTGATCTACACTTCCGCTACCAAACGGGCCGGTTTCCTCCCGACGTATCGGAGCAAGCGGAGAGGTACAAACCCAGGGTCGGAATCCGGCGCTTCCGATCAAAGTCGGTGGCTGCGTCTAAGGCCGGGCGCGACTGCGCAAGCCAGAAACACGGTCACTAGAGCCGTCAACACACGGCCCGTTGTCGTGGGTTGACGGGTGGGCCGCGCCTCGATTGGCAGGTGTCGATCGCGGGCCGCCAGCTGGTTCAGGGACCGGCGGCGCTCGTGTCTGGCGACCCGGAAGCCGAAGGTTGGCCGCGGAATCGAGACTCGACGTGGTGTCGGGCAGTAGAAGCAGATGCAACGGTGCCGGCCGTCTGCGGCACGAAAGGTGAGTGCATGCCAGTGACAGTAAATCCATCCGGGGTCCAACTGGAAGACATTTTCAACCGTACTCAAGACGGCGTGTTCGTGATGGACCGGGACCGCCAGATCATCCTGTTCAACGCTGCCTGTGAGCGTCTGACCGGGTTCCGCAAGGAGGAGGTCGTCGGCACCCGTTGCCATTGTCACGACCTGACCGATTGCCACGATGAGTACGGGCGCTCGCTGACGGGCAAGCTTTGCCCCGGGCTGCAAATTTTCAACGGCAAGGGCAAAACCGCGAAGCAATGCATGCGCGTCCGCCGACGCGACGGCAAGTACGTCTGGATCGAGATGACCTACACACCCCTGCCGGACAACGAAGGCAAGGTCTCCTGCGTGCTGGCCGTCATGCACGACATCAGTGAGATCAAGGAGAAAGAGCAGGAGCTCCAGGCGATCACGGAGAATCTCCGGGAAGAGGTGGAGCGACTGCGGGGCGATATTCGTCAGGAGTACGGCTTCTCCACGATTGTCAGCCGCAGCCCCAAGATGCGCGAGGTATTCGCCAAGATCCGGGCGGCCGGGGACAGTCAGAGCGCCGTTCTGATCAGCGGTGAGGCCGGGACCGGTAAGGAGATCATCGCCCGAACCATCCATGACAACGGCGCGCAGAAGGACGGCCCCTTCGTGCCGGCCAACTGTGCAGCCCTGACCCCCAACCTCATCGAGAGCGAGCTGTTCGGCTACGTCCGGGGCGCGTTTGACGGGGCCAACATCGACTTCGACGGTTTGTTTCGGGCGGCCGAGCGAGGCACCATCTTCCTTGATGACGTGACCGAGCTGCCCGTTGACACGCAGGCTAAGCTGCTGCGCGTCCTGGAGGACAAGCGTGTCCGGCCGGTGGGCAGCACCCGCGAGGTCACCGTGGACACTCGCGTCGTCGCAGCCACCAGCGAAAACCTGGCCGGCGCGGTCGCGGACGGTTCGTTGCGTAAGGACCTCTTCTATCGTCTCAGCGTGGTCAACATCGAAGTCCCGCCGCTGCGGGACCGCAAGGAGGATATCCCGTTCCTGGTCGAACACTTCATCGGCCAGTTCAACCGGCAGAACGTCCGCGAGGTTCGGGAGGTGGCGCAGGACGTGTGGCCCATGCTCCTGCGATACGACTGGCCCGGAAACGTCCGCGAGCTACAGAACGCCGTGGAGTCGGCCTTTGCTATCGGGTCCGGGGCCGTGCTCAAGGCTGCCGACCTGCCCAACCTGGTCCGAGGCGAGACCATCGAGGTCCGCGACAACGCCGATCGCCCGGACATGCCCCTTGACGAGGTGTTGGCCACGGTCGAGCGGCGTGCTATCCTGGCGGCACTGCGACGGGCGGGCGGACAACGCAGCAAAGCCGCCCGCACCATCGGCATCTCCCGCAGCCGTTTGTACCGGCGCATGGAGGCGCTGGGGATCCGGCCGCGGGAGGACCTCTGAGAGCGGCGACCAGGGAGTGGCCCATAGCTAACGGCGAGTAGCTGGCGGCCAACAGCCCATGGGGGGCTCGGGCGGCGGTAGACAACACGACAAGGCTTGCGAGGTTGTCGCGGTGGACCGCCTGGTCTGTGGCGACAACCTCGTTCTCTTGGGCGAGCTGCCGGACGGGGTCTGTGACCTGATCTACATCGACCCACCGTTTGGGACGGGGCAGAGGCGCGTGGCCGCCGATCGCGGCGACGCGGCGGTAGGCTTCGACGATCCCCGTAGCGGCGGGATCGACGGCTACCTGGAGTTCCTTCGGCCTCGGCTCCAGCACATGCACCGCGTGCTGTCGGAGAAGGGGAGCCTGTACGTTCATCTGGATTGGCGGGCGGCCCACTACGTCAAGGTGTTGCTCGACACGATCTTCGGGGCCGACAACTTCCTCAACGAGATCATCTGGAGCTACCGGACCGGCGGGCGGTCGAAGCGATGGTTCGCTCGTAAGCACGACACGATTCTGCTGTACGCCCGGTGTGCCGGCCGGCATACGTTCAACCTGCTGCGCGACGGCGA
>DATKXO010000438.1:0-17521 GCA_035528995.1 Phycisphaerae bacterium | reverse complement strand
CTCTGAATCTGTTGAGCTACACGATCAATTGCTTCATAATCGATATCGGCTGGTGTGTAGGGATCCAGATACAGAAAGACTGTGTGTGTTCGGGCGGCCTCGCCGACCTCATCAATCACATCAAGGAAACTTTTCTGCTTCGCGATGGCAAATGGAAAACCTGTCAAGTTCTCCTGCAAACGGCCAAAAAGATCGGGGTCGGGTTCAACGCACCATATCCGGACTTCAGGCCCGGGGCGCCCCATCGCAGCCTGCACTTTGGCGCACATGATGAGCGGTGAGCCGGGCTCGCCATCGCCGAACTTGCCCGGACCCGCGAAACAATCCACCAGAAGAACCGGTCGCCCAAGACGCCGCACCTTGGCAAGATAAGGTTCGAGATAGTACGCCAGGATCAGATCCTTCCGCTTCGACCACGGGCGTTTTCGATCAAAGAACGACTTGTTCGCCTTGTGCCCCACGGTGCAGGCTCCCGTTTGTTGGTCTATGGGTGGGCATCTCGTCCCATGTTCGACCGTCCAGCGTCCGTCCAGACGTTTTCTTGTTTACGCCGCCCCATTGCTTGAAGAAGAACGGTACACCGCGGTCCAGGCACCGATCGCGAATTTGGCGCACCCAGTTCGGTTTCATTGGGCGAGCGCCGGGCCCGGACTCGCCGCCCACGATTACCCAATCGATACATGGAAGTAGAAGACGGGAGATCGGCCCCAGCAGAGGCTCGACCGACAAGAACTTGATTGCCGCACGGGTGCCGCGCAGTTCACCAATGCGGGACAAGACGGCGGCATTCTCGATACTTGTGCCCATCCAGATATTCGGTGTCCAGCGCAGATGCGGAGAGAATCGCGCGGCGATGTGCGGACGCTTTGTCAATACCTGGAAGGTGTGGTGCGGACAGCCGTTCATGACCTCGAATACGCGCTGGACAAACGCTAACGGCACATCCTCGTGGAACAGATCGCTCATCGAGTTAACGAAAATCACACGCGGCGCGCTCCACGACATAGGATCCTGCAGGGACGCTATGTCGAGGAAGACTCGCCCGTTCCATCCCTTGCGACCATCAACGACCTTGAGATAGTGCTTGGTCTTCCCGGGGTCGTCCCCGCGCGTCTTGGCCGCTCGTGCGACGCCGGCGAGGCGCATGGCCATCCGTTCCGCGTAGCAATGCGCGCAGCCGGAACTGACTTTGCTGCACCCGACGACGGGGTTCCACGTTGTCTCTGTCCACTCGATGCGAGACGCTTGGGCCATTTGCACACCCCAAAGGTACCATACCCTAATAAAAACCGTAGATCAAGCGCGGAACGCCAAAGCTCCCACTTGGCCGCTGCTGCCACTGATGACGAGCTGGTCGGGCTTCTCGGCCACCTCCGGGTCGAGGTTGTTCGTCACCATCCGCGTGGCCGCCTCGGCCTGCCAGGTTTTGCAGGTTTTCTGCGTTCCTCGCGGGGCGCGGACGGTCTTCGGTTTGCCGATGTCCCAGGATGCGGCTGCGGCGGTCATGGGCGGATCCTCGTTGTTGATGACTTGGTTGGGTTCACGGTCGCATGATAACGCGCCGGGCAAGGCGTGCGAACGGTGTGCAGCGGCGCTTGGGGCTTGTCGGTGCGATGGGTTCGGGCTCGACGGGCGTTTGGATCAGGTGAGGTTGCAACCTGCGTCGGTGACGGCTTTGAGCACAGCCTGCGAGCGGAGGAGGTCGAGCGAGGCGCGGATGTCGTCGCCGAAGGGGCGGTCGGCGTCGGCGTGGGGGATGACCATGCGGACGGCGGCGTGGGCGGCGCGGGGGCCGATGCCGGGCAGCAGGGGAGCGCGGAAGTCGAGGGCCTGGGCGGCGGTCATCTGCTCGATGGCCAGGACGGTCTCGGCGTTCTCGAGCACGCGCCAGCACTTGGTGGCGGCGGTGGCGCCCATGCTGACGTGGTCCTCCTGGCCGAGCGAGGTGGGGATGGAATCGACGGAGGCGGGGCTGGCGAGGAGCTTGTTCTCGCTGACCAGGGCGGCGGCGGTGTACTGGGGCAGCATGAAGCCGCTGTTGAGGCCGGTGTCGGTCATGAGCAGCGTGGGCAGGACGTCGACGCCGGAGAGCAGGAGGTAGATGCGGCGCTCGCTGATCGAGGCCAGCTCGGACAGGGCGATGGCCAGGTAGTCGAGGGCCAGGGCGAGCGGCTGGCCGTGGAAGCTGCCGCCGCTGATGACCTCGTCGCCGTCGAAGATGAGCGGGTTGTCGGTGACGGAGTTGATCTCGGTCTCGATGATGTCGGCCGCGTGTCGGACGGCGTCGCGCGAGGCGCCGTGGACCTGTGGCACGCAGCGCAGGGAGTAGGGGTCCTGGACGCGTTGGCACTCGGCGTGGGAGGGGAGGATCTGACTGTCGGTGAGCATGCGGCGGATGTTGGCGGCCGTCTCGATCGCGCCGGCGTGGGGTCGCAGGGCGTGAAGACGCTCGTCGAATGGTTTGGCGCTGCCGCCGATGCCCTCGAGCGACATGGCCGCGATGAGGTCTGCGTGCTTGAGCAGGCGGCGGGTGCGGATGATCAGTGCCGCGGCGTAGGCACTCATGAACTGGGTGCCGTTGATCAGGGCCAGGCCTTCCTTGGGGCCGAGCTTGATGGGCTGGATGCCGAGGGAGGCGAATGCGTCGGCAGCCGGCGTGTCGCGGCCGTCAAGCGTGACGGTTCCGCGGCCGATCATCGGCTGGACCATGTGGGCCAGCGGGGCGAGGTCGCCGCTGGCGCCGAGCGAGCCCTGGGTGGGGATCAGGGGGAGGGCGTCTGCCGCGAGCATTTGCATCAGGCACTCGACGGTCGGGCGTGACACTCCGCTGACACCGTGGGTCAGGGCGTGGATCTTGAACAGGATCATCCAGCGGACGATCTCCGGCGGGGCAGGCGGGCCGACGCCGACGGCGTGGGAGACGATCAGGTTGGTCTGCAACTGTTCGAGTTGGTCGGGCTCGATGCGCTTGGTGCACAGGTGGCCGAAGCCCGTGTTGATGCCGTAGGCGGGGGCGGGGCCGGCGGCGATGCGGCGGACGGCGTCGCAGCCTTTCTGAATCTGTGCCCAGATGGGCTCGGTGACGGTGACGCGGGTCCTTCGGCCCAGGGCGGCGTCGAGCTGGTCGAGGGCCAGTCGGCGCCCGTCGAGGGTGAAGAGGGGTGCGTTTGCATCGTCCGGCGGTACGGTCACGGCGTCTGAATGGCGATCCTGGTTCATGGTGGTGGATTATACACCGGGCGGCGGGCGGTGTGAGGGCCGGCGACGCGGGGCGGCGGCGGTCGGGCCGGTGGGGCGTCGGTTTAATGACCCGGCCGCGAGTCGTCCTGGATTCCACGGTGGGTGTCGTGGTAGGCTATGGGTTCTCGACTGGGACACGAGGCTGTCATCCTTCTGCGATCTTATGTCAGAGGTGCAGACGAGTCAGGACGAGGGGCGCGACCGGCGTATCGGTCAGGTGCTGGACGGGTACCTGGACCGGCTGGCTCGGGGGCAGGCGGAGCCGGAAAGGGAGCTGTTGGCGCGGCATCCGGACCTGGCGGACGACCTGCGGTCGCACCTGGAGATGGTTCGGCATCTGCGGGCGGATCGGCAGACGCTGGAAGAGCTGGTGGCTCGCGGCGTGCTCGAACGGTGCGGTGAGGCGGGGTATCCGGCCCGGCTGGGTGCTTACAAGATCAGCAGGTTCGTCGGACGGGGCGGGATGGGGATCGTCCTGGAGGCCTACGAGGAGAGCCTGGATCGGACGATCGCTCTGAAGATTCTGCGCCCGGAGGTGGCGGGCGACGGGGCGGCCGTGGCGCGGTTTGCCCGGGAGGCGCGGGCGGCCGCGGCGCTGCGGCATCCGAACATCGTCACGGTGTATGCGGTGGGGCAGGGAGGCGGGGTGCATTACCTGGCGATGGAGTACGTGCACGGGCCGACGCTGGCCGATGTGATCCGCGAGGACGGGCCGCTGCCGACGGAGACGATTCGGCACCTTTTCGGGCAGTTGCTGTCGGCGCTGGCGGGTGCCCATGAGGCCGGGCTGATTCATCGGGATGTCAAGCCGTCGAACATTTTGATCGAGGTCGGGAGGGGGACGGCGAATGCGGAATGCGGAGTACAGGATGCTGGGTGCGGACCTGAGAATGCAGACGCCGGAGTGCTGGATGCGGAATTGGAGGCGTCGGAGTCTACGCTTTCCGCTCGGTCCTGGGCCCTTGATGCTCGGTCGTGTGTGAAGCTTGCGGATTTCGGGCTGGCCCGGATGTTGTCGGCTCAGACGCGGCTGACGATGGAGGGCTCGACGCCGGGGACGCCGGAGTACATGAGCCCGGAGCAGGCTCGCGGGGATGAGGCGATCGACCACCGGACGGACCTGTACTCGGCCGGCGTGGTGCTGTACGAGATGCTCACCGGCCGAACGCCGTTCAAGGCGGCGACGCCGTCGGCGGTGATTCATCGGATTCTGCACGAGGAGCCGGCTGATCCAAGAACAGTCCAGAAAGATGCCGACCCTTGCCTGTCCAGTCTTGCGCTGCGGTTGATGGCGAAGCGGCCGGAGGACCGCTTTGCCGCAGCAGGTGAGGTGCTGGCAGCTCTGGACTCCGGTCGGCGCGTCCGGCCGCCCGTCTCGTGGACCCGCGCCGCTCGCTGGGTCGTACGCCATTGGGCCCTGGCCGGCGCCGCTTTCTGCGTTTCTGCTGCCGCTCTGACGCTAATACCTGCGTACCTCAGCGGGCGGTCCTTGTACCAGCGTCCGTATGCTCTAAAGATCTCCGAGGACGGACGCGAAGCTCTGCTCGTGACCAGGAGTAAACGCATGCTCAAGGTCTGGTCCGACCCCAGGGATCACGCCTTCACCGGAGGGCAAGTGGTGAAGCGCCCCGCCGAGTTCGGCAGCGGCACATTGACCCTGATCGCCGTCGGCGGGGGCGGTGGAGATGAGCTGCCGCCTGGTCTGCACGCGTTTATCGAGGGCGAGTACTCGCACCCAGCGTGGTCAAGCACGGTGGACGCCAAGGATGTACCCGCGTCTGCTCCGCCGTATGACTACACCGCTGGGACGTTCGGGTGTGGCAGTCCCCTGGTGGTGGACGTCTTTCCGGAGCATCCCGGTGACGAAGTCATAGCGACTCTGATCTTCAGTCCCCATGACCTGCGTCTGGTGCGCATTCTGAGCCTGGACGCCAAGGTCCTCTACGAAATCTGGTACAAGGGGGACATTGTCCCCGGCTATTGGATGAGCGGCGCCGGCCTTCTCGTCTGCGCGGGATCGAACGCCGAACGGTACGTCGAGCGCTACGGCTTCCGCGGGCTCCCGAACAACTTCCCAAAAGTCGTGTTCGCCATCCGCCCCCGACTCGGCGTGCTGGTCTACGGGCTCCTGGACGCGACGCCGGGGGACGATGACGCGAGTCCAGCTTGGTATTACTACCTGCACCCCATGGACGTGTGCAACAGGTCCTCGCCGAGCTTCGCCCGTCCAGAGGGGCGCGATGCCCGACGCTTTGTGGAACTGGCTCTCGAACTATCGACAGAGGCAGCATCCGGCGGGGTGAGGTGGATCGTCGACGACGAGGGGCACGAGCTGCCGGGCTCCCGGTGGCTCACCGACGACTACTCGCGCAACCGCGACGTGCTACCCGACCCCGACCTCATCGAGCTGCGCCCGTGGCCGCCTCCCGTCCCACCTTCGCCTCCGAGTGAGCCCACCACATCGCGCCCCGGTGCTGCCACGCTGCCCCCTTAGGGCGGGTTTTGCGCCATGCAAGACGCTGTCACGCGTGTGGCTTGGAGGATTCGGGAGGGCACGAGCCGATCTTCTATAGTCGGAGGCTCATAGCACGGCACGGCTCGCCGCCTGCCTCCTGGGGCCTGCCCAGCACTCCGAGGACGAGCAGGAGCTGTTCCCCCGTGCCAGGAATTGCTCGAAGCGCTCGGCGCCAACGCCCCCCTCGCCCAGCCAGCCAACTGCTCGCTGGTCAAGCTGCACGACGCGTCGGAAAACGACGCCGAGGCGCAGCCCTCACAGGCCAGACTGTCCACCGCCCACGCGCACTCTACGCCCCCAGAGGCCAATAGGAATCCATACCCGTCGGGCGGTGTACCGCTGGTCCGCGGGTGGCGCCGGGGCTCCGGCGCGCCCGGATTCGCCCCCGGGAAGGACCCGAGGCGGAAGCAGCGTCAGGGGGCGAAGGAGCTCACCAGTGCGGCCGCGTCGCGCAGATCGACGTCGCCGTCGCCATCGGCGTCGAAGGCTGCACATTCGACGACCACCCCAGGCCCGGACATCACCGTGGTGAACCCCGCGTAATCAGACAGATCCACGTCGGCGTCACAGTCGTGGTCACCGAAGGCGCAGGGGCCGACGGCCACGAAGTGCGTCGCGTCGGCCAGGTTGATCCAGCCGACGTTCTCACCCCAGGCGTAGCCGAAGAACTGGTGCGTGCAAGCATCGCACAGGGCCTGATCCGTGCCCAGCCCGGCCGTGTCGAAGTTGATCCAGCCGATGTTCTCGCCCCAGGCGTAGCCGGACAACTCGCCGCTCGTCGGGTCGATGTTCACGCCAGAATCCGTCCCGTCGAGGTTTGCGTAACACGGAGCCCCGGCACAATCGGCGCCCGGCGTACCATCGCCGACGTTGACCCAGCCGACGTTCTCGGCCCAGAGGAAGCCGGAAAGGAACGACAGGCCGACGCTTACGGCCTGGGACCCATCGGGTTCGCCGGCGCCGCGCCAGTTAGTCCAGCCGATGTTCTCACCCCAGGCCAACCTGTGATCCGGGTCGATGTTAGACTGTGCGACGCCCCATCGCGCGAGGCAACCTAGCGCGACTACTGCGCCTGTGACGGCCCATCGCTTGTAAGCTACCATCATTCGCGCTCCTCTAGTGAGAGACGTTCGCCCACGGATGATTCGCGCCCGCCACGCCCGAGATGTCTCCAACACCAGCGACGTTCACGATCGGCCCGTAGGCATTCCCTACGCCGATATCGTAATCCTGCGTGCTGTTGAGGGCTGCCGAGTTGCTGATAACGAGGTTCCGTGAACCGGCCACACGTATGCCGACCGCGTTATCCACGACATGATTCTCCTCGATTCGGGTTCTGGTGCCCACGCACTCCAAACCGACCGCGTTTGTCCTGCAAAAGCAGCCCCGGACGACGTTGCCGTTATCGCTGACGACAATCCCACTCCCGGGGTTGTCAAAGGCAATGCATCCCTCAACCACGCAAGAAAAGGCAACCTCGATACCCTGCAACTGATTCTCCGTCGCGACGCAATTGCGAACCGTGACTGTCCCGTATCCCGAGATTCCCCTCCCGTTATTCCGGGCAAGGCATCCTTCGACGATGCCGGGGCCGCCGGTGTAAATACCGTTAAGTGCGTTTTCAGAAACGGCGACATCTCGGAGGTGCACGCTCGAAGTATGATCCAGTCTGATGCCGTTCGTCCACCCACGCACAATGCCGTTACGGATCGTGACATTCTCCTTGACATCTCCGTATGGACTCACAATGCCGTCCCCAGAGCCGGGGCCAACGACCTCATATCCATCGAGGTCAATGCACACGTTCCCGCTGCTTAAGCGGATTCCGTTCTTCCCTTCGACGCCGATCAGCGCCCCGGTAAGGTAGTACGATCCAGGCTCTGTGATGGCGAAAACGGCATCGCTGTCCCCCGGCGTGTTCTGCTCGTTAATGGCAATCCGGGGCTCGACTTCCAGGAGGGTCTTCATTGTTGGCGTGAGTGGCCCAGGTGGCGGGTTCAGATCACCTGCCGTGGCGGTGCAAACTCCCACCAGAAGCGGGATAACAGACACTACAACTACGGTTCGAAGATGGGCGTTCATCGTTCTGACCTCCTCTAAGAGTGGTTGCTGCATCCGCGGCAGATCAGACGAGCGACCTGGCCCTGTCGGGGAGCCAAGCCAGCACGCTGAACCAATTCTTGCCAGCGGTTGGCGCCGAACAAATCGGGCAGTTGTCCGTTCGTTCCAGGGGGGGTATTGGGTCGCACGGCTGCCTCCCGGCGCTGACGCCACGCAGGCGACAGCTCTTCGTCACGGTGACGAGGATCATCAAACCGTCGATCTAACGCGGGAGAGGGTGATTCTGCTCTTGCTATACGCGGCTGAGGTACCGCGTGATGGAGACCAGGAGGTGGCGGAGTTGTTCGAGGGCTCGGTGGCGGGGGAAGGGAGAATAGCGAATAGCGAATGGCGAATGGGGAGTGGCGAATGGCGAACGGTGGGTCGGGGGTCTGGTGAGGGTGGGCGGTGGGCGTGGGCCAGGGACAAGGTCAGAGGCGTGGGTGAATGATGCTGCGCCCGGCCGAGCGTCGGTGTCTACCGTTCGGCCCGCTCAGGTCCGCGTTTTTCGTCGGGAGTGGGGCGGCGCGTCACGCGCTGCGGGTGGGCGGCCTGCTCGTGGCGGAAATGCTCGGCCATGCGGTGGACGTCGCCACCGCAGTGCTCGGCAATGCGGGCACCGTGGTCGCGCAGCTCCTCAACGACTGGGTCGGGTTGCATGGGTCCGCTTTGCCTCACTCCGACGGCTCGAGCAACAACTCCTCGGGTGAGCAAATCACCGGCGAGACGAGGTGCAGCCGCCGGTTCAGCACCTCGATGTGGGTCCGCTTACTGGCATTGGCCAGGTGGGCGAAGTTCCAAGTCACCAGGTATTCTATCTCATGTACCGACGCCAGGGCAAGGTGGAAGGCATCGCGCAAGTCGCGACGGGGCATCACCATGTTGTCCGCATAGAATCGGGCGACGCGCTCGACCTCCTCGTTCACGTCGAGAAGGGGGAGCCCCTCAACCAACGCGAGCCGTTGGGCGGCCCGCTGCGGGTCTCCGCCGCCGAGTTCTTCCAGGACCACCTGCGAGATGAAAACGTCGAACCGCGGTAGCTCATCGGCCCACCAGCGCTGGGTCAACAGGTGGCGGGCGTGGATGATGGGATCATCGCCTTGCGGCAGATGATAGCTTGGCACCGAAGAGTCCAGATAGACCGTCGGCTTCATGAAGGTAGTGTACCTGGATCATGGGTGCGGACAACCGCGACGAGGTGCCCCCCGGCGGATAGCCTACGAGTGACTGAGGTACCGGGTGATGGAGACGAGGAGGTGGCGGAGTTGTTTTAGGGCTCGGTGGGTTAGCATGTGGACGGCGGCTTCGGACTTGCCGAGGGCGGCGGCTACTTCGGGGCCGGGGAGGTCCTCGAGGATGCGCAGGCGGATGACGGCCCGCTGGTCGTCGGTGAGACGGGCCAGGGCGGACAGGACGGCGGCCGTGGCCTCGTGCCTGGCGACGCGACGGCTGGGCGTGCTGTCGGGTGAGGCCAAGCGGTGGAGCAGGTCGGGGTAGGAAGTGGCCGACCGCGGGCGCTGGGCGACGTTGCGGGCGACGTCACGCTTCTGAGACCGCAAGGCCCGCTGCTGCGGCCGGATCGCGTTGAGGGCGATGGTCTCGAGCCATTTGTAGAAGCCGCCGGGGCCGTCGAAGTTGCAGGAGCCGACCCGCTTGAAGGCGGTGATGTAGGCCTCCTGGAGGACGTCGTCGGGGTCGAGGTGGGCGCGGAGGGCGGGGTCGATGGCCCGCTCGACAGTGCCACGCAATGTCGCGTGGTAGTGGACGATGAGGCGCTGCAAGGCGTCCTGATCGCCATCGGCGGCGGCGTGGGCTTGAGCGGCTCTTGCCTGTTCGTCCATAAGCTCTGGGGGCCGGTGACGTCGGGTTCCGGTGCAGACAGCCTGCCCGTCCATCATACCAACCTATCAGCAAGTTCCCGACGTTTGTCGCCCGTTTGTGAGCGGGCGTTCGCGGAAAGGCGGGGCTGTGGGTATGCTACGTGGTTGAGGTGCGGTGCCCGCCGCGCGTCAGCGGGCGGTTTCCAGGGGCTGGCGCTCCTGGCTGCTGAGTGGCGCCGCTTTGCGGCTGCGTTCTGCCGCCCCTTCGGGGCTTGGGCGCGCGAATCGGGCGAGGTCCAGGGGCTTGCGCCCCTGGCTACTGACTTGCGCCGCTTCGCGGCTGAGGTTTCGGGGAGCCGGCGCCGGTGACTGCGGACTGGCGCCGCTTCGCGGCTGAGTCAGGCGAGAGACATTGTGGCACTTGGGGCTGGGTGTTGCGTGGCGGCGGGCTTCTGATCAGGCGAGACAAGGGGACGCAACATGGACGTCGTGCTGGACGGGAACTCACTCTCGATCGAACAGATTGCGGCGGTGGCACGGCAAGGGGCCAAGGTGTCGGCCTTGCCCGAGGCTCGGGAGCGGATGCAGCGCTCGCGCGATTACCTGGAACGCTGTGTGGCCGAGGGGACGGCCATCTACGGCGTGACCACGGGGATCGGCGAGTTCGCCAGCGTGCGGATATCGCCGGAGCAGAGCGCGGAACTCAGCCGCCGGATCATCTACAGCCACTCGGCCGGCACGGGGAACCCGTTTCCGGAGGACGCGGTTCGGGCGGCCATGCTGCTGCGGGCTAACGTGCTGGCCAAGGGGTACTCGGGTGTGCGGCAGAGTCTGTTCGACACCGTGCTGGCAATGATCAACAAGGGGGTGGTGCCGTACATTCAGGAGAAGGGTTCGCTGGGGGTCAGCGGAGACCTGTCGCCGATGTCGCAGTTCGCGGAGGTGGCCATCGGCGAGGGCCGGGCGTGGTACAAGGGCGAGCTGCTGCCGGGCGGCGAGGCGATGGAGCGGGCCGGCGTCAAGCCGACCGACCTGACCTACAAGGAGGGGTTAGGTCTGATCAACGGCTCGCAGATGATGACCGGGGGGACGGCCCTGCTGGTCTACGATGCCGAGCGGTTGCTCAAGAACGCGGTGATCGCGGCGGCGATGAGCTGCGATGCGTTGCGGGCGGTGGCCCGGGCGTTCGATCCACGGGTGCATCGGCTTCGCCCGTACCCGGGTCAGAACGCGGTAGCGGCCAACCTGCTCCGTCTGTTTGCCGACAGCGAGATCATGGCCCACCGGACCGGTCGGGTGCAGGACGGCTACAGCATCCGTTGTACGCCGCAAGCCCTGGGGGCGTCGTTCGATACGGTCGAGCACGTCCGGCGGACGGTGAACATCGAGGTAAACTCGGCGGCGGACAACCCGTTGTTCTACGGGGCGGACGGCGATCAGGAAGGGGCCTACTTCGCGGCGGGCAACTTCCACGGGCAGGCGATCGGCATGGTGGCTGACTTCCTGTGCATCGCCCTTGCGGAGGCGGCCGACCTTTCCGAGCGGCATACCAACCGATTGCTCAACCCGACGCTGTCGGGGCTGCCGGCCTTTCTGGTGGAAGGGAGGGGGCTGAACTCGGGGCTGATGGTGGCCCAGTACACGGCGGCGTCGCTGGTATCGGAGAACAAGGTGCTTTCGCATCCGGCTTCGGTGGACTCGATCAGCGTGTCGGCCGACCAGGAAGACCACGTCAGCATGGGTCCGATCGCGGTGCGCAAGTGCGGTGAGATTCTGCGGAACGTTCGGGCGGTGCTGGCGATCGAGATGATGTCGGCGGCCCAGGCGTTCGAGTTCCACGAGGGTCGCCGGCCGGGGAAGGGGACCGGCGTGGCGTACGACGTGATCCGGACGAAGGTGCCCAGGCTGGTGGATGACCGGGTGCTGTGGCCGGACATCGAGGCCATCCGCAAGCTGATCGAGGATAACAGTATTCTGGAGGCGGTCGAGGCGGAGATCGGCCCGCTGCTGCTGGCCCGGGACGTGGAACTGCCGGGGCCGAACGTGCCGGCGTAAAGTTAAACGGCAGAGCGTCGCAACGGCTAAGCGGCAAAACATCGATCCGGTGCGCCGACGGGGGGAGCGTCTTGACCTGTCACTTCACGTAGGCGCCCTGAGCGACCTTCCGGGCGCATCGGTCGTATACACCGATGGGCGGCGAGACCCGTAGGGCGAACTGGATGATTTTGTCGGATACACCCACGTTCATCTTCTGGGCGTCCATGCTGGTGGATGCGGTTGTGGCCGGGGCGGTGTTGTTCCGGCCGTGGCGGCGCGCGGGCGAGGGTGACGGGCCGGTGGCGATCCGTCTGTCCGACGTGTTTGTGACAGCTGTGGTCACCGGCGCGGTGTTCGTGGGCAAGTGGCTGGTGCTGCAGTCCTGGGGGTTTCGGTTCTTCGGGCTGATCCATCTGGTTTATCTGGACATCGTGGTTCTGATGCCGGCGATGGGAGTGGGCGTGCTCCTGGCAGGCCGGAGAAGGTGGGGACGTGGGCCGTGGCGGCGCGTTTTGGGGCCGGTGCGGGCACTGGCGTGCGTATGCGTGGCGCTGGGACCGGCGGGCGTGTACGCCACGTACATCGAGCCGTTTCGGCTGCAACTGGAGACGGCGCGGATTGCGGTTCCGGTCGAGCGGGAAGGGAGCGGGCCGATCCGCATCGGCGTGCTGTCGGACATTCAGACGGCGCAGGTGACGGATTATGAGCGGACGGCCGTCGCGCGTCTGATGGCCTTGGCGCCGGATGTGATCCTGATGCCCGGCGATCTGTTTCAAGGCAGCGACGAGATGTTCGAACGGGAGCTGCCGGCGCTGCGCGATCTTCTGTCGCGGCTGTCGGCCCCGGGGGGCGTGTACTTCGTGCAGGGTGACGTGGACGGGCTGGAGCGCGTGGAGCGCGTACTAGACGGTACCCAAGTGCGGTTGCTGTACAACGAGGTGGTGCACGGGGAGGTCGGTGATCGGTGGCTGACGATCGGGGGCGTGCAGCTTGCCCATCGGCGCGAGGCCGCCCGGCGCGTGGTGGGCGAGTTGGAGTGGGCACCGTGGACGGCCGACATCCGGATTCTGCTGTCGCATGCGCCGGACGTGATGCTGGGGCTGGCGCCGGACTCGCGGATCGACCTGGTGGTGGCGGGGCACACGCACGGGGGGCAGGTGCAGATTCCGTTTTTTGGGCCGCCGTTTATCGCGTCCGATGTTCCGCGCGAGGTGGGGGCCGGGGGATACCACGAGCTGGACGGGCGGCGGGTGTACGTCAGCCGCGGCGTGGGCTGCGAGCGCGGGCACGCGTCTCGGGTGCGGTTCGGTGCCCGGCCGGAGATCTCGCTGCTGACGCTGGGTGATCCGTGACGCCTCGGCCGCCGTCGGAGGCGCTGGAGTTGGGGCGCCGATTCGTAACCCATTTTTTGACAGATAATTACAGAGATTCTGCGGGTGGGGCTTGCGTTGTGGGGCGGGCGCTGACATACTGTACTAGCTAGGTAGTACAGTTGGGCGATGTTGCGGAGGTGCCCGGCGGTGTCGGTTGATCCCACGAGTCACGTGCCCCTCTACGAGCAGATCGTCGAGTACGTCCGCGGTCTGGTGGCGGCGGGCGTGTATCGGCCGGGAGAAGCGCTGCCGTCCATTCGGGCGCTGGCCCTGGAACTGGTGGTCAATCCCAACACGGTTCAGCGGGCGTATCAGGAACTCGAACGGCAGGGATTGCTCCACACGCGCAAGGGGCTGGGTGCGTTCGTGTCACAGAACGGAGCGGCCTCGGCGCAGGACAAGTCGGAGGCGGCGGTCCGGGCACGGTTCGCCGAGGGCATTCAGGTGGGTCGGGCCGCCAGCCTGCCGGCGGGTCGGATACGCGGCACGTTTGAAAAGGCGTTGTCCGAGTCAACAAAGGAGTGGGGGAGCAACGACGAGTGAGGGTCTGAGCATGGTGGCGAACGCATCTTGCCAACTGGCTATCGAGACAGCCGGCCTGACCAAACGGTTCGGCAGGACCACGGCCGTGGATGACCTGACGCTGCGCATTCCGAAGGGCAGCACGTTCGGCTTCATCGGTCCGAACGGCGCGGGCAAGACCACGACGATCCGGATGCTGATGCGCAACCTGCGGATGACGTGCGGTGAGGCGCGCGTGCTGGGCATCGACGTGACGGCGGACCCGGCGGGCATGAAACAACGCGTGGGCTACGTGCCAGAGCTGCACTACGTCTACCGCTGGATGCGGGTGCACCAGGTGATCGGCTTCTGCCGGAGCCTGTACGCGACCTGGAACGACGAGCTGTGCGCCGAGCTGTTGAGGCTGTTCGAGCTGGACGCGAACAAGAAGGTCAAGCACCTGTCGAAGGGGATGGTGGCCAAGCTGGCGTTGCTTCTGGCGGTAGCCCATGAGCCGGAGCTGCTGATTCTGGATGAACCGACGTCCGGGCTCGACGCGATCATTCGGGAGGAGTTTCTCGACGGGGTGCTGCGGACGATCTGCGAACGGCAGAACACGGTGCTGTTCTCGAGCCACACGCTGAGCGACGTGCAACGTCTGGCCGACCGGGTGGGCATCATCTACGAGGGTCGGCTGCTGGTGGACTGTCCGACGGAGGACCTCTTGACCGGCACCAAGCGGATCCGGGCGGTGCTGCGGGACGGGTGCACGCCGGGCGAGGTGCCGGAGGGCACGATCTGGCAGCGGTTCGGTCATCGCGAGTGGCTGCTGACGGTCCGCGGGTTCTCGCCGGCCACGCTGGAGTTCGTGCGAGGCAAGTACGCCGTGGACAGCATCGAGGTGATCGACCTCGGCCTGGAGGACGTGTTCAAGGACTTCGTGAAAGGGCGGAGGGCGTCGGCATGAAGGCGATGAAAGCGCTGCTGTGGAAGGACTGTCGGGTGAACGGGCTCGTGCTGATCGTCGGGGCGGTGCTGGTGGTGGGGCCGTTTCTGATCGCGGTGCCGGTCAACTTCTACTCGGAGCGCGTGTTCGGGGCGCTGCCCCGCCCCTGGCCGCAGCAGTTGACCACGATCGGTCTGGCCAGCCTTTCGTTTTCGTTGTTGACCATGGTGATGCTGGGCGGCAACGCGATCGCGGGGGAACGGGCAGACCGGTCGGCCGAGTTCCTGGCCTACCTGCCGCCGTCGCGGCGGGCGATCATCACCAGCAAGGCCGTTCTGGCGATCGGGGCGGGTCTGGCGGTCTGGCTGGTGAACCTGGGCGTGATCTACGTTTTGGCGCCGCGGACGGCCCGGATTCCGGAGGAGCTGGCGATGCACCTGGGGGACGTGCAGGGGGACACGCTTGTGTTCCTGGCGGCGCTGTCGGTGTACCTGTTTGGTTCTGCGTGGCTGGGCTCGTGCCTGGTGGCGAGCCCGGCGATTGCGACGGGCCTGGGCTTCGTGCCGCCGTTCATCACCGGTTGTCTGCTGTTGTACTTCCTGGGGCCGGAACACCCGGACATCGATGCCTGGTACTATACTCTTGCGGTCACGTTGGGGGTTCTGTTCTTCGTGGCCGGCGTGGCGTACTACGTGCGGCGCGTCGAACCATAGCCGGGTGACGGCCTTCCAGTTGCCGGAATCAGTGTTCCCGATGATGTTGGGCACGCCTGGCGGCGGCCCGGGCGTGTGAAAGCAGCCCCTGCGTCGCCCGGGCGGCAATGGGCCGCTTCGCGGGAGAGCTTGCAGCGAAGGCGGTTTCCGCAGAGAATATGGGTTGCGAACCGCGGCCGCCAAGCCGGCCGCGGGGTCGTATAGGGCCGGGAATCGGGGTTTACACAAGGGAGCTGCATGAGCCCGTCACGTTCCATTCTGCGTTCTGTGGGGTCGCTGTGGTTTGCGGCGGTGTTGCTGGTTCTGCTGCTGGTGGGGATGGCCTGCGCCACTGTGGTCGAATCGATGCACGGGCCCGAGCGGGCGCTGACCCAGTTTTACGAGTCGTGGTGGTTCAAGCTGCTGCTGGGGCTGCTGGCGGTGAACGTGCTGGCGGCGGCCCTGTTGCGGTTTCCGTTCACCAAGCGGCACATCGGGTTCGTGATCGCCCACGGCGGCATCCTGGTCACGCTGGGGGGCGCGCTGGTGACCGGGGGATGGGGGATCGACGGGCGTTTGGGACTGGTGGAAGGGGAGTCCGCCGAGCGATTCACTGTTTCGCACGACGTGCTGACCATCGAAAACGTGGGCGATGAGACCCGCGCCACCGCGGACCTGACCAGCCGGGCGTTTGGCGGCCTGGATGTGGCGGAGCGGCCAAAGGCTCCGAGGGTGAGCCTCGGGGACCTGCGGGGCGAGATTCAGCGGTATCTTCCCGACAGTGTCTGGTCGAAGCAGGTCACCAACGACAACCCGCAGCCGCGCCTGGCCGTCGAGGTCTCGCTGTCGGCGACGGGCCGAGATGAGCCGACGTGGGTGTTCGCCGGGGAGCCGGCAGGTCCGGGCGAGCTGGAGGTTGACCTGCGGGTGGCGGCCGACGAGGCGGAAGTACAACAGTTAATGGCCCAATCGTCCGGTGAGGGAGCCGGGTCGAAGGGACGAGTGGAGATCGAGTACCAGGGTCTGAGCTACAAGTTCCCGGCAGAGGACGGGCTGGAGAAGGCGGTGCCGCTTGGCGAGACGGGTTACACGGCGCGGGTGCTGCGGTACCTGCCGCACGCCAAGGTGGAAGACAAGGAACTGATCAACGCATCCGACCGGCCGGTGAACCCGGCGATCGAGGTCGAGTTCCAGGGGCCGGCCGGCACGGCGAAGCGTCTGGCGTTCGCGAAGTTTCCCGAGTTCGGCTCGCTGCAGGGCGAGGGGGCGATCGAAGGGCTGGACCTGACGTTCGTGGTGGCCGAGGAGGCAGGCCCGCGTGCTCCGATCGAGGTGATCGCCGGGCCGGAGGGAGCGCTGCTGGCGCGGCTGAGTCGCGACGGGGTGCCGGCGGTCGTACGGGAATTGAAGATCGGAGAGCCCGTGGAGACTCCGTGGCCCGGTTATAAGTTCGCGGTGCTTCAGCGGTTCGATCAGGCCAAGGTCGATTGGACGATGGCGGTGCCGGAGGAGACCCGCGAGACTCGTGTGCCGGCGATACTGGTGAAGCTGACGGCGTCCGAGCAGAGCCGCGAGGTCTGGGTGCAGAGGTTCAGCCCTCGCCGGGAGACCCTGGGTGGGGCGACGTACGAGTTGAGCTACGCGAACAAGAGCCTGCCGCTGGGATTCGCCCTGAAGCTGAACCAGTTTCACTTGGGGACCTATCCGGGCACCAGGCGGCCGCGCTCGTTCGAAAGCCGCGTGACTATCACCGATCCGTCCACCGGCCGAGAGCAGGACCAGGTGATCAGCATGAACCACCCGATCAGCTACGGCGGGTACAACCTGTTTCAGTCGGCGTACAACATGGGCGGCGGGCAGACGGTCAGCTATCTGAGCGTGTCGCGCGACCCGGGTCAGCCGATCGTGTTCGCGGGGTACATTGCCATGATGGTGGGGATGGTGGTGGTTTTGATCACTCGTGTGATCGACAAGCGGCAGGCCGCACGGATCGGACAGCAGACGAAGCGCGCCGGGAAGCCCCGGCAGAAAGGTCGTCTGGTTGCGGGGGAGTTGGGCGTGCCGCCGGAGGGCCTGCGGTCGGACACCGAGGAAGACGGGTCGGCGCTGGAAGAGGCCGTTGGCCGGAAGCCGTAACGGGAAGGTGAAGTGCTTATGCTGCGGTTGGTTCTTATTCTGATGACGTTGACTGCGACGGCGGCGCCGTCGGCCGGGGCCACTCTGCCCACGTCGTTGGACGTGGAGGCGCTGAGGGGCCTTGCGGTGCAACACGACGGGCGCTGGCCGCCGCTGGACAC
>DATKXO010000437.1:0-4005 GCA_035528995.1 Phycisphaerae bacterium | reverse complement strand
GACGGAGAGACGCACTACGGGGCCTTCCTCATAGCCAACTCGTGGGACAATGACTGGGGGGTGCCCAACAGCACGGGGATCGGAGGAAGCGGGTTCTTCTGGGTGGCCTACGAGATGTTTCTGGAAGGGACCTTCGGACCGGAGGCCTACTACAACAGCGACCGCCCGGACTACCGCCCCCTGCTCTATGGCTGCGCGGGACTGAACCACCCCGAGCGCTGGGACCTGGAACTCTACGGCGGCGTCGGCGACCCGCCAGACTGGTGGTCGGAAAGCGACACCCTCTGGTTCGATGGAGGGCCGATTCCGATCGCGGACGACAAGCGAGTGGCGGTCGACCTGACGGACGGCATCTCCTATCTTGGCTATCCCGCCTACGCCTTCATCGAGGTCTACAACGACGGCTGGAGCAAGAACGACGCGACCATGACGAGCGCCGACCTCTACGTGGACCTGGACGAGGATGAGAGCTACAACAGCTACAGCTTTCCCGACCTGCCGCTGACGATTCCCTGGGATGGCTTCAGCTACTATGCGCTTTGCCCCCTGGGCCACGAGTTCGGAGTGTACGCGAATGCACCGGCCCCGGCGACAGTGCTTTCGGAGGGGACGGTGAGCCTGTCCGCGACGTACGTGGACACCGGCGGCCACGGGGTGGCGACGTGGAGTTGGAGCGACGGCGGCGCCGGAGGCTCCTTCTCTCCCTCGGCCGGCGTGCAGAACCCGAGCTATACGGCGCCGACGAATGTCGGGGGCACGGACGTCATCGTGACGCTGACGGTCAGCGCCACCTGCGACGGCGCGGCGGCGCTGAGCGACAGCGATTCGACCACCCTCGTCGTGGAGCCGTTGATCGTCGGGTCCATTGCCGGGACGGTATCGGATGCGCTGAGCAGCGCGCCGATAGGGGGTGCGCTCGTGACCTGTGGCGCGCACAGCGCAACGACGAACGGGGCCGGTGAGTACCTGCTGTCGGGTATCCTCGTGGGTGATGGGTACACGGTGACGGCGAGCGCCGATGGCTACCAGTCAGGCTCTCAGACCGGGGTGACAGTCATGGCAGACATGACTGCGACCGTGGACCTGAGTCTCGTACCATTGCCCGGGGCTATCGCGGGCACGGTGAGGGAGGCCGCGAGCGGGCTGCCGGTCTCGGGCGCGGCGGTGGCCTGCGGCTCCGCGAACGACACGACAGGCACAGATGGATCGTACCTGCTGCCCAATATCCCCGTGGGCGATGGCTACACGGTGACGGCGAGCGCGTCCGCGTACGTGATGGGCTCACAGAGCGGGATCTCGGTGGCGTCCCAGGAGACGACGACGGTCGACTTCGCTCTGAATCCCAGGATAGGTTCCGTGGTGGGACACGTGAGAGATAGCCTCACCCGGCTGGCGGTCGCCGGAGCGGCAGTCGCGTGCGGGGGGCAGAGCGGGACGACCGATGTGACCGGAGCCTATCGCCTCCCAGGCGTCCGCATCGGCAGCCGGACGGTGACGGCGAGCGCCTCGGGATATGAGTCTGCATCGATCGGTATCACGGTCGCGACGGACCAGACCACGGTGGCCGACCTGTCGATCAGCCCTACGACCTTCGGGACGGTGGCCGGCCGGGTGACGAACGCATCGACGGGGTACGGCCTCCAAGGTGTCCAGGTGACGTGTGGCGCGCTGGCGACGGCGAGCGACTCCAGCGGGAACTATACGATCACCGGCGTGCCCGTCGGCTCGGGCTACCGCATCGGGGCAAGCGCGGCCGGATATTACTGGGCCTCCGTCGGCAGCGTTAGTGTGTCCACAGGCGCCACCACAACCGCAAACCTGTCGCTCACTCCGCTGCCGTCCTCTTCCGGTGCGCACTTTCAGGATCTCGCGTCGGCTGTCTTCATGCGCGGGACCGTGGGGGTCGGCTGGGCGGACTACGATGGAGACGGCTATCCGGACCTGCTCGCGGCCGGCGCGGTCCCGGCCGGCTCTGTGCCGGACGAGCACGGACCGCTGCTCTATCACAACAACGGGGATCGAACCTTCACCGAGGTGAGTGCGTCCGTAGGATTGGACGCGACCCCGATGGAGCAGGATGGCGTGGCGTGGGCGGACTACGACAACGACGGTGACCTGGACGTGTTGGTGGGCTCCGGCGCGGGCTATCCAATGCTGTATCAGTGGGAGGAGGGCGAGTTCGCGGAGGTCGGCGGGGAGGCAGGATTCCGCGTGTCGTTCAGCGCCGGCCGGGGCGTCTCGTGGTGTGACTACGATGGCGATGGCTTGCTGGACGCCTTCTGCTCGAATATCTTCGGCCCCGGGTACCTGATGCACAACAACGGCGACGGGACGTTCGACGAGGTGTCGGTGGCCGCGGGCCTGAGCCCCTGCGATGCCGGGCAGTCCGCCTCCTGGGGCGACTACAACGACGATGGGTGGTCCGATCTCGTGATCGCGAGACTGGGCCAGGCAACTTTGCTCTTCTCCAATAACGGGGAGGGGACGTTTACCGATGTCAGCGACGCCTCCGGCGTCAGCGCGTTCGTGGATGCGTACAGCGCCGTATGGGGCGACTACGACAACGACGGTTGGCTGGACTGCTACGTCACCTCCGCCAACTACATCGAGCCGCAGACGCGGCGGGATGCGCTGTTCCACAGCAACGGCGACGGCACTTTCACCGACGTGGCCAATCTGGCCGGCATGGCGGGAGATGTCTCGGTCGGCCTGGGAGCGGCGTGGGCGGACTACAACAATGACGGCTACCTCGATCTTTACGTCGGCAACTTAGAGAGTGACAATCAGCCCTTCCTCTATCGCAACAACGGCGATGGGACGTTCTCGAACGTGGCGGCGACGGCCGGGGTCGGCGGGAGCCGCCCGAATCAGGCCGCTTGCTGGGCCGACATCGATCTAGACGGCTGGATCGACCTGGCCAGCGCCGTGGCGGGCCCGCAATCGTCTCTCTTCCTCAACCTCGGGGGCGGCGGCAATTGGCTGCGAGTGATCGCCCTTACAGATGGCGACGGTGACGCCACGGATGGTGGTGTGACGCGCGCCGCCGTCGGCGCCCGCGTGGAGCTGGACGTCGACAATGACGGCAATTTCCTGCCCTCGCGAACGCTGACGCGGCTGATCGACGGCGGATCGGGATTCTGCGGCCAGAACGAGCAGGTGGCGCAGTTCGGGGTCCCGGCGAGCGGTCCCGTGGCGGTGCGAGTCATCTTCCCGGACGGCAGCGTCGTCACCCACCGAGATGTCTCCCTCAACACGCAGCTCGAAATCCGCGATGTATCGAGGGACCGGGTGATGGAGACCTTCTCGGATGTGCCGCTCGACTCCTGGGCCTACGAACACGTCGATGCCTGCGTCGAGGCCGGAATCGTCTCCGGGTATGACGACGCGCGCTATCACGGCGACTGGTCCGTGACGCGGGATCAGATGGCGGTGTATATCGCCCGGGCTCTGGCCGGGGGCGAGGACAACGTGCCGGCAGGACCGGGGGAGGCGACTTTCGAGGATGTGCCGACGGACTACTGGGCGTACGATCACGTGGAGTACTGCTACGATCAGAACATCGTGCAGGGGTATACGGCGACGACGTATGCGCCGACGGTGGAGGTGACCCGGGACCAGATGGCGGTGTACGTGGCGCGGGCGCTGGTCGCGCCGACGGGGGAGGCGGAGCTGGCGGACTACGAGCCGGCCGATCCGCGCAACTTCCCGGATGTGCCGACAACTGGCTATGGTGAGGATGGAACGGAGCCATTCTGGGCGTACCGGCATATCGAGTATTGCGTCGAGCATGGGGTCGTCGAGGGGTATGACGACGGCTGCTACCATCCGGAGATCGTGGTCACGCGGGACCAGATGGCGGTGTATGTGGCGAGGGCGTTTGGGTTGTAGGAGGTCTTCAGGCACGAGCCTCAGGTTGGGTGTTCGGGACTTGCGCATTGTGGCGCTCTCGGTGGGAACGAATCCGCGTGGAGCGTCGTCTAACGTGCGGCAGCGAAGGAGGGGAAG
>DATKXO010000436.1:0-3287 GCA_035528995.1 Phycisphaerae bacterium | reverse complement strand
GTGCGCGAGATGAACATCCCGAAGATGATCGCCGTGGACCCCGGCTTCACCTCGGCCGACAGCGAGACCAAGGGCAGGTCGCAGACGGGCATCGTCGCCGGGGCGCTCTTCCGCGAATAGGGCTTCTGGGGCATCGTCCGGGCGGTCAATGAGTTCCTGGACGAGAAGAAGGTCAAGGAACTGCCGCTCCAGTTCGCCGCCCTGCTAGGTTGTCGGGAGATCGTCGTTCCGCTCGGCCCCGGCATGGACTGGCTGGCCAACCACTACGAGGCCAATGGGATGACGGTTCATCGCATCAGCGAGTCGGCGCTGGGAGACAAGCATTTCCGAAAGATGCCCCTCGCCGAGGTGCATAACCAGGGGCTCGTCCGCTTCCAGGCGTGGCCCGAACCCACAGGCCGTGGCAACGAGCCCCAAGTGCGGGTCATCTCGCACGCCAAGCCGCTGGACGATGCGTGCCGGATGTACCCAGCCGAGACCCGCGACGTGCTGGACGCCTACGAGTTCTTCTTCCTGATGATGGAGCGGTTGTACGAGCGGCCGAACGTGGTGGACGCCGAGGAGCCCAAGGGCGAAGCCGAGCCGGTCAACCGGCTTGTGGCCTACGAGAACGCCATCTACGCGGCGGCCGGCGAGAAGAAGCGGCAGAGCGAGTCCCGAGACGAGTTCGAGGGCCAGCAGATGGGCGACATCGCCGCCGCCCTGCTCAACTTCGCGGACGGAGAGACCTGACCATGCAGACATGCCCGAATTGCCAGCGCGAGTACCGGGGCGACGCAGACCATTGCCACTGGTGCGGGTTCCCGGGACGCCTCCCCCACGCAATCCGCCGACGGCGACGCCGGGTTCGGGACGTTGACGCGCTCCCGGTCGCCTACCAGCACATACCCCTGAAGCTGGCCCGCCAAGTGCTTCGGCGCTACTATGTTCAGAAATATCAACGCCCGCCGTCCCCCTAACGCAACACGCCTGTTGAAAAAATCCAACATTGATGTTGCAAAAAGGCAACGCCCGTGGTACAATGGTTGTATCGGTGGCGCGCTCGGGGCCGCCGAACTGAGGAGAATTCCGCATGCCGACTGAGGTTGTCGTCCTGGCGGCCGTCCTGTGTATCACGTTCGTTCTCGGCTGCCTCGCCCTCGTTGCGGCCACAGTGTTTCTCATCTGGCAGTTCTCCAAGCAGCTTTCCCTGACCACAGAACTGGCGATTCGGATGCCTTACCGGGCGGACCCGAACGACTACGGCACGCTGGCCGTGGCCGACGCCATGGCCGCAGGCCGGAAGCCCTCGGAGGCCGAGTCGCCGTCCTTCGGCGGAGGCGGTGGCGACATGCCGCAGATGCCCGACCTCGGGACCGTGCCCATGAGCGACGGCGCGATGCCGCCGCACCCGTACCTGGAAACCTGAGCGATAGCCGCGCCATGTCGGCGGGGCCGCAACAGCGCGTTGGAGAGAGCTTTCGTAGGAGCAGAGTGATGAGGAAGTTTGGTGACGCGCTCACCGTGATGCTGTCGAAGGTCTTGGCCAAGTTCGGGCTGGTCAGCCGAGGCAAGACGTTCTACGTGCATTACACGGTGGGCCAGAACGGCAGTTACGACGGTCTGACGCCCGACCAGCCGTTCAAGACGCTGGACTGGGCCGTCGGGAAGTGCGTAGCGAACCAGGGCTACAAGATCGTGCTCCTGGAGGGGCACAACGAAGGTAGCGACGCCGTGCTGGCCGACCTCGACGTGGCGGGCATCACGGTGATCGGCCAGGGCACTGGCAGCGAGCGGCCGACGTTCGACTACGACAACGCGGCCTCCACCATGGACGTTGGCGCGAACGACGTGACGATCAAGAACGTCGTCTTCCGCCCGAGCACGGCGTCGGTGCTCATCGGCCTGGACATCGAGACGGGCATCACCGGCACGGTGGTCAAGAACTGCGAGTTCTCCGTCGGCGAGACCGCGGACGGGACCGAGGAGTTCCTGAAGGCCATTCACCTGACGAGCGGCAACCACGACACTCAGATCGTGGACACGAAGATTCTGGCGCACGCCAGCGCCAACGCGCCGCCCAGCCACGCCATCCACGTCGATGCGGCCTCGAATCGGCTGACGTTCAAGAACGTGGTCATCGACGGGCCGTGGGGCACCGCGGGCATCCTTGAGGACGCCGCGGGAACCGAGCATATTCTGGAAGACTGCTCGGTCGATACCTCGGGCATCAACTACGGGTTCCATGCCTCCAGCACGTTCTCCAAGCGGGCACACAACTATGATGGCGGCGTGGCCGAAGAGGGCGGCGGCGAGTCGCTGGTTCCCCAGACGCGCGGCGAAGTGTTCTACGTTCACAGCGGCAGCGGCAGCGCCTCGGATAGCGGCCTGTCGCCCACCAGCGCGCTGACGACCATCGCGCTGGCCCTGGCCAAGTGTACGGCCGACCAGGGCGACACCATCTACGTCCTCGAAGGCCACAACGAGGGTTTCGGGGCCGCACAACTCACCCTCAACAAGGCGGGCGTTGCCATCATCGGCGTTGGAGACGGCGGCGAGTTGCCGATCATCGACTTCGATGACGCGGCTGCGTCCATCGACATCACCGCGAACAACATGACGCTGAAGAACCTGAAGTTCCGGCCGAGCACGCCGGACGTGCTCATCGGTGTGGAGATCGCCACCAACGTCACCGGGACGACCATCGAAAACTGCGAGTTTTCGATGGGCGAGGCCGGCACGGGGGCCGACGAGTTCGCCAAGGCCATCCGGCTCGTGAGCGGCAACCACGAGACCGTCATCCGCGACACGCGGATTCTGGCGCATGCGAGCGCGGGTGGGGCCACGCACGGCATCGAGATTGCGGCGGCCTCAAACCGACTGGTGCTCGATGGTATCGTCATCGACGGCCCGTATGCCACGAACGGCATCCTCGAAAGCGCGGCCGGTGTCAACCAGACTCTCGTGAACTGCTCCATCGACACCTCGGGCACCAACTACGGCATGAACGGCAGTTCGACCTACGCCGAGCGCCATGGCAACCTCGATGCGGGCGAGCCGCTGGACAGCCCGGCCAACCTCATCGGCTACGACGACAACAACAACGACGTGACGACCGACAACGTGGCCGCCAACCAGGACGGTAGCGTCCTGGAGCGCCTGGAGCAGATTCAGGAAGCCATCAACAACGGCAGCGGCACGTCCATCGGGACCAACAAGTCCATCGTGGACCTTCTGGGAACGACTGGCACGGCGGCGACGGTGGCGGCCGGAGCGAGCGCGACGTCAGTCTTCGGAGCCATCGGCAC
>DATKXO010000435.1:0-2438 GCA_035528995.1 Phycisphaerae bacterium | reverse complement strand
CGGCTCTTGACGGACGCACGGACGCGGAAGTCAATGCCCTCTTCCGGTGGAATCAGCGCCCGGGCGTCTCAGCGCTCTCCTTGTACGCCCAACGCCATCCTACCACCCTCCTACGAGCTCAAAACTGCGGCAGTGCCATTCCATCCTGACACCTTTGCGTCTGCGGCGAAGAGGAGCGCATGGCCATGGTTGGAAAGGTGTTTCTTGAAAGTGCGATTGCGAAGTGCAAGGCACAAAAGGACCTCGCGGAGCGAGCCATCGTGCAGTTGAGCGACGAGAAGCTCCATGAACCGTTGGACGAGAATACGAACAGCGTGGCCGTCATCATGAAGCACGTGGCCGGGAACATGCTGTCGCGCTGGACGGACTTTTTGACGACGGACGGCGAGAAGGAGTGGCGGAAGCGCGACAGCGAATTCGTGGACGACTTCCATTCGCGGGACGAGTTAATGGCCTTCTGGCAGCGGGGGTGGGATTGTCTGTTCTCGACGCTGAAGGCCCTGACGGCGGGCGATCTGACGAGGGTGGTGCGCATCCGCGGCGAGCCGCACACAGTGATCGAGGCGATCCATCGAGAGCTTGTCCACTACGGCTATCACGTGGGGCAGGTCGTGCTGGTGGCCCGCGTGCTGGCGAAGGACAACTGGACGACGCTGACGGTTCCGCGCGGCGGGTCGGAGGAACATAACCGGCGGGTGTGGCAGTCGTGAGGCTGGTAGGGGCGGGCGTGGAAGGAGAGGGTGAGGAGGCGCGTCGAGGGACGGCGAACGACCGAGGCGTGGAGGCTCGGAGGGGCGGAGACGGCGGACGGAGAGACGGTGACAGGAAACAAAAGAGGCGGAACCGCGGAGGTCGCTGAGATCGCGGAGGCCGGGGAGAGCAGTCGGAAGCGGCATGATCTTCGCAGCGAGCGAAGCGGATCGACCGGCGGCCGGCAAACCTGGACTGCTCGACGGGACTGAGTTATACCTGCATGGTGACCAACAGCAGATCCTTGAAGTTGGCGCCGGATTTGAGAACGTGGTCCGGCAGGTCTGTTACGGAGGACGGGCGCCCGAAGCGAGGCGGCGATGGCAGCGATAAGTAAGCCTGACCCCCTTACCGCTCTCGCTCCCCGGAAGGACACGCAATACCCGGCGTGCGGTTCAGGTTTGCGGCGACTGGCCCCAACTCAGCTTGGTGACCAGCTTGTGCCATTTTGGGTAGAGGGGGTTGTGAACGATCTCGAAGTTGGTCTCGTACTTTCGGATAACGATGGTGTCGCCGACGGCCAATGGGTAGGAGACCTGACCGTCGATGATGGCGGTGGTGCAGGAGAAGGGGGGCAGGCTTACTTCTTGACCGGCGGGTGGGTCTGTGGTCGGGTGTCACCATGGCCAGGCGCTTGCGAATTGACCGGGGAGGGATTGCCTATCACGTGCTGAACCGGCGGGTCGGTCGGCTGCCGCTGTTCGAGAAGGACGACGACTACGCGGCCTTCGAGAAGGTGCTGGACGAGGCCCATGCCCGAGGGCCGATGCGGGTTATCAGCTACTGCCTGATGCCCAACCACTGGCATCTGGTGCTGTGGCCGACGCGCGACGGACAGCTCTCGCGATACATGCAATGGCTGACCACAACCCACATGCGTCGCTGGCACGCTCACCGCGGCACCCGGGGCACGGGGCCGGTGTACCAGGGGCGCTTCAAGAGCTTCCCCATCCAGAAGGATGGGCACTTTCTGGTCGTTTGCCGTTACGTCGAGCGGAACGCGCTGCGGGCCAACCTGGTCGAGCGGGCGGAGGACTGGGCGTGGTCGAGCCTGGCCCGGCGCCGGCGAAAAGGTGTAGAATCGCCCTGGCTGGTGGGGTTGCGGGACTGGGCGGTGGAGCCGCCGCGGAACTGGAAGGCGTTCGTGAACCGCCCGGAGACGGAGGCCGAGCTCGAGGCGTTGCAGCGCAGCGTGGCTCGCGGCGCCCCGTACGGCGAACTGTACTGGCAGCGGCGGACGGCCGCCCGGCTGAAGCTGGAATCGGGCCTCCGCCCACCCTGGCGCCCCAAGCGAGGCAGCGATGGCAGGGATAAGTAAGCCTGACCCCCTTAGTCGTGAACCGCCCGGAGACGGAGGCGGAGCTGGAGGCGTTGCGGCGCAGCGTTGCTCGCGGCGCGCCGTACGGGGAACTGTACTGGCAGCGGCGGACGGCCGGGCGGCTGAACCTCGAATCGAGCCTCCGCCCGCCCTGGCGCCCGAAGCGAGGCAGCGATGACAGGGATAAGTAAGCCTGACCCCCTTAGTCCCCCGAGGCAGCGATGACAGGGATAAGTAAGCCTGACCCCCTTAGTCCTCCTTAGTCCGCTCGCTCGAAGATCGCCTGAGCCCGGCCGTACCGGTTGAAGTAAGTGCTGCGGACCGGGAACTGTTTCATGTTCAAGAGCCGCATCAGCCATTTGCGTCGTTC
>DATKXO010000434.1:0-2314 GCA_035528995.1 Phycisphaerae bacterium | reverse complement strand
CCAACGCGTCCGTGTTCGAGTCGGATAGGAACACCAACTGCCCCCCCGGCTGGTCCAGTTGTACCGGATCCCGCCCGGCCCCCAGCGCCGCGATCTGATCGCTCGCCACCTGCCCGTTCACCGTCAGGCCCGTCACGTCCGCCGCCTGATCCAGCAACGGATACCCCGCCGGAGCGTCCGGGTTCAACTGCACGGCCCCGTCCTGAACCGACGCGAAACCGGGAACATCCCCCACCGGGCCCAGCCGCCCTCCGCCGGCGTGTTCGCCGTTGGCGATCGCCCGGAAACCTTCCGTCACCACACCCAACAACCGCGAATCCGCGTCGAACGCCGCGTCCGCAACCGCTTCCTGCGGCGTGAAGATCGCCCAGCCGCCCGCCTGCTCCGAGTCCGTCACCAGGAACGTCTCACCCCCCTGGGTGATCACCTGCGCTTCGGCGCCCGCCAGTTGGATGTAGCTGAAGCCCGCGTTGGCCAACTGCTCGATGTACACCGGTTGAAAAGCCGGGTTGCCGTTCGCCGCCGTCAGGTAATCGTTCCAGTTCGGGTCCGCCGGAACCCCTTCGTAGGGCACGAACTGGCCCACCGCCGCCACCGCCGCACCGGCCGGTACGATGTCCGGAGCGCCGATGGCGAAGCCACGCTCCTCCTCCGCCGGCGGTAGGGTCTGCGTCGGTTGAAGCTCGAACGTCGCCTGAGTCTGGATCGCGTCGTTCGTGTTGATGATCTGCTGCTGCTGCGGCACCACCGTCTCGGCCGGAGCCACTCGGGCCGCACCGAAGCCGCGGGTGGTGTCCCCCAGCCGGTCGATGCTGCTCACTTCCGAACGAACCAGCTCCGTCGTCCGCCGGTGCAGCATGTCACGCAATTCCTGGGCGGCGGCACGGTTGTCACCGGCCTCCGGCGCGCCCGGCACCTGTCCCTCGATGATCCGCCATTGCTGACCCGACGCCAGGGCGTGCGGGCCTGCCACCGGGGCCGTGCCTTCCACTTCCGCCATGCCCTCGATCGCCGCGAACGTGCTCACCGCCGGACTCACCCCCGGCTCTGCCGGGTCGTGCCGCACCGAATACCAGCCCGATCCATCCGCATCCCCGGCGCCCGGCGCGCTGCGCAACAGGCCGAACGGCGTCTCCACCACCACCACTCGCTGGCTCTCCGGATCGGTGTAGAACACCACGAAGCCGCGAGTGACTTCGACCAACACCACATCCGGCTCTTCGCTGACCTGCACTTGCGAGTTCGCCCCGATCTGCAGCACGATGTCCTGAACCAGCAGCCCCGCGGCATCCGCCTCACCGGTCTCCAGCACGCTGCCCGACAGCACCGGCTGCAAGGGGCGGATCGTCTGTCCCACCATCCGCGGCGCACCCGCCATCAGGGTCACCGCCCCGATGCCCTCTTGGGCCTCCGCTCCGGCGGTCGCCAGCAGCAAACACGACGCCACCATCAGGACACCGACCCAGCGTCCCGAACTCCACGCCCCGCAGCTCACGTTGTGCATTGGATGTTCTCCCACGGCCAGGACACCGGAATTGTCAGACCGCCTCAGACGCCTGTCAAGGCGTTTTCCCGCAGCGCCCTGTGGTGATCGCTGCGCCTCGCAACCGCCGCGACACGCAAAACTCTCCTGCTGTCGTCCCTGGGCAGCCTGGCACGCATCGCTGCCGCGACAGCCGGGCGGCACCCGGCTGCCGCAAGGTCTCTCACAACGCGTTGACCTCGATGGCATGACCCGACTGCCACTGCCAATACGCATGCCGTGCGATCGGTGCGCCGGTGTAGGCGCAAAACGAGACGGCGGGCTATCCTCAACCCTGCCGTCTCGTGTCTTGCCAGATCACAAGTATTCGGCCCAACCCGGCCACAGCCCCGTCCTCGGGCACCGAGCCGAGCCGCCGGATCATTCCGCAACGCTCATAAGATCCGACCCGGCGGCTTTTCCATGTCGCGCTTGGGCTTCTTCTGCTTCTCTTTCTTCTTGGTCGGCTTGGTGGCCCGCTCGGTCTCTTTCTTCTCCTCACGGTCGCTCGCTTCCCGAGTCGGGGCCCGGCCCCGACCCGCGTCACGTACCGTGTCCCGGCTGCGATCTCGCTCCCGCTCGCGGGTCGTCGTCTCTTCTTTCTTCTTCTCTTCCGTCTTCTTGGGCTCGTCCTGGTCCTTCTCCGGAGTTGGCGCTCGGTAAACCGCTTCCGGCTCCGACGAGCCGCCCGACATCAGCGCCCAAGCCCCGACTCCGACCCCGGCTACCGCCAACACCACCACGATCGGAATCCAGATCTTGCTGGAACCACCTGCCTTTGCAGCCATTGTT
>DATKXO010000433.1:0-6789 GCA_035528995.1 Phycisphaerae bacterium | reverse complement strand
TCCGCATCCTGAGGGGAAAGAAGCCCCAAGAGGGGGAGTTTGAGGGGGAACCTGCGGAGCCGGTGCCCCCTCAAGGCCTTCCGAGAAACCGTCACTATATCAGAAACGCCGAGTGTCTCACTTGCACTGAAACGCTACAGTCTCAGTCATGAACGAACACTTTGAGGGCGAGCAAATCGCGGTGGAGGATATTGACGCGGAGAAGGACCGAGAAAAGGAATTCCAGCGGGTCCTGTACGAAAAGAAGGGGATGGGGGCAAGATTCGAACACTTCAAGGTCGAGTTCGGTGAGCTGATAGGCCGGCGGATGCAGGAACAGAAGGTGGCGCTGCACGATGAGATCAAGGCGATCGTTGACAACGTGGCAGCGCTCGCGAAGTCCAGCTAGGGGCAGGGTGGGGCGCCCCGCAGCCCAGTGCCGACGGGCGCGGTTCCGTTTGACCGGGCGCTTACGCTTCCGGCTCTGATCGGCCGACGGGAGCGTCGGCCGGTACGCTGCCTCGGCGGGAGGCTCGCGTTCCCAGAGCTGGGTAGATCCTTCGCCGGGCTCAGGATGACGGGCGGGGCGGGGTAGGGGGGAGGTGGCGGTCGGCGAGGCGGCGGTAGGCGCGGTAACGGCGGGGGAGCTTCCAGGCACACTCGGGGCAGCGGCCGCTACGAAAAGACGTCGGCCACGGGGGGCCGACGCCACATCTCGGCCGGTACGGGGCCCGGCCGCTACGCGGCCGCTTCCTGACGGGCGCGGTTCTGGTCAGGACGGCCGGGACGCTTCGGCTACGCTCAGGGCAGGCGGGGCCGGCCGCTACATTCACCGGTTGGAAACCGGTGCCACAGGGAGCGCACCGGCTAATGGCCGGTGCCACACTTTGGCTCGGCAGGAGCCTCGCGCTCCCCAAACCACCGGTTGGAAACCGGTGCCACACCGGAATGACCGGTGGGAGGCCGGTGCCACACAGGCTTCACCGGTGGGAGGCCGGTGCCACACAGCATTCACCGGTTGGAAACCGGTGCCACAGTTAGTCTTCTTCGCCTTTGGGTTTGTGGGCGGCGACGATTTGCTGCTGGACGTTCGGTGGCACGACGTCGTAGTGGCTCAGCTCCATCATGTAGCTGCCCTGGCCGCCGGTGACGCTTTTGAGCTGCGAGCTGTAGGTAGCGACCTCGGCCAGCGGGACGGTGGCGCGGATGCAGGCCTGGTTGCCGGGCAGCATGTCCTGGCCGAGGATCTGGCCGCGTTTGCCGGCCAGGTCGCGCGTGATCTCGCCGACGAAGTCGGTCGGGGCGGTCACCTCGACGGTGACGATCGGCTCGAGCAGGATGGGCTTGCACTGCATGAAGGCCTTCCTGAAGACGTAGCGGCCGGCGATCTGGAAGGCGATGTCCTTGCTGTCCACCGGGTGGGTCTTGCCGTCCACCAGGCGCACCTTCACGTCCACGACCGGATAGCCGGCCAGCACGCCCTTCTTGATCTGGTCGCGAACGCCTTTGTCCACGCTGGAGCGGAAGGGCTGATCGATGGACCCGCCGAAGATCTTGTCGATGAACTCGTAGCCGGCCCCGCGTTCGTTGGGCTCCAGGTCGATGAAGACGCGGGCGAACTGCCCGGCCCCGCCGGTCTGCTTCTTGTGCGTGTACTCGACGTACTTGGCCGAGGTGGAGATGGTTTCGTGATAGGGGATCTTGGGCGGCTTGGTATCGACCTCGACCTTGAAGTGGCGCATCATCTTGCTGCGCACGACGGTCAGGTGCAAATCGCCCAGGCCCTGCATGACCAGCTCGTTGGTCTCCATGTCGCGGTGGTACTTGAAGCAGGGGTCCTCATCGCTGAAGCGCTGCAAGGCCCCGCTGATCTTCTCCACGTCGCCGCGGGCCTTCGGCTCGATCGCCAGGGCGAACATCGGCGTCGGAAACTTCGGCATGGCGATCGACCCTTCCGCAGCCTCCGAGAACAGCACGTCGCCGATGTGTATATCCAGCTTGGCAAAGGCGACCACGTCGCCGGTGCCGCCGGCTTCGATCTCCACGTGCTGATCGCCGCGCAGCTTGAGCAGGTGTCCGGTGCGCTGCCCTTTGCGCTGGCCGGCGACGAAGACCTGTCCGTCGGAGGCAAGCGAGCCGCTGTGCACGCGGGCTACCGAGTACTTGATGTTGCTGCGCGGGTCGGAGGTGATCTTGAACACCTGGGCGACGAAGGGGCCGTCGGGCTTGGGCTCGACGGGTTTCTCCGCGGCCTGCTCGCCCGCGCCCACGACCAGCGTACGTTGCTTGCCGACCTCGGGCGACGGGGCGTACAGCAGGATCGCGTCCAGGAGCTCGGCGACGCCTACGTCATCGCGCGCGTTGGTGAACAGGACGGGGATCAGGTCGCCGCCGGCGACGGCCCGGGCGATCGCCGGGGCCAGCTTCTCCTGCGGCACGGTGCCGGAGTCCATGTACTCTTCCATGAGCGCGTCGTCGGTCTCGACGATCGCCTCGACCAAGGCCGTATGACATTCGGCGACGTTGAGCAGGTCCGCGGCGCCCTCCTCGGCCTGCAGCACGTTGATGACGCGCTTGCCGCTCTCGGCCGGCAGGTTGATCGGGTGACAGGCGTTGCCGAAGGTCTCGCGCACGCCGTTGAAAACCTCGTCGAGGTTGGCGGCTTCCGCGTCGATGCGGCTGCTCACGACCATGCGGGCCAGCCCGTAGTCAGCGGCGGCGTTGAACATGCGGCGGGTGTTGACGCCGATGCCGGCCGACGCCGAAACCACGACCACCGCCGTTTCCACCGCGGCCAGCGCGGCGATCGCGGTTCCGCAGTAGTCCGGCATTCCGGGCGTGTCGATGATGTTGATGAGCTTGCCGTTGTGCTCCACGCAGAACGCGGACGATTCGACGCTGTGGTGGCGTTCCTTGGCCTCGTCGTCGTAGTCGAGGATGCTGGAGCCGTCTTCGACGCTGCCCAGCCGATTGGTCAGGCCGGCCTTGTACAGGATCGCTTCGCCGAGCAAGGTTTTGCCGGCCGCGGAATGTCCGACGAGCGCGACGTTACGGATATCGCCGACCTGATGCACGCCCATGCGCGAGCCTCCGTCGATGTAAAGCTACCGTGGTTCCGAAAGCGCAAGAGTCAGGCAGTATAACGCGCGGTCACACGAGGCCAAGGGGGCAGGATAAGCGGGCCAGGCGGCCTCGGGCTGGGGTTTTCACCTGTACTCACGGACCCGGGGCTTGACGGACACTCGGTCGCACGGTAGCGTTACGTATGAGAGCTGCCGGGTCGTGCGCTGGCTAATGCTGCGTTTCGGACCGGCCCGCAGCGTCGTCAGGGATCAGGCGCGCGGAACAAGTCATGAAGCGGTCGCACACGCGTACCCCGTCGAAGGGGGAGGCAGCAGGGCTTCTCCTTCTGCTTGTAGCTGTCCTGTTTGCGGCTCGCGCGAGCTCTGCGGATGAGCCGCTGCCGCCACCCCTCGAGAACTGGACGATCTATGTCTTCGAGGACGACGCGGCCAATCCGCTTATTCTCGGATACACGCTCTCAGCAGAGCTGATCGACGACACTTACTCTGCCTACCTCTTATGGGTCGACGGTAGCAGCGGCGACGCGTGGCTCCTGCACGCGGGCGGAAGGTGCGACGACGGCGCGCTGGCCCTGGAAAGTGACCTGGCTCTGGAGTTGGAGGAGCTATACGCTTTAGACTCCTCCCTTGCGCAAGCCGTCCGAAATCGCTTCGACCAAGAGGGCTATCCCCCCTCGTGGGAGACTTGGGCACCCCGGTGGGTTGCCGCGACGCCGGCGGAGATCGCCGAGGCCCTCACGCAGGCGGGGCAGGAGTCCCAGGACCAGGGCTGGAGCGGCCCTAATTGGGCAGACGTGTGGAACCTAGTGCTGGGCGTCGGCGTCCAAGACGTTGAGACCGCCGAGTGGTCCGACGTTGTCATGTCGGCGGCAGGCGCCGGAGGCGGGCCCGGCACCCAGGATCCGCCACCGGACGCCGACGGGGACGGCGTCCCGGACAACGAGGACAATTGCCCCGACGACCCCAATCCCGACCAGACCGACACCGACGGCGATGGCGAAGGCGACGCCTGTGACGATGACGACGACGGTGACGGCGTCGCGGACGAGGACGACAACTGCCCGACCGTAGACAATCCCGACCAGACCGATACCGATGGCGACGGACAGGGCGACGCCTGCGACGATGATGACGACGGTGACGGCGTCGCGGACGAGGACGACAACTGCCCGACCGTAGACAACCCCAACCAGGCCGATACCGATGGCGATGGGCTGGGCAACGCCTGCGACGATGACATCGACGGTGATGGGATTCCCAACGGAGAGGACGATGATGTTGATGGCGATGGGATTCCCAACGGGCAGGACGACGACGTGGACGGCGATGGGATTCCCAACGGGCAGGACGACGACGTGGACGGGGATGGGATTCCCAACGGAGAAGATGACGACGTGGACGGGGACGGAATCCCCAACGGGGAGGACGACGACGTAGACGGAGACGGAATCCCCAACGGGGAGGACGACGATATAGACGGCGATGGGATACCGAACGGCCAGGACGATGACGCGGACGGCGACGGGATTCCAAATGGCGCGGACGACGACGTAGACGGTGACGGCATCCCCAATGGCGACGATGATGACATCGACGGGGACGGAATCCCCAACGACCAGGACGACGATATGGACGGGGACGGGATCCCCAACGACCAGGACGACGATGACGACGGGGACGGAATCCCGGACGACGAAGACGACACACCGGGCGGTGGCGGCAACGGGCCAGATTACTGCCGCGTAACGATGCAGCTCCCGGCCGTGTTGTTTTTCCAGAGTGGCGAGATCCGGCACTGGCCGGACGGGAACATCCTTTCGCCGCCACCGGGCGGCTGGCACTACAACGTCGAGCAGGGCGGGGCGCTCTATCCGGTCGTGACCGCCTTCGGGGACGACGCGCCGATGTGGGTGAGGCTGTGGGTAAACTCGATCGAGGAGAGCTGCGCCTCAACCGTGCTCGTCCGGGCGCGCATGGGAGACCGGGTGCTGGCCCAGAGCGAGATCGACATCTACCCCGATCTGGGAGCCTACGAGGACGAACAGCCGCTGTTCGCCGTCGATCCGTTGCCGGACGGCTACGCGATCAGCCAACTGCTCTACTTCGTCCAGTTCGACCTCTCGGTCAACGACGGCAGGACCTGGTCGAACTTCGACTACGCCCGGCCGAGCAAATGGTACGTGATGAAATCGATAGACGTGCCCGTACCGGGCGGGCGCTATGATCTCGGGCTGGATAAGGTGCTCCAGTACGCCACCGGGTGGAGCGGCACCCCCACGATCGCCGGCGCCCTGTGCGCTGGAATCGCGGCCCAAGTTTGCTATGACCCGAGCCCGCCGCCGGGTTACGACCCGCAGCACGCCCTTGACATTTATGAATTGGGCTACGCGCAGTGCACGGAGAACGCATGGTTGCTCGAGTACCTCATCGAGGCCAGTGGGGCAGCGTACGGGCAGCGCGTTTTCCTTTGGGGCGGATCGGCCCCCGACTTCATCGACTGGTACTATCAGCGATCTGAGGAACCGGGCTACGTCTACCGCGTCTCCGTTCAGTTTCAGGCGCTGGCCGAAGACGAGGCTCCGGCCGACCCGCACTTCACCTTCCACTGCGTGACGGCCATTGACGGCACCAGATATGATCCGTCGTACGGCGGCGGCGTGGCGCCGGACGTGGAATGGGCGCCGGGAGCGCAAAGCCGAAGTGGTGTGGCGCTGCCCCCCTACCAACTCGACAGCGGCTGGACTTGCCCGCACGATCCGCCGGCGCAACGGCCACCTTGTCAATAAGGAGAGTTAGTGTGTCTACGCGAGTGTGGTTAATCGCAATTCTGGCAATGCCGATGCCGACCGCCGCCTCGGCTTGGGCCGATGACGTCTTTTTGGGCCTGAACATGCCACGCCTAGTTGAGACGCTCGGCATGCGCATGGCAGAAGACAAACCGTCTCCCGTGACGCTTTCGGTAAGGTGGCCTTCTGCCACCGGTCCGGTAATGGTCGCATATCGTGTTTGCGGAGGTCCTGAAGATGGCGCCAAACTGCTACTGCTAAAGGCGACTGTCCAACCAACGCCTGCGTCGGCCCATGAGGTCACGCGTGAGCTTCGGCGTGCGGTGCTGTGGCGTTCCTCGATCCTCCCGGCAGAGCCCGAACGTGCGGCTGAGGGTCTGGGTAACGAAGGTTGGTTCTACCCGCATGCGAACGAGTCGAAGTATGGGAGCGTGGTGTTCGGACGGCGCAACATCGTGATGTACCTTGGGTGGGAGGAGTCGGTCCCTGGAACGGGGCTAGCGCTCGCGCGCCAGATCGACGCGTTGATCCGGGACGACCGGCAGATCGCGCCGTTGGGCACGTTTGCGGAGATGCCGGCGATTGTCTCGGCGGGGGTTCCGGCGACGCTGCCCGCCTCCTCGACGCCGGGGAGGACCGCTGATGGACGACCGACCGGGTATGAACGCTCGTACGTGACCATCACCCCGCAGTTCAGGGGGCTGGGCGACCTGGACAACCTGCGCTTCGTCGTGCTCGGCAGGCAGGACAACGGTCAGACGTGGGGCCGGTTGACACAGACCACGCCGGAGGGCAAGTCGCAGCCCAAGGTGTACAAGATCGACACGACCGAGCGTGGCGGCATCCCGAAGCTGAACGAGGTTCAGGAGGACGGTCGGTTCCTCATGGAAGTCCCGCGAAAGACCGGTGCGCTCAAGCTGAAGCTGATCGCCGCCACCGAG
>DATKXO010000432.1:0-3681 GCA_035528995.1 Phycisphaerae bacterium | reverse complement strand
CTCCGGCAGTCGGGTTACTTGGCGTTGACCGAAGCGCGCGACCTGATGCAAGAGCAGATGCCGATCGAGGCACGGGACGTTTTGCTGGACGTGGAGCGTCGATATCGGCCGTCGTCCGTGGCCGCGGAAGCGAAAAGGCTGCGAATCGAACTGGAGACCCGTCCTCGTGTTGCCCAACAGTTGGCCGCACGGGATCAGGCGGACGCCCGGCGCAAGGCGGCCGATCTGTGGCGGGCCGCGCAGGTGGCGCTGGCCGACGCCCGCGTGGAAGACGCCAAGCGTCACTGTCGCAATCTGCTGGCCATCTATCCTGACAGCGCGCCGGCGGCCGACGCCCGTCGCGTGCTTCGCGAACTCGAAGGGGTAAGTGATTGACCATGAACCAACCGGCGTTTCAAGCGCATGTCACCAACGACCCGATGTTCGCGGAGAACGCCTACACGCTGTACCGGCGGGACGGCGGGGCGTGCTGGATCATCGACCCGGGCCTGCCGCCGCAGGCCGAGCAGATCATCGCTTTCGTCCGACGGAAGAATCTCAAGCCGCAGGCCGTCCTGTTGACTCACGCCCACGGAGACCACATCGCCGGCGTGGACGAGGTGCGGTCCGCTCTGGGGCCGATGCCCCTGTACCTGGCTGAACCCGAGTGGCCCATGCTGGGTGACCCCAAGGAGAACCTGTCGGTCAACTTCGACATGCCCCTGACCGTAGGCAGTGACGATCTCCACGATCTGGTTGAGGGGGACACGCTGGAGCTGGATGGCTCAAACTGGCGGGTGCTGGACACCTCGGGGCATTCGCCCGGCGGACGCAGCCTCCATTGCGCCGAGCAGGGCATGGTCTTCGTCGGGGACGCCCTCTTTGCGGGCAGTGTCGGTCGGGTGGACTTTCACCACAGCGACGGCGATCGGCTGATCGAAAACCTGCACACCAGGCTGATGACGTTGCCCGACGAGACGCGGGTTCTTTCCGGTCACGGCCCGGAGACGACGATCGGTCGCGAACGGGTCTCCAACTTCTATCTGATCCACGGGGTATAGCGGGTGCAGGAATGCTCCGCGGCATGGAGAGCGTTCGCTATTCCGGCATGTCGGGCAGTTTCATGGTCAGGAGGTGGTGCAGGCGAGCCATGCCGGAATACTCCGGGGCGAGTTCGGCCGCCTTGCGAAGGTTCTCCAGGCCGTACTTCTCCAGCCCACTGTAGTACTCTGCATAGCCCAGCAGGAAGCGGAAGCGGTAGTCCTCCTTCTTCTCCAGGCGCCGTTCCAGGTCGGCCCGGCGCAGCTCGAGCAGGTCCGGCTCGGTGATGAATCTGGTCAGATCGAGCTTGAAGAAGGCAATGCCCGGGAACAGCTCGATCGCCCGGGACAGCTTGTAGGCGGCCGTGTAGTACTCGCCGGCCGCCAGCATGGCGTGTCCGTGAGACAGCAGAACCAGGGGGTTGTGTCGATCCAGCACTTCGGCCTGGGCACACAAGGCCTGGGCCTGGTAGTAGCGTCCCTCGTGTAGGAACTCTTCGGCCCGACGCAGGTAATGCTGGATGGCGGTGTCGTCTGATCCGGCGAACGAGTCCAGCGGCTGATCCATCAGTTGCCGGGCCGCCGCAGTCGCCTCCTCGTACTGTCCGGCCAGCGTCGGGCGTTTGGCCAGCACCGCCAGCACCCCGTCCGCCTGTTCCTGCTGTGTCGCAACGAACGCATAGGCGTTGGTCATGTCCGCGTAGACGTCCGCTCCGTGCCGTGAGAAGAGTGGCAGCGGGGATGGCCCGCCCTCTGGGGCGAGGTCCGGTTCGGCGCCCGGCATCGGGGCGGACTCGGCCCCAGCCTCGGCGAGTTCCGGTGCCACAGGTACGTCGGCCTCGGTGGGCAGGGTCTCGTACTCGAACGGGGGGCGCAGAACCCGCCCGGTCAACACGTCACGCCGCTCGAGCGGGTCGATCAACTGGCCCGGTGCCTGGACGTCGGAGCGGCTCGGTAGCGTCGAACGGATCAGCAGGTCGACCGCCCCGGGTTGGGCCACAGCATCGACCGGCGAGAGCGGTTGGCCCGCCTGGCTGCCGTATCGATCGAATGCGTACGCGCTGCTTGCCGGTACGGCCCCGAAGAGCGATCCCAGGTCACTGGTGAGCGTCGCGTAGGGGCTCAGCGGCTGCAGGAACGCGCTGGAATCCGCCGGTGGGAGGGACACCTGGCCGCTTTGCATCGCGGTGGTCAGGCTGGGCGATCCCAGTTCGGGAGCGTAGGCCTGGCCGAAACGGTACATGGTAAAGGCGCCCGCAGATTGCGGGACGGTGAAGATATCCTGCGAAGACAGATCACCGAACTGCTCGAAACCGGCCTCCAGCGTTCCCAGGCTCGTCGTGGTCCGCTGGCGGGAGTAGTAGGGGGTGACCGTTCCCGGTGGCTGGTTGCGCAAGGTGGTGTCGAGCGAGACGCTGTCGCGTCGGAAAGCGTCCAACGCGGAGCTGGGCAGGCTGGTCCACAAACTCTGGGCGTCTCGGATGGGGGAGAATGCCTGGAACGATCTCCCGCCGGTCACGTTGCCGGTGATGAACAGATTGGCGGTGTTGGGGACGAACGTCTCGGTTGGGGGATTGTAGCCGCCGGACCCAAGCTGATTGCTGGCGTCACCTGTGCGGTGATCGATAGGTCCCAGCTCCTGGGCCTGGACCGGAACACCGCACGTGGCCAGGGCGATCACCACAGCCAGGCTGCGAACGGCCATTGGATACATGCGGATCATGGCGAGGCTCCCGGGGGCGCCGCACGGCCCCCCGCTGCGCCGACATGGGGCGTTGGGTAGATCGGCATCGCAACGGCCTTTCCACCAATTATACGTGGGCGGATGGTCCGTTGCCAGCGGACAGCACCGCGGAGCGGCCACCGGGCGATGGACCCGGGCGCCGCCGGTGCGTATGGTACTGCGTTGCCCGGAGTGCTGCCGTCGGGCGCCGTACCGTTGAGGCCGCAGAATCCGCCGGGGAAGCATGGCCCTTCGTTTCGCATTTCGCCCGCGCCAGCGGCTGCGCCGCCAGCGCGATTTTGACCGCGTGTTCGCCAGGCGGTGCACCGAGGGAGACCGGTTCCTGGTGGTCTACGTGGATATCGGTGAGCTGGAGTGGAGCCGCCTGGGCATCAAGGTCGGCCGGCGGGTCGGTGGGGCCGTAGCCCGCGCCCGAGCGCGTCGCCGGCTGCGCGAGGCGTTTCGGCTCAGACAGCACGATCTACCCGCAGGACTGGACGTGGTCTGCGTGGCACGCGGTCCGAAGACCGCAGATGCCGGCGTCGAAGAGCTGGGCCGGTCGCTCGAAAGACTGATCCAGCGGGCCGCGGCCAGGCTTGCGCGTACCCGGCCGGGGTCATAGCCGCGTGCCCAGGACCCGCCGGGAGGTAAACCGGTCGATCAGCGGCACGATTGTGCTCATGCCCAGAATGGCCCAGTAGGTTCCACCGGGCAGCGCATCGGACCAGCCGTTGCACCGAATGACCACGATCAGGATACCCAAGCCCACACCGAAGACCATCTGGCCGCGACCGGTCAGCGGAGACGAGATCGGGTCCGTGGCCAGCAAGACGCAGCCGAGCCACAATCCGCCACCGGTCAGGTGGAAGAGCACCACGGCCGCCCCGACGGGCAGGCCGTTCTCCGTGTGGAGCAGCGGGAGCAGTGCGGTCATCTCGA
>DATKXO010000431.1:0-4100 GCA_035528995.1 Phycisphaerae bacterium | reverse complement strand
TGGCCGGCGTGGTGATCACGCCGCGGCGCCAGGACTTCGACCGCCTGAGTGCCGATCTGCTGGAGGGGATTCTGCGCGAGGTGTCGCTGGACGCGAGTGCGTTCGACGGTGTGTGCGCCCGGTTGGCGGAAGCGCTTCAGGCGTAGACGGTGACCGGCTCGGCGGCGGGGAAGTAGTGGCCCAGGATTCGCCGATGGTCCTGTCCGGCCAAAGCCATGCCCAGTGCCCCGATCTGGCACAGCCCCACACCATGCCCCCAGCCGGCACCGTGGAGGTGGAAACGGATCACCCGGCCGGTGTCGTCCCGATCCGCGTTGACGTAGAACGCGCTGCTGTACAGAAACGAGTCGTGCAGGGCGTTGCGGATGTGGTGCTGGTCGGAAACGGTGATCACGTCGTGCGGATCGGACGGGGTGCGGCATGCGATCTCGACGGCCACCGCCCGACCCGACACGCCGCGTTGACTCACGATCATGTTGGTCACTTCGGTCAGATCGTCGGGGACGTACCCTTTGCGGCGCAGGATGTCCTCCAGGTCGGCGCGCTGGTGCGTTACGGTCCAGCGGAACAGGTCCTCGGCCCGGTCCACGCGCCCGAGGTATTGGGGCAAAGCCGATTCGTCCACCGAGCGCGGGCCGCAATAGGCGTCGCAGTCGGCCAGCCATGCTCCCGACACGTACTCTCGCATGTTGCCGTATGTGACAGGAAAGAGCCGGTGGAGTGGTGACGTCGGCGGCGCGTCGACCAGGGCCCTCAGGCCGGGCTTGGAGACGCCGAACGCGGCGATGGGGTCCTCGACGATCCCGCCGCAGCTCTTGGAGTAATTGGCGTCCACGACGGCACCCTGGGCCAGCAGGACCACGCCCCTGGTTTCGCGGACGGCGGCGCGGGCCGTATCGGTCACGGCCGACGTCCCCTGGTAGCGCTGGCAGCAATCGTCGTTGCACACGTCGAGGTCCAGGTCGTCGTGTTTGCGCTCGCTGTGCGTCAGGGTCCACGATCGGGTGACGACGCATTGGGCCTTGAGGAACTCCAGTGGGCAATCGCCGCTCATCTCGGCCGTGAGCACACCGGCCAGGTAGTTCCCCAGGGGGAGCGTCGTTGCCAGCAGCAGGTTGTCGCGGACGCGGCGGACCGTCAGCTCGCCCGGTATGGACTGTGTGGTCGTGGTTTGCCAGTGGAACCCGCGCCCGGCGACGATGCCGTCTACCCGCACGGCCGGCGGGTCAGGACGGTCGGGCGAGCTGACCGAAGCCGGCGACTGGCCAACGGGAGTCAGCGTCCACGCGTCGGACGCGATCAGATCACGATGGCCTACGGTCGCCCGGACTCCGGCGTCGGCCACGTGGAAGTCGATCGTCGTGTTGCGTGTGGTGTGTGCCGTGCCGGCCGCGTCGCGCAGGCGGTAGTCGGCGTCCGGAACGGTCAGGCGCAGGTGCTTCTTGCCGTCTGACGGGAGCACGATGCCGATGCGCACGGCCGGCTCGCCCCGGGCGCGCCCGTTTGCGGCCGTCCACTCCGCGAGCGGTGTCAAGCCAGGCTCTCCAGGAGGGCGTCGGTCAGGGGTTCTACTCCGGTGCGTGCACAGTCGGCCGCGGGCATACCGCCGGTCGCCCGTTGGGTCTGGTCGATCGACTCACGAATCTGCTGCGGCGACATGCCCACGCAATTCAGGGCAACGGCGACGACCCGCGACGCGTGAATCGGCGCCAGCAATTGTTGATGAAGAGCGATGCTCTCGTCGAGTGCCGGGACGGGAATGCGGGTGTGACGCATGAACTGCCGCGACGGTTGGTGACACAGGATCATTCGATCCGGGAGCACGCCGTGCATCAGGCCCAGCGTCACGCCGGAAAAGCCCGGGTGCAGCATCGCTCCCTGTCCCTCGACGACGATGAACTCGACGCCCTCTTCGTCGGCCTCCAGGACCAGGGTCTCGACCGCGCCGGAAACGAAATCGCTCTTGACCGCGTCGATGACCTCACCGTGTCCCGCAACCAGGACGCCCGTCTGCCCGGTGGCGACGAAGCGGGCCGCGTGACCGCGACTCGTCAGGTCGCGGGCCAGTTCGATGGAAGCCAGCATCTTGCCGACGTTGCAGTCCGTGCCCACGGTGAGGATGCGCCGGGCCCGTGTACCCGCCGCCTTGCCGCTGCCGATCGGATAGGTGCGAGTGACGCGGCGCAGGTCGTGAATGCGCCGGCCGTGGTCGGCGGCGCATCGCACCAGTTCCTCGTCGTCGGTCAGCAGGGTGTGCAGGCCGTTGATGACGTCCATCCCGTTGGCCAGCGCTTCGATGATCGTCGCTCGCCAGGCGGGCGGCAGAATCCCGCCCGGGTTGGCCACGCCGATCACCAGGTGGTCGGGCTGCAACGGTAGGGCGGCCGCGACGCTGTCCACGATCGGAACGTGCGTCTGGACGTCCACGATGCTGGCCAGGTCCGCGCCGGCGTGTTGGGCGTCGAGGACGGCCACCACCTCGTCTGCACAGTAGCGCAGCAGGCTGACGGCCGTCTTGGCCACGAAGACGTCCAGGTGGCCGTCGGTCATGACCAGCATTCTGCGTTGGGGCATCGGGCGCCGCTCCGTAGACGCATGCCGTTGTCGCCGGACTGCCCGTGTCCCCGGCTACATCGTAGCCGCTGACCGGCCCGGCTAGTAGCAATCCGATTCATCGGCTACGCTGGGGGTCGCCATGCAGCTATCCTGGAAACGCCTGCGGATGCACACCCGACACCCCTTCAAAATCGCACGGGAGGGGGCCTCGGTGGTGGGGCGCGACGTGGATCGCATCGTCGTTCGCATCGAGCACGACGGGCTGGTGGGGCTGGGCGAAGCGGCGCCGACGCCGTACTACCGCCAGTCGCTCGACTCGGTCGAACGCGCGCTCGAGCGGATCGGCCCGATGCTCGGCGCCGAGCCGGAGCCGATCGAAGCGCTGGTGGACCGGTTGTTGGAGCGGTTCGACGATCAGCGTGCGACGGTGGCGGCCGTCGATGCGGCCCTGCACGACTGGGCCGGCAGGCGAGCGGGGCAGTCGGTCTGGCGGATGCTCGGGCTGGACCCGGCCGACACGCCGCCCACGTCGATGACCATCGGAATCGATGACGCCGGACTGATCGAGCGGAAAGTTCGCGAGGCCGACGCGTTCTCCATCCTCAAGGTGAAGGTGGGGACGGCGGACGACGCGCCCACGCTGTCGGCCGTTCGCCGGGTCGCGCCGCAGAAGCGGCTGCGCGTGGATGCCAATTGCGGCTGGTCGCCGGCCGAGGCCGCGGAGCGCATCGCCGAGATCGGGCGGTTTGATCTGGAACTGATCGAGCAGCCCTTGCCGGCCGGCTGCCTGGACGAGTTGCGACGTCTTCGCGAGTGCGGGTCGGTGCGCGACGCCGCCATTCCGATCATCGCGGACGAGGACTGCGTTCGGCCGGTCGATCTGGAGCGCCTGGCCGGTGTGGTGGACGGCGTGAACATCAAGCTGTCCAAGTGCGGCGGGATTGTCGAGGCGTTGCGGATGATCCGGCAGGCCCGGTCGCTGGGTCTGAAGGTCATGCTGGGCTGCATGGTGGAGACGAGCCTGGGTGTGGGGGCGGCCGCGGCCATCGCGTCGCTGGCCGACTACGTAGACCTGGACGGCCACCTGCTCCTGGCAGACGACCCGTTCACCGGCCTGGACCTCGCCGACGGCGTGGTCCGCCCAGGCCCGGACGCAGGCCTGGGAATCGAAGTCCGCCGCGAGGGGGCCGGGGGCGCCGCCGGTGTGTGACGGTCGGGTGCTGACCGTCGCAGACGGTAGGGGGGCGAATGTTGGCGGTTGCAGCCCATTCGGGGGCGACCGGTTTTGCGTTCCTGGAATCTTGACGAGGTGCGGGGGCCGCGGTAACTTTCCGGCGCTGTCGCGCTCCTGGGGCGACGTCGATCGACGGTCGTCCCGGCAGCCGGCCAGAGCCAACCGGGTAGGTAGCTCAGTTGGTAGAGCAACGGACTGAAAATCCGTGTGTCGGCGGTTCAAGTCCGCCCCTACCCATCAGCCAAAGCACGAAGTCGCGAGGGCTTACGCTCATGCGGCTTCCGCCGTTTCGTGGCGATTCACCCCGAAA
>DATKXO010000430.1:0-2533 GCA_035528995.1 Phycisphaerae bacterium | reverse complement strand
CCTTTGCCTTCGCCACCGCAATACCTTCAGCCACGTCGAGCACCGCGCCCGCAGCATTGCGGATGTGGTACTCGTCGGCCGGCACGTCGGCGTTCGGGAAAATCTCGTACCCGTTGACGATCATGCTTAGTTGCTCCTGTTGGGAGGGGATGGTTAGGTGGTCGCCACGGGGTCGAGCACGCCTTGCACGTCGCCGGCAACGGTGTCAACCGAGTAGTTCTCGCACATCATCATCTTGTTGCCGCAGTTGATGTTGGTCGTGGCGGCGCCGGCGACGTTGGAGCCCACGAGGTTGCGGACAACAATCCCGGTCGAGTTCGCGCCGACTGCGATGCACTGATCCGCGTCGGTGTCCTCGTTCTGGATGTAGTTGTTCTCGATCAGGATGTTCGTCACGACGCCGGCCCCGCCGAGTGCAACCGTCTCATAGAATCCGTCGATGATGTTGTTGCGAATGACGCACTTGTCCTGCGCCGCCCCAAAGGAAATGGCGTGCGTGTTGGAGGTGTCGTATCCGAAAAACGTGCAGTCCTCGACGAGCAGCCGGTCAGTGACGTTCGCCCCGCCGTCGTCAATGCAGATCAGGAAGTTCTCATCCGTCGTGTTCTGGAGAAAATCGCACTTGCGAATCTCCACGCCATCGGCGGCGACGGCAATCCCGATGGCGATGTCCGAGTGGCCGGCGAGAAACGTAATGTTCTCGATGACCGTATCGGCCCCGGTCACGCTGATGTAAGTATCAGCGTAAGCGTCCACGAGGATCTGCGGCTTCTTGGTTCTGCCGCCGAGCCCGATATGCCGCGCACCGGCGAGGCTGAGCGTCAGCGCCGCAGCGGCCGAGGCCCCGATGGTCTCGGTATGGCCGGGCATTAGGAAGATGGTGTCGCCGGCCGCCGCCGCCGTCTCGGCCGCGTAGACCCAGGTGAGAAACGGCGTGTCGGGGTTGCGACCGTAACCGGCAGCGTCGGCCCCGGCCGTGGTGTTGGTCGAATCCACATACCAGATGTCTCCGGTGGGGAAATTCGACCGATCGACGATCGTGAAGATGCCGCCCGGTGTGTGGCGGCCGAACAGCTTGGTGTCTGCCATCTCGGGGTTGTCCTTTGTTAGCGATGGTGAAAATGGAAAAAGCGGGCGGGTGCGGCGCGGAGGTATGACGCCGCACCCGCCATTGACACGGAAACAGTTACCACGAGGCCGCGGTCACGGCGTCGTGAGGCCGGCGAGCGTGGGCGAAGACGATCACCTGCGCCTCGTTGTCGTTCGCGTGCCCGGCCAGCGTCAGGCGGGCGGTCACGTAACGCAAGTTATAGGTGCTGGCCAGGTGCGAAACTTCCTCGGCCGTGCACTCCAGAAACGCGCCCTTGGCGAGCGAGTTCGCCGTGATGGCACCCGAGGTTTTGATCTGCGTCACGCTGGTGTCCGTCTCGTCTTCCGAATCGGAGGCGACGATCTCCATCAGCGTCATCGAGAACGCGGTCCCCGCGGTGCAGACGGCCACGAATGCGATCGCGTCGTAGTCGCGGAGGTCGAACCAGATTTCGGTGGTTCCGCCATCGGCCGAGATCACCTTGACGGCGTTCGTGCCGGGGTCGTGGTCGTAGTTCTTGATGAACCAGTTGCACGCGATTTTGTCAGTAGCAACAGCAGAGGCCATGATGGCTTCTCCTTTCGGTTAGCGGGCGGCCAGGGTGACGAACGGGGAAAGCGTGACGGTCGATTTCTTCGGCGTCAACGCAGAACGCCACCAGCTCCGCCCGTCATTCCGCATCAGGAAGCGGAAGGTCCGCTCGTTGTACTCGAAGCGGACGTGGATACTCTCAGCCGATTCGAGCGGCTGATAGGTTCCCTCAAGGAACTGCGACCAGTCGGCAAGGATGATGTCTCCAGCGTCGCCCTTTGCCGAGCAGTACTCGGTTGCAAACGCCGGGCGGCCCCAGAGCAGATCGGGCTCGCCCTCGCGGGCGGACGACTGCCAGGCCGGGACGCCCGAGGTTCCGATGGGGATGTACATCGTGGAGAGCGTCGGCAGGCAGTCGTGGTTGTACAACCAGATTGCGTTGCCGTAGCCCCAGCAGCGGGACCGCATCTCGACGATGTTCGAGAACGTGATCGTGTCGGCCGTCTGGCCAGTCTCGGCGGACGCCTCGATCTTGGCCGGGCAGTTCAGCACGCCCTCAAACTGGCTCGCACCGGTGCCGTGAATCTTCTCGTAGAAAATCTTGCTGGCAAACTCGGTCTGGAAGCCGGCCTGGAGCAGAGCGACGAAACTGATGGCCGAGTCGGTCATCAACTCTTCGGTCGCGTAGGACAGCCCCATCAGCGGGACAGCCGACAACTCGACCTGCTCCACCGTCAGGCGGCTTGCCGTAACGGCTTGCGTTTCGGCTCGCCGGTAGACCATCAGGCCGCCGCTCACGCTGGAGGCGTGGGTCGTGTCGGTACGGGCAGGGATCGTCACCTTCGGCGTGGCCATCGGGACGGCCATCGTGCGGCCCGCCGTGGGGTCGCCCTCGACGCCCTTGGTCAACAG
>DATKXO010000429.1:0-2760 GCA_035528995.1 Phycisphaerae bacterium | reverse complement strand
GTCAAGTCCGGCGGGATCATCAAGGGTCCTGACACGGACAAAGAGTATTCCATCAGAACTAAGTCCGGGAAGGTTATTGTACGGTCAGGTTGGACCAGTGATGGGACACTGTTTTCGTCAACCGGCGCCGATTCCAGCGATCCTCCGGTTCAGATTGTTTTCAGAGGGCGGGTGGTAGCCGAAGTATCTCAAGGCGACCAGAAACATCCCGGTGATGGGGGGAGTGCCGCGCCTGGCGCAGCGCAGCTACGTACTTCTTCAGCCACGAGCGCAACGTATGTCCTTGAGCCGCACAAATTGGCCCCGACCGAATCCGCCGGATACCCCTCGGGGCCTGACTATGCCAATACAATGAGCTTCACGAATAGGGAAACGTACGACGAGAAGACTAAGACGTACTCATATATGCTGACTGACGACGAGGTCAAGGCCATGCGAGCCCTTGTGCGCCGGAGCGTCACGGAAACAGCGTCAGGACGCTCTGCGGCTTTAGCTGAAGTCGTCCGCCTGCTCGGCGAGGACAAGGCAAGGGGGATCAGACTGGTGATGTATGACGGGTCGGGCAAGGCTGCCTACTGCTGGCCTCCGTCACGATAGGCCAGCCCCCGCATGCCTCAACGCCCCAGCAGCCCCTACCTGGACACAGGGAGTTGGGACCACGATGACCCAACGGTGTGAGTTCAGCACTTCAGGGTTCCCCGTCTCCTGCCGGGCATGCCCCGGTTGCGACTTCGAAATGTCCGCGTTCGGGGGCCTTGACGCGATAATGGTGTTAACTAACGGGGGCATGTTAACTAGAGAGCGCGAGAGTTCGAGAGCCTTCCGCTCGGGCATCGAGCGAAACCTGCCGGGTTGCGCTCGCACCCCGAACGTCACAGCTACGAACCGAGAGCACGGCCGGCGGAAGGCGGAAACGCCGTAAGCCTTTGCGGGCAACGGGATATAGCGGAATCGTCGCGCGACCGGCGGCGCGGCGTGGCTGTTAACGAAAACGGGCCTTCTCTTTCGAGAAAGCCCGTCAAGCTCGCCGATTCGGACGTGTTTCAAACGTTGGGAATCACAAAAGTGCCCTGTCCGGTTTCCTCTGCTCGCGGCGGTCACGCCCGGGCGGCGGCCCGGCGGGCGGCGCGCCTGCGGTCGTTCTCCTTCAGATGCACCTTCCGCAGGCGGATGTGCTGGGGGGTCACCTCGACCAGCTCGTCCAGCTTGATGTACTCCAGGGCACTTTCCAGCGTGATGCGCCGGGGGGACTTGAGCGTAACGGTCGAGTCCTTCGTCGACGAGCGGACGTTCGTGAGCGTCTTCCGCCGCACGACGTTTACGGGAATATCGTTGTCCTTGCAGTGCTCGCCGACGACCTGCCCTTCATAGACCTCTTCGCCCGGCTCGACGAACATGACGCCGCGGTCGGCGAGCTGGTCCAGGGCGTAGGCGGTGACCTCGCCTGACTCCGTGGCGATCATGACGCCGTTGGCGCGATCGCCGATCTCGCCGCGATACGGCCCGTAGGACTCAAAGCGGTGGTGCATGACCACCTCGCCGGCCGTCGCGGTCAGCACGCGGCTGCGCAAGTCGATCAGCCCGCGTGCGGGGATGGTGAACTCCAGTTGTGTTCGGATTCCGCCGGTGTTCATGTGGACCATCTCGGCCCGGCGGTTGCCGACCAGTTGCATGACGGCCCCGACGGCGTCGTTGGGCACGTCGATCACGAGGCGTTCGATCGGTTCGAGCCGCTGGCCGTGCTCGCCGGTGTGAAAGACCACCTCCGGCTTGCCGACGGCCAGCTCGTAGCCTTCGCGACGCATGTTCTCCAGCAGGATGCCCAGGTGCAGCAGCCCGCGTCCCCAGACGACGAACTCGTCTCGGCCGTCCTCGACGCGAAGAGCGACGTTGGACTGAAGCTCTTTCCCGAGCCGTTCGCCGATCTGGCGGCCCGTGACGTACCTGCCCTCTCGCCCGGCGAAGGGCGAGTCGTTGAAACGGAACGTCATGCGCAGGGTAGGCTCGTCGATGGGGACGGCCGGCAGGGCAACGGGGTTGTCCGGGTCGGCCAGCGTGTCGCCGATATCGACCTTTTGAAGCCCGACGACCGCGAAAAGGTCGCCCACGTCGACCCGGTCGACCTCGACGCGCCCGAGCCCTTTGAAGCGGAACAGTTGGCCGATTCGTCGGATGCTCTGGTTGCCCTGGCGGTCGATGACGGCCACGTTCCTGCGCGACTCCAGCGTTCCGGCGAAGACTCGCCCGATGCCGATCCGCCCGACGTAGTCGCTGTAGTCGAGGGTGGTGATCAGCGCCTGCAGGGGCGCGCCGCCGTCCAGATCGGGCACGGGCACATGGGCGATGATCGCGTCGAACAGCTCGTGGATGTCCCCGACGGCGCCGGCCCGGGCGGCGTCCAGGTCGGCGGTGGCCCAGCCGACCTTGCCCGAGGCGTAGAGAACGGGGAAGTCCGCGGCGCGGTCCTCTGCGCCCAGCTCGACAAACAGGTCAAAGACCTCTTCGTGGACCTTGTCGGGGCGGGCGTCGCGGCGGTCCATCTTGTTGATGACCACCAGGGACGCCAGCCCCGCGCTCAGGGCCTTGGACAGGACATAGCGGGTTTGCGGCATGACGCCGTCGACGGCGTCGACCAGCAGCAGCACCCCGTCGGCCATCTTCAGCACCCGCTCCACCTCCCCGGAGAAGTCCGCATGCCCGGGGGTGTCGACGATGTTGATGTGGTAGGGCGAGCCGGCTCGGTCGGTGTAGTCGATCGCA
>DATKXO010000428.1:0-4815 GCA_035528995.1 Phycisphaerae bacterium | reverse complement strand
CTGGGCGATGCCATCACGCCGCCTCCCGCCTCTTCCGGGGACGCCGGGACGGGCCCGGCGCCTCTCCCCCAAAACACCACCGGCCGCCTCATCGGCGACCGGTCGGGTATGGGTATGGTGCGCTCGAGAGGAGTCGAACCGCCGAACGTAACTATTATACCCGGCAACGACTTACCAAACCAGCCCGAAACAGGCGGCGCAGAATGTGGCGCACTTTCCGCGGATTCCGCCATTCTGCCCCCTTCGGCCCCGCCGAGATTGCCCCCCGACGTGGCGGACTTGGCCCGCCGTCTGGCCGCCCTGCCGGAATCCGTCCGGGCGCAGATCGTGGCGATGGTCAAGTCGACGGAAGGAGAGCGGGATGGTTCCCTCACACGTCCGCCGTGCGGCCATTGAGTCCGTGGCAAGACCCCCAGGGGGGGGTATGGGGGGCTTGTTAAGTTACCCCTTGACCGTGCGGCCGTGACAGGCTGGTGCACTCGCGAGAGACACGCAGCCGAAGGAGACCGAGATGAAGAATGCCTTTAACCGTCTGGAGCACATCGCCCGCCGACCCATGGCCGAGGTACGTCTCCAGCAACTGCTTGTGCAACGTGAGGCCAGGCGTGACCAGGAAGAACGCCTTACGACTGCCGAGCATCTCGAGTTCGGCCTGGCGGGTTTCGACGCCGGCCGCATTCCGGAGGAGGCGGGGCTGTTCTGGGTCTTCCGGGTTCTGGTGGACTGGGGGCCCGGGGAGGAACAAATCCAGGAGGTCTACTCGGCCAGGTTCCACGACCGCTTTGCGGCGATCCGCAGGGCACACGGTCTGGCGGAGGACGAGGGCTGGCCGCCCGGCGAAGGCGCCTCAGAGCACGAGTCCCTGAACGCCGAGTTCGAGGCGGCTCGCGAGTGCATTGAGGCCGATGTGCTCCGCGAGTGGGCCCACCGTCTGGGCCATCCCTTGCTGCGGCGAGCGGCCGACCTCATCCAGTCCGACCGGCTGGCCTTCGAACAGCAGGTTGAGAAGGGGCGGCAGTGGTTCTTCGACTCGGCAAGGCCTCAGGACGGGTCGGAGGGGGATGACGTCCGGGGGACACAACCGGGGGAGGATCGCGATGCCTCGTAGCCAACCACGCCAGTGCGTGCAGACCAAGGCCGACGGCACGCCATGCCGAGCCGCGGCCCTGACCGGGTCAGACTACTGCTTCGTCCACGACCCTGCGAAGGCCGAGGAGCGTATGGCTGCCCAGAGCGCCGGCGGCCGGGTGGGCAAGACGAGGGTCCTACCGCCAGAAACACCCGCCGTGCCACTGTCGTCCATGGCCGACGTGATCGCACTCCTCGGCCTCACGATCAACCAGGTCCGTCGCGGTGAACTGGACCCGAAGGTGGCCAACGCCGTGGGCTACCTGGCGGCCACGCTCCTAAGGGCCCTGGAACAAGGCGACATCGAGAAGCGGCTGGCCGAACTCGAGACGCTCATGAAGGGCCAGGGCATGCCGGAGACGCTCTTCGACGTCGACTTGGATGAGGAGACGGTGGGGTCGGAGCCGGTCCTGGGGAGAACGTCATGAGAACGGCCCACAGACGTCTGGCCAAGGTCGAAGCCGACCTGACGCCGAAGCAGCGGGTTCTGCAGTGGCTGGACGAGGCCCTGGAGGCCGGTTCCACAGAGGCCTACTGCCGGCAGATGTTCGACGAGCCCGTATCGGAGTGGCCGGGCACCCGGTTGACCGAGGCCGTGGCTGAGGCGACACGCAAACGCCTGAGGGGATACCCGCGCGAGGCGGTCGAGAGCCGGGCCCGCGATGCGGCGCGGGACATCCTGTTCCTGCTGTCCCTCGTCGGCGAAACGAACCGGTCGGTGACCCGAAAGGTTAAGGAGTTCACGTGGGCGGCCGCCCTGTGCGCCCGCGGCATTGAGGTTGCCGTGCTTCGGCCAGAGGCAGGAGGCAACAGGGAGGCCACTCTCAGCCGCCGCGGTCTCACTCTGTCGGACGTCCGTAGCGAGATCGTCGCGTTCGCGGCACAGGTATCGCTGGTCCGGCACGCGGTGAACATCGTCAGCCGCCGGTACTTCGACGGGCATCCGGTCCTCTTCCCCGGCACGGCCGAAAGCCTCTCCGAGGCGACCAAGACGTCAGCCATCCTCGTAGAGGCGTACAACGAGGCGGTGTCCGACCTGCCGCGCGGACGGGGCAAAGGCGGGAGGCGAGAAGGCGTGAAGGCTCAGGCAGGAGCCGCTGCCGCTCAGCCCATCGAGGAGACCGACCTCGGTGAGGTTTCGGCCGCCGTCGCGGAACCGCTGGTCCGTCAACTGGTGGCCGATGCCAAGGCCGGCGCGGCCTGGCAGGTCGGCCAGAGCGACCTCGCCGCCCGGATCCTGAGGGGCACGCCTTGACGCCGGCACGGGGTCGACGTGCGCAGGCGGCTGTGCACAGGGCGGCGACCTTTGACGCGGCCGCTCCCGCAACGCGGCGGTTCTGCGCGGAGACCGCCATGCCATCCCCCTCGGCGTCGGTGTCAGAGGCCTGTACCGGTCGCCGGCGACCCTGCGTCCCTACATAATATTTGACTTTCCGAAAACTTGTGATATAGTGTGCTGCACGAGCCGGCCCCGTCTGAAGGCGGGCCGGCCGTCCTGCCATTTCTGAGGGTTGTATCGAAGGGGGGAGTTATGCGTACCATGTCACTTGCCGCGTGCGGAGGTTGGCCTCTTTTTGAGCCGCTGGAGCCCAGGCTGCTGCTCGATGGCGCACCTGAGATCCTGGGCATACAGGCCACCCACCCGGACTTCCGCTTCATCGCCGGTGCCGACTTGCCGCAGGTCCAGGAGTCGTTCACCGCTCAGGTGAGCGGCACGACCTCGTCCGTGCGCTTCAACGTGGGGGGCATGACCTTCCTCGACTCCAACGCGGCGGACGGTTGGTCGGCCACCTTTAACATGACCGGCGCCACGACGGCGGACCCGCTGACCGTTACGGCGACAGGGCCGGGTGGATCCGATGTTGACGGGCTACCCGTGGACATCCTGCTGATGCCCACGTGGTTCTACTCTGATGACCCCGGAATGGATGCCGAGTTCGGTGTCTCCTGGGATTGGGCCAGCGGCTATTCGTTCGACGTAACCGTCACGCACCTCGACCTCGGTTTCGACACCCCTGCCGACTGGGTCTTCCGCATCCCCGGCATCCAAGAACCGCTGTTCGACCTGGCGAACAAGCACACGGGCTTCTTGGCCCAGTCGACCTTTGACCTCGTGTCCTCCCCCTCCGGCATCGTCACGTCCAGTGGCTACGAACTGACCCTCTCGGCCGAAGTCCTCGACGAGAGCGTCTTCGAGAAGACCATCAGCTTCAACGCCAGCGACAGCGTGCCCTACGAGATGAACATCGGGCTTGTCCACATTGAAGGCAGCGTCGCCTACGGGGCGGAAATCAATCCCCACTTCGACAACAGCCTGCTTCTGGATGGTGTGAGCGGCAACTTGTGGATGGACCCGAGCCTGACCATCACGATGCCGCTGTTCCAGGCACGGATACCCCTGCTGTCCTTCGTGGGGGTCGTCGCTCCAGGGGTACTTGACGCGTTCGTCGAAGTGGGCGCGACAGTAGGTTTTGGAACTGCTCCCGGCCACGACCACGTGATCGAGCTAATCCCGACGATTACGGACGGCGGGCTGGGCCTCCAGCAGTTCAAGGCCGCCCCCGCTCTCACTGCCGGGATCACGGGCACCGTCGGTGTCGATGCATTGTTGGGGGCTGGCACGGTGGAGGCGAGCGTAACCGGAACACTGGCGCAGGGGCTTGTATCGGAATACGTCAGCGGCTTAGGCTGGTCCCATTCCGCCCCGGGCGAGCTAACCATCTCCGGTGCGGCCGGCTACAGCACATTCTGGGGTTTCGGGCCTAGCGGCGAGATCGACCTCTTCAACTGGACCATCGCCTCCTGGGATTTCCTCTCGCAGTCCGGTAGCGCCACCGAGCCCACTCAGACGCACAACTACGAATCGGGCGCGTTGACCAACCCTTGGATGAGCCCGTATCCCGGTCCACACGACTCGCTCACGTTCATGGTCGACTACTCGAATCCCGGTCAGGCGCCACAAATCGCGCGCCTAGCCGTGGACAGCGAGCAGTACTACGACATGATGCTCGTCGATGGAACGGCCGACAACGGTGTCTATTCCGTCACAGTTGTCGGTGTGGCTGGGCAGCTCCACGAATACGGTTTCATCTTCGTGGACGAGGCTGGTGAGTACCACATCCAGGGCTTTGGAGCGTTCCCGGACCGAGTTTATGTGGTCGGTGTAGATCCCATCGATGGCGGGCCAATGGTGGCACACGATGCCAACATCCGGATCGACTTCAACAAGCCGATGGACCATACGACGCTGAACGCATCGACAATCACGGTTGTCGGGTCCGTGAGCGGCGCTCATGACGGCACATACCCCTACAGTGGGACGACGTTGACGGTCAACCCAGATGTGGATTTCTCCCCCGGGGAGGTGGTGACCGTCACCGTTACCCACGACGCATGGGCAGCAGACGGCAGCCGTATCGGCTCTGATTACGTATTCTCGTTTGCTGCCCTCGATGCGACGCCGACGCCGATTGTGGTCGGCGGTACGCTTGCTGCCTCGACGACGTGGACATCGGGTAACGTCTACCACGTCACCCAAGACCTCGTGATTCCCTCGACGCGGACGCTGACGATTGAGCCCGGGGTGGTGGTGAAGTTTGGGACTTCCCAGGACATGGTGGTGTCCGGGACGCTGGACCTTCAGGGGACGGCGGGCAGCCGTGTGGTGTTCACGCACATCTACGACGA
>DATKXO010000427.1:0-13857 GCA_035528995.1 Phycisphaerae bacterium | reverse complement strand
GGAGGGGGGAGTTTGAGGGGGGAACCTGGGAACTCCGGTTCCCCCCTCAAGGCACCCCCGAAACCGTCACTATACCAGAACGCCCGACTGTCTCACTTGCTCTGAAACGCTACACTTGGACTTGCTCTTCTTCTGCCGATCATGCTATGGTGGCGTTGTCCGTTTTCGCAAGAATGACAGATTCGGACTGAAGGCCATCTGTCGTAGTGTTGTCACCCAGCACGGTTGGCCACTGCTAGGCGTTCTACTGCGTCATGTGTTGAGCTGGCCCATGATGCACCGGGTTGCCGAGGTAGTATTCTATCCGAGCAAGTTGGACAAGAAGCTACCGCAGGCTGAACTGCTTTCGACCGTGGTGGATGGTGCGATGCGTGGCTGCGGAGTGGCTGACGAGCTAATGGAGGCGTTTGTGGCTGAGCTTCGCCGCCGGGGATACAAGAAAGCCAAGGTCACGGTGGGTGCTGGTCTGGGACGCGCCATTGCCCGCTACACCAGGCACGGGCGGGCCGACGGCAACTGGGCCGGATCGAGCAAGGCATCGAACACGGCCGCCGGATGGCCCACTTGTACGACAACCTGCTGGGCGAGCCCGGTTGGCCGATGCCCACGCTGCCTGACGGTATCGACCCGCTGTTGGTACGCTACCAGGTTCGCGCGCGGCACAAGCAGCGAGCCCTGCAAACCGCCGCCCGCTACTGGGTCGAGCTGGGCAGTTGGTTCGAGTGCCCGCTGCACCCCATCGAGACGCCGATGGAGGCCTACGACTACCACCCCGGCATGTGCCCTGTAGCCGAGCGGTTTTGCAGCGAGGTGGTCAACCTGCCGCTGCATCCTCGGGCCAACGAGAACACCGTCCGGCGGAGCGTCGAGTTCATCACCGGCATCGGCCCGGCCGACGAGATGCCGTAGCTGCCGCCGACCTCGGACGTGCCCGGCGCTCCGTAGACCGTGCGCCTGCGCGCTACGTGGGGGATCGCTGAAACATGGACTGGCGGATCAAGGCCCTGGTGCAGAAGACACTGGCATCGCTCCCAGGCGGCAGAAGAGCGCACTACCTGTTGCAGCGCCGACTCGGTGCGTTCCGCAAGTTCAAGATCGACACGCGCGTGCACAGCGCGGCGCGCCTGCTGGAGCTGCTGGGCGAGGCGGGCGTGCACCCGGCGGGAAAGACGATGGTTGAGATCGGCACCGGTTGGGCTCCCGTAGTGCCGACGTACCTTCACCTCTGCGGCGCTGCCCGGTGCATCACTTATGACCTGAATCGGTACCTCAAGGAGGCTTTGTTTCGTCAGGCGCTCGAGCAGTTCGGCGATTGGATAGATGAGATCGCGGCCACCCGTCCGTCGTGCGAGGCTGACGTTCGCCGGCGCTGGGCCGAACTGGTGGCGGTCGAGCGTATGGAAGAGGTAATGCGGATCATGCGGCTGGACTACCGTGCTCCGGCGGATGCCCGCCAGACCGGCCTGGGCGAGGGATCCGTGGACGTGGTTTTCAGCAACCTCGTGCTCGAACACGTTCCGCCGCTCGTGATCGAGGCCTTGTTTGGCGAAGCCCATCGCGTACTCAACCCCCAGGGCGGCGTCATGGTGCACCGCGTTGACCCGGGCGACCATTTCAGCAGCTTCGACGGAACCATCACTCGAATCAACTTCCTGCGGTACTCTCGGCGCCGCTGGAGCTTCTGGGGTGAAAACGGTCTTCATTATCAGAACCGACTGCGGGCGCCGCAATACCGCCGGATGGCCGAGCAGGCCGGCTTCTCGATCATCGCTGAGCACAACAACGTGGATCCGCGATCGAAGGAAGCTCTGCACGCGCTGAAACTCGACGCGGAATTCACGGGGTTCAGCACCGACGAGTTGTGTACCGTTTCCTACGACTTCGTGGCCCGGCCGGTCTAGGGCCGCCCGCCGAGCCGGGGCCGCCGCTGCCGTCACCGGCCGGGTTGGTGAGTGTCGCAGAAATGGCGATCAGCCGGTAGCCTGCGGCCTTCGAACCGGGCCGGCGGTGGCCGCAAGTGCGGCCTGACGGCGCGAGCCCTACATCCGGCCGCCCAGGGGTAGTCATGCACATCCTATACCTCCACCAATACTTCACCACACCGCGGGGCCGAACGGGTACCCGCTCCTACGAGTTCGCCAGGCGCTGGGTAGCCGCCGGGCATCGCGTCACCTTGCTGACCAGCACAGCCCATTTGACGCCGGGAGACCTGGGGCCACAGCGCCGGGGCCTGGTGTCACGCCTCGAGATCGAAGGGATCGAGGTGATCGTCCTGAACGTACCTTACCGGCAGGCCATGGGCTTCGCCCAGCGAGTATGGGCGTTTGTCGGTTTCATGGTGCTGGCCAGTTGGACGGTCCTGCGCCTGCCGGCGGTCGATCTGATCTACGCTACGAGCACCCCGCTGACCGTGGGCATCCCGGCTATGGTGGGGCAGCTGCTGCGGCGCTGGCCTTACGTGTTCGAGGTCCGGGACGTCTGGCCGGCCATTCCTATCCAGATGGGCGTGATCCGCAACCGGCTGGCCATCCGGCTGCTTACCGCCCTGGAACGGGCCATCTATCGCCGGGCGGAGGCTGTCGTGGCCCTGTCGCCCGGCATGGAGGCGGCGGTGCGACAGGCTGCGCCGCCCGGCAAGCGCGTGGTGACCATACCGAACTGCTGTGATACCGATCGGTTCCGTCCCGACGTGGACGGGTCGGCTGTACGCCACCAGCGTCACTGGGTGGATCGGTTCGTGTGCGTTCACATCGGGGCGATGGGCCCGGCCAACGGGCTGGACGCCATCATTGAAGCGGCCAACCACTTCCGCGGCGATCCCGACTGGCTGTTCGTCCTGGTGGGTGAGGGCAGCGAGAGAAACCGCCTGCAGGCCCGCTGCCGCGGACTGGGCCTGACCAACGTGCAGTTCCCGGGCGGCATCCCCAAGTGTGACCTTCCGGCGGTTTTGGCTGCTGCCGATCTGGCCCTGGTAACCTTTGCCCCGGTACCCATCCTCGAACACAACAGCGCCAATAAGCTTTTCGACGCCCTCAGCGCCGGCAAACCGGTGGTGCTCAACTACGGCGGCTGGCAGCGGGATGTTCTCGAGACCGCCGGCGCGGGCCTGGGATGTCGGATGGGCGACAACGCCGAGTTCCGCGCCAGGCTGAGCGAACTGAAGTCGGACCCGGCCCGCCGGGCGGACATGGGCCGCCGGGCCCGCAAGCTGGCCCTCGAGCGCTTCAGCCGCGACACGCTGGCCGCCCGGGCGCTCGAGGTGCTCGTCGAGGCTGACGGACCCGATCGCGCCAACTGACCCGTCCCGGCCCGTCGGCCGCGAGCTTCTGCTATACTGCCCACCTCGATGAGCCGGTTCCTCGACATCCTGAGAAGCTACCAGGCGTACGGTCTGATCGCCTTTGTGGTGACGGTGTTCGCCACCCCGGTGGCCGCCCGGGTGGCCCACCGGCTCGGCGTGATGGACGTTCCGGATCTGACGCTCAAGCCCCACGCCCGGCCGACGCCCTATCTGGGCGGAACCGCTATCTGCCTGGGGTGGACGGTGCCCCTGGTGGTGGCCATGGCCCGCCGGACGGTCGACTGGCGGCTCCTGCTGCCGGTCATGCTGGGCGGGATCGCCATCTCGCTGGTCGGGCTGCTGGACGATGTGCGGAGCATCTCGCCGAAGCTTCGGCTGGCTCTGGGGACACTCATTACCGCGGCGGTTCTGTTGAGCACCGGGATCGGCTCCGAACTGGTGGACACGCTGCTGCAGCCCGTGGGGATTCACGCTCCTTCGGTGGTGGTGGTGCCGGTCTCGTTCATCATCGCCGTGTTCATCGTTCTGGGGGCGTGCAACTCCGCGAACCTGATCGACGGGCTGGACGGGCTATGTACCGGGGTGACCGGGATCATCTCACTGGGCTTCTTCCTCCTGGCCACCCATCTGGCGGTGTGGCAATACAGCGGATCCGGCGATCCGGTGCGCCTGGTGCTGGCCATCGCCATGTTCGGGGCGGCTATGGGTTTTCTGCCGCTCAACTTCAACCCTGCCAAGATCTTCATGGGCGACGCCGGCAGCACGCTGCTGGGCTTCAACTGCGGCATCATGATCGTGCTGTTCGCCGAGCAGGGCATCTTTCGTTGGTTCCTCGGTGGGCTGATGGTCTTCGCCCTGCCGATTACCGACACCGCCCTGGCCGTGGTCCGCCGCTGGCGCAGCGGACGGTCGATCTTTGCCGGCGACCGCAGCCACTTCTACGACCAACTGGTGGACCGCGGCCTGTCGGTGAAGCGAGTGGTAATCATCAGCTACAGCCTGGCCGCTTTCTATGCCCTGGTCGGCTGCGTCTCGATCTGGTTACGGACGCGCTACATGTTGCCGTTGTGCGTGCTGGTCGGGGCGGCAACGCTTACGGTGATCGCCGTCGCCGGTATGATGCGGGCCGAGCCCCCGCCCGGCTCCGATAGCTGATTCTTGACGCCGGGCGGCGACTCGGAACCCTCATCCTGCAACCGCCGGCAGGGCGCCGAGCGGTTGGCCTGTGCCCATGTCAGCTGAACAACACCAGAGCGCCCCGGCAGGAGGTACGCCGGCCCATGCGGCGGGCGGACTCTCCGCGCGGCGGGCGTGGCTGTTGGGTCTGGTCTTTGCCGCCGCGGTCTACCTGCCGACCATGGCCCCCGGCCTGCTGTGGGGCGATTCCGGGGATGCCCAGATCCGTGTTCTACTGGGCCAGTTTCGCGACACCGGGGCGATAGCCCGATCGCACCCGACCTACTACGCAGTCGCCTGGAGCCTTTATCGGGCGTTGCACGTGGATGCCGCCTGGGCGGCCAACCTGGTGTCCGCTCTGGCCGGCGTGATTACCGTAGCCAATTTCGCCTGGCTGGCCGCCTGTTTCGTTCGACGCCGCTTGGCCCTGGCCTGCGCCGTGGCGTTGCTGACCTTGTCCCACACGCTGTGGCAGCTCGCCGCGGTGGCCGAGGTCATGACCTTCTCCACCATGTGTCTGTCGTTCGAGCTGATCTGTGTGGTGTGCTTTGCCCGGACGGGTCGGCTGGGGTGGCTGGTATTGGTCGGGTTGGCCAACGGGGTCGGCTGGTCCACGCACAACTTCGCCCTGCTGACCTGGCCGGCCTACGTGGTCCTGGCCGCGCGGAGGTGGAAGACGATACCGACGCCCCGGGTCCGGTCCCTGGTCGCGACCGCCGCTGCGTGGGTGGTCGGTTGCGTTCCACTGTTGCTGCTGGCGGTGGCCGAGTACCGCGAAGCGAACGCCCTGGCCGAGACCGCGCGGTCGATCTTCCTGGGCCGGCATGCGCAAGACGTGTTGAACACCACGATCAGCGCCAACCTGGTATTGCGGCTGGTCGCCTACGTCGGTTTGAACTTCCCCACGCCGCTGATCCTGCTGGCCGTGCCGGGTTGGTGGCGGCTGCGCCGGGCAGGATCGTCGGGCACGTGGCTGTTCTTCACGGTGGCGGGCGCGACGTTCCTGGTCTTTGCCGCCCGGTACAGCGTCCCGGATCAGTACACCTTCCTGGTGCACAGCTACGTGTTCGCGGCCCTATTCGCCGCGGTGGGGCTGGACTGGTGGCTCGAACGTTATGGGTCGTTGCCCGTCCGCGTGGTGGTCGTCCTGCTGTCGATCGTCGGTCCGGTCGTCTACGCCGCCGCACCATCGTTGGCCGCAAGGTTCGCCGGCGGGTCACCGTCCGTGGTTTTGCGCCACATACGCTACCGCGAGCCGTACCGGTGGTTCCTGACGCCCTGGCGGACCGGGTACGATGGGGCCGAGCGTTACGCCCGCGAGGTCTTTGCACTTCTACCGCCCGAGGCGGTGCTGTTCATCGATACCACGCCGCGCCGCCCGCTGGAATACCTCCAGCAGCGCGACGCCCTCCGCCGTGACGTCAGGCTGGTCAACCCGAAATACCCCCAGCCCTGGTGGGATCGACCCCGAATCCGCGTCCACAACGTAGGCCCGTACATCGAGCAGGGTCTGGTGTACTCGGCCAGCGACCGCCCCGGATACGTGCCCAAGTGGGCGGCCAAAGCCGGCTATCGCTATGTTCCGGTCGGTTGTCTTTTCCGCGTCGAGTTGCCCGAGGGCGCACCATCCGAGGGCGACGAGTAGGGTGCCGCCGGCCGGCGGCTACCCGCGGCTCAATCCCAGCACTTCACGCTTCTCGGCGATGACCTGCCTCAGAATCTCATCCAGGCTGGTTTTCGGTTCGTAGCCCACCGCCTCCCGCACCCGATCCAGGCAGGGGACCCGCCGCATCATGTCGTCGAACGGGCGACCGTAGGCCTCCTCGTAGGAGATGAACCTCTTGTCGCTGCGCCCGCCGGTCATCTCGATGATCCGGTCCGCCAGCGCCTCGATGGAGATCTCTTCGGTGGAGCCGATGTTGTAGACCCGCCCGGCCATGTCCTTCTTGTTCATCAGTGTGATCACGCAATCGACCACGTCGCCCACGTAGGCGAAGCAGCGGCACTGCCGGCCCGTGCCGTAGATCGACAGCGGCTCGCCTTTGATGGCCCGTTCGACGAAGCGCGGGATGACCATGCCGTACTGCCCGGTCTGCCGAGGCCCGACCGTGTTGAAGAACCGGCAGACCACCACCGGCAGATCGAACTGCTGGTAGTAGGCCAGGCCGAGGAACTCGTCGATCATCTTCGAGCAGGCGTAGCTCCACCGCGAGAACCGGGTCGAGCCCAGCAGGGTGTCGTCGTCCTCGCGGAAGGGGACGTTCTCGCTCTTGCCGTACACCTCGCTGGTCGAGGCCAGCAGGATCTTCTTGCGAAACTTGTTGGCCACCGACAGCACCACCTCCGTGCCGTGAATGTTGGTCTCGATGGTGTGCACCGGCTGGTCCACGATCAGGCGGACCCCCACGGCGGCCGCCAGGTGGAACACCACGTCGCACTGCTCGACCAGCAGGTGGACGGTGTCGGAATTGCGCACGTCGTCGTAGACCAGCCGAAAGCGCGGGTTGTCCAGCACGCCGGCCAGATTGGCCATGCTGCCGGTGCTGAGGTTGTCCAGGGCGGTGACTTCGTGGCCGGTCTCCAGCAGGCGTTCGGCCATGTGCGATCCGATGAACCCGGCCCCGCCGGTGATCAGTGCCTTCATGAGGTTCCTCGCTTGTTCCGCGTGGGTTCGGAAGCCGGCCGGGCTGGGCCGGATGACGATTCCGCTCCCGCGCCGCTTGTTTTACGAGCGCCGGGCGCTAAGGGTTTGTCCGGCGGAACCACTCCACGAACACCTTCAGCCCGGTCGCCAGGTCGGTCCGGGGCTGGTATCCCAGGTCGCGTTGGGCCCGGGTGAGATCGGCGAAAGTGCGCTCGACGTCGCCCGGCTGTAGCGGAAGGCGGTCGATCACCGCCTTCTTGCCCAGGGCCTCTTCAATCGCGGCGATCAGGTCGCTCAAGGCGATGGGCCGAGACCCGCCCAGATTGTAAATCTCGTATCCCTTGCACCGCTCGATCGCGGCCATCACGCCGTCGACGATGTCGTCGATGTAGGTGTGGTCCCGCATCATGCTGCCGTCGCCGTACACCGGGATGGGCTCGCCGGCCTCGATCAGGCGGGTGAACTTGTGAATGGCCAGGTCCGGGCGCTGCCGGGCGCCGTACGCCGTGAAGAAGCGTAGGCAGGTCACGTCCATCCCGAAGAGGTGGTGGTAGGTGTGGCACAGCAGCTCGCCGGCCTTCTTGGTCGCCGCGTAGGGCGAGATGGGGTGGTCCACGCGGTCCGACTCGCTGAAAGGCACCTTCTTGTTGTTGCCGTACACGCTCGAGCTGCTGGCGAACACGAATCGCCCGATGCCGCCCTTGGCGGCCGCCTCCAACAGCACGCCCGTGCCGTTGAAGTTCACGTCGGCGTACACGAGCGGTTGCTCGATGGACGGCCTGACCCCCGCCCGCGCCGCCAGATGGACGATCGCGTCGACCCCGTCACTGGCCGCCGCCACACACTCGGCGTCGCGGATGTCGCCCTCGACCAGCCTGAACCGGTCGCTCTCCAGGCATGCAGCCAGGTTGCGGCGCTTGACCTGCGGGTCGTAATACTCGTCGAAGGAGTCCAGACCGGTCACCCGCCATCCGGCGCCCAGAAGCGCCTCGCTGACGTGCGAGCCGATGAAGCCGGCCGCCCCCGTGACCAATGCCGTTGCCATTCGCCGTTTTTCCGTGGTCGCCGCGGACGCGCGGTGGGATGCCGTCAACGCCTCTCGGTCGACGCGGGGCATCGTACCGTCCGGCCGGCATCGAAGCCACCGACCCACAGACAGTCGGTCGTTGCGACTCGGCTTCACCCAGCAGGCCGATCATTCCGAACATGGATTATCGATGGCCGGTGATGCGAGCGCCCTGGGTCGGGGCGGTTCCGGACGTCCTGCGTTCGGGGTGGGAGTTGCGCCGCAGGCGGGTCGGGCGGGCTCAAAGCACGTTCCCTTGGCTCAGCCGGGGCATGTCGATCCGATGTTTGACCGCTCAGGCTTGGGCAACGAGGACGGCGCAGAAATGTACAAGATTTTGGTAGAAAGACGAGTCGATACATGGACTTTCTACAGAAACTATGTTAGAATCTCATTGCCAGCGGGTTGCGCAGGGCGAAGGCCCCTGGGGCCAGGCCCGCGTGCCGCCTGGTGAGAAAAGGGGGGAGTCCGTGCCGGAACATGCGGTGTCAGCATCCGAATTGCGGGACAGATCGGCGGATCTGCTGGAGAACGTCGATCGGGGTCGGGTTCTGATCAGAAAGCACGGCGAGGACCGGGCGTACCTGATCAGCGTGCGCGAGCTTCGGGCGCTGGAAGAGACAATTGCCGTGCTGGAAGACCAGGACCTGCTGCGGACTATCCGTCGGAGCTTGGCCGATGTCGAGGCGGGACGCGTACAGGACGCGGCCGATGCCTTCGCCGAGCTTGACGCGGAGTTCCGCAATGAGGAGTAGGCGGTGTCGAGCCGGCTCTTCCGCGTACGCATCACCGCAAGCGCCAAGAATGATCTTCGGCGGATCGGCAAGCGGTACGGCAAGAAGACGTACCAGACCATCCGTGACCTGATCCGGGGTCTCGAGGTCGAACCGGACAAGAAGGGAGAACCGCTCAGGGGGCGACTTCGCGGACTGTACTCCTGCCATTATTCCCGGTTCCGTGTCGTCTACCGAATCGACCAGGGCGAGCTTTCAGTCCTGGTCGTCGGCACGGGCTATCACGAAGCAGATTCCAGAACCGACATCTATAAGGTGCTCGAACGGCTGGTCGAATCCGGCAGGCTGGTCATTCAGGAGGATGCCGCCGGAGGTTCGACGAAGTCAGACGACACCGACTGACCTCCCTCCGGGCCCATTCGGTTACACTCCCGACAGGCAACGGAGCCCTGCGAAGACCCGTACGCCGCCGACGCGGCCACGGAATCGACATGAACTCATCAAGCGCCATAGGCCCCACCTGGATCGGCGTCGTTCTTGCCGGCCTTTCGAGCTGGAGTGCCGCCGGCGCACTGGGTCAGGAACCGGACATGCCTGCTCAGGGACAACTCGTCAAGCGCACCTACGTCTCGAGCATCGACGGGGCGGCGATCGACTACGCGCTGTGGCTGCCGCCCGGCCAGGGCGATCGGCCGGACGAAGCCTGGCCGCTGATCGTCTTTCTCCACGGCAGTGGTGAGGGCAAGGACTGGGAAGCGCCCACCTCGATCAACGCCAGCGTCCCGGTGCTCGGCGCCCGGTCGGAGATCCCCTTCATCGTGGTCTTCCCCCTGATGCGCGGGAGCTGGTCGATCAACTCCCTGGCCGAGCGCGACGTCCTGGAAACCATCGCCGACGTGCAGACGCACTTCGTGGTGGACCCGGACCGCGTGCACTTGGTGGGACTCTCGCTGGGTGGCTTCGCCGGATGGCGGCTGGCCTGCCGGTACCCGCACCTATGGGCCAGTGCGACCTTGTTCTGCGGCGGGGGCGAGCCCGACCTGGCGGTCAACCTGCGCCACGTACCCGTCCGCGTGTACCACGGGGCCAGGGACCCGATCGTTCCGGTGGAACAGTCGCGGGACATGGTGGCCGCCCTGCGAAAGGCTGATATCCCTGTCCAGTACATCGAAATACCCGAGGGCAAGCACAACATCTGGTCGGACCCGTTGAGCGGAAAGGAACTCTACGGCTGGATCGGCCTGCAGCGCCGGGTCGGCCGGCCGCGGCGCATCGGCTTTCGCACGCACACCCTGCGGCACCAGCGGGCCTACTGGGCGTCCATCGAGTCGATGATCGACCCCGCGGCACCGGCGTTTGTGGACGTCTTCGTCCCACCCGGTGAGAGCCGGGTCTTCGTCCACACCGAGAACGTCGGCCATCTGGTGCTGGACCCGCCCGCCGAGTTCTTCGGCAACGCGGGCACGTCGCCGTTCGTGGTCAACAATCAACAAGTGGCCGGCACGCAGACCGACCGCGGCTGGTCGATCCGGCTGCCCGGCGGAGCCGAAGGGGAGCGCATCAAGCGCCGGGGTCTGTCCGGTCCGATTCAGGACGTGTTGTTCGATTCCTTCGTAGTCTCCGTGGCCAACCCGACCGATGCCGAACGCAACCGGGCCTGGGCGGCGGCCGCGGATCAAGCCTTCGACTGGACGAACCGCCTGACCGCCGGCGACGTTCCGATGATCCCGGCCGATCAGGTTACGCAGGAGTTGATGCAGCGATCGCACCTGATCTGCATCGGTGATACAACCGACCACCCCCTGTTGGCTGACCTGGTGGGCAAGGTGCCGTTGCACGCTGAAGCGGGTCGGGTGTACCTGGACGGCCAACCCTTGGCCGAGTCGCTGGCGGCGTTCGTCATGATCTATCCCAACCCCCTGGTGCCGGACCGGTACATCGTGATCTGCTCCGGTCGGCCGGGCGCGGTGGGCCGGTTGGCCGGCATGGCGCTCACCCCGCCGTATCTCAACCCCGAGCCCGTCGAGGATGTGATCCTGCTCCGTCGCGACGGAGAGCTGTTGCCGTGGACCGACGCGCCGGAGGTTGCCCGGGACGCAAGTCCGAAGGGCGAACGGCTTCGGCCGCGGGGGCCGGTCTTCGATTCCGCCTGGCGGCTGCCGGCGGCGGCCCGGCAGCGACTCCAGGGCGCCGACTCGCCGTAACCATAGCACCGGTCGAGGGTTGTCGTCGCGTTGCCACGGGCGGCTCCGGTGACTACAATGCTCCGTTTGATTGACACGTAATCCGGTCCCTCTTGCAAAAGTGAGTAACGCTAATGGCCACGATGATTTCCGCCGCAATGAACGCCAAGCTCAACAAGCAGGTCACCGCGGAGTTCAGCGCTTCGCACGAGTACATGGCGATGGCCTGTGCGTTCGACGCCATGGGCCTCAAGGCGCTGGCCCAGTTCTTCTACCGGCAGTCGGCCGAGGAGCGCGAGCACGCCACCAAGCTGCTCAAGTACATCCTGGAGGTCGGCGCCACGGTGGCGCTGGAAGCCATCCCCAAGCCGGCGGCGGACCTGACCTCGGCCAAGACCATCCTCAAGGCGGCGCTCGACGCCGAGATCAAGGTCACCAAGATGATCAACGACCTGGTGGCCCTGGCCGACAAGGAGAAGGACTACGCCACCCGCAGCTTCCTGCAGTGGTACGTGGACGAGCAGGTCGAGGAGGTCTCCTCCATGGGCGATCTGGTCCAGTTCGAGGCCATGTCCAAGGACCTGTTCCACCTGGAGACGCGCGTGCGGCACCAGATGCAGGCCACCAAGTAGCCACGGCGCGTCGGCCGCAACGAGTGGGCGAGAATCAGAACGTAGTAACCAGCACCTCCGTTCGGGCCTCGCGCCTGAACGGAGGTGTTGTGCTTCCTGACTCAAACGGACCGACTGTCGCCCTTGCGACCCGCGAACGGAACCCGTCCCAACGGCGTCGGCAGCCCGCCCGGACGCCCCACCCAACGAGCCGTCCCGATTCTCGGGATCAGGAAGCGGAACCAACCGCCTTCATTCCGAGCCGCGCCCGTGAGGAAGCGGAAGGCCGAGCCGCGCCCGTCAGGAAGCGGAAGGCTTGTGCCCCCGGTTTCCAACCGCCCTCATTCCGAGCCGTCCCGATTCTCGGGATCAGGAAGCGGAACCAACCACCCTCATTCCGAGCCGCGCCCGTCAGGAAGCGGACCCAGCCCGTAGCGTGCATCTTGATGCACCGTCCCGCGAATCCCCCTGGCTCACCTCCTCATATGCTATGTGGGACCGGCTTTCCAGCCGGTCTCCCCCGCCGCCCGACCCCGCACCACCCGGCCCGCCCCGATCAGATTGGCTGTGTGGCACCGGTTTCCAACCGGTGCATAGGTGGCATGGGGCATTGAGCCTGACCCGTGGAGCGTCACCGATCGCCCCACGCCCTTTGCCCCCCGCCGCCCCACACCCCCCATCCCGGTTCACCGGGATTTTCGCCCCCTAGGTTTTAACCACGTCCGGCAGCCCGAACGCCCCATTGGTCGGCTTCAGCCGACCGGCCTTTGCCACCAACTTCAGTTGGTGGGGCCGACGGTCAGCATGGGCAAAGCCCACCCGCCGGAAGGCGGGCGAAGCGCAACCCGTGGAAACCGCCCAACCCGTGAAACACCTAGCCGCGGAGCGGCGCCAGTCAGTAGCCAGGGGCGTAAGCCCCTGGAAATCAGCCACCTACCCCGTCCAAGCCCCAAAGGGGCGAAAGAAGAATAGAAACCCGAACACCCCGGCGTCCCACGCAGGACCCCCCCCGCCGCCCCCCATCAGTACCGGGAGCGTCAGCGACCGGCCCACGCCGTTTGCCCCCCGCCCCCCATCCCCCATCCCGGTTAACCGGGATTCCCGTCCCCCAGGTTTCAACCACGCCCGCCTGGTGGCTCTGGTTCCGAACTTCGAAGTTGCGTTACTTGGTGAGCACGCCCGAAGCGAAAAGCCTTACAATGCATGGTCGGCACTGCGTGCCAGCAATGACGTCTGTGCCCGGGTCCGCACTCTGCTTTGTGGCCTGCTTGATTCCTCGGTCGCACTGCCGGACGGCTGCATTCGCTGGACGAGCCTGCGGCACCTGCACACCGCTTGCAACACCACGCCTACCGGATAGACTGACCCCATGCCACGCAAACGCAACTACGAGGTCTTCTGGCCCGAGACCACGCACAAGCGCCCCTTCGCGGACCGCCACGCCTCCACGCACGCGTACATCGACTACATGCGGCCCCCCGTCCCGGGAGATGTTCATGCTGCCGTCGATTAACCAGTACCTTCGTGACCTTCGTAAGTCCCACGCCGCCGGTGACGCCACCGAACACACCTACCGCCCCGCCTTTCAATCGCTGGTCGAGTCCTTCGCCAAGAGAATCACCGCCACCAACGAACCCAAGCGCATCCGTTGCGGCGCGCCCGATTTCATCGTCAACATCAAGGGCGCCCCGGTCGGCTATATCGAGTGCAAGGACATCGGCGTCTCACTTGACGAAACCGAAAAAACGGACCAACTCAAACGCTACTTCGCCAGCCTGACCAACTTGATCCTTACCGACTACCTGGAGTTCCGCTACTACCTCGCCGCCCAGCCCACCATGCAGGTTACTTTGGCTCGCCTCGATGCCAAGGGGCGTATCAAGCCGTTGCAAGGGGCCGACGCCCAACTCAGCGAGCTTTTCAACGCTTTCCTCAGCGCCCGCACCCCCACGATCACCACGCCCAAAGACTTGGCCGCCCGCATGGCCAGCATCGCCAAGGTCGTTCGCGACGCCATCGAACGCGCCTTTGAACTCGAAGACCAGGCCGGGACGCTCCACGGCGAATACGAGTCTTTCCGCGCCACCATCCTCAACGAAATCACCCCCCAGCAATTCGCCGACATGTACGCCCAGACCGTCT